>CAZJJO010000017.1:0-29178 GCA_964546375.1 uncultured Gemmatimonadota bacterium
GCCGACGCCAGCGCGCCCAGCAGGATGGCCGCCGCCAGGGCCGCCGCCACCGCCCGCGCCGCGGCCGCGACGAGGCCGGGCCGGCCGGCGGCCCCCTCCAGCCACACGACCGCCGCCAGGGCCGGCGTCAGCTGGAGGACGTCCTGGAGGGCGTGGGCGGCGCTCCGCTCGAGGATCCACCGGCGGACCCCGCAGCCGGTGAGCAGCACGCGGCGGATCCAGCCCCGCTCGCCCTCCCGGATCAGCGGCACCGCGCCGCCGAACAGGCCGAAGAAGACCACGAAGATCACGTAGACCGCCGTGCGGTGAGGCGCCGGCGCGGGGCTGGCCGCGACCGGCGCCAGCAGGAGCACCGGGACGGCGACGCTCCAGAGCAGGCGCCGGGGCCGCGCCCCGTGGCGCGCCCACGAGAGCCGCCAGACGGCCCCGCTCACGCCGCCTCCTCGTCCGGGAGGCGACCGGCCCGGGCCAGGAAGGCGTCGTCCAGGTCCGGGCGTCGGACCCGGACCGAGACGATCTCGCGGCCGGCCGCCAGCAGGGCGTCGCAGATCTCCGGCAGGGCCCGGCCGCCCGGGGCCCGGAACCGGACCTCCGCCCCGCGGCGGCCGACCGGCTCGACGCCGTCGGGGAGCCCCCCCGGGAGGGGGTCGCCGCCCCCGGTGGCCAGCTCCACCGTCACCGTGGCCGTCCCCTCCACGGCCTCCATCAGCTCGGCGGGAGTCCCGCGGGCCAGGATCCGGCCGTCCAGCAGGAACGCCACCCGGTCGCAGGCGTCGGCCAGGAACCGGGGCCCGTGGTCGGCCACCACGGCCGCCCCGCCGTCGGCCGCGTGCTCCGCCAGGGCCGCCGCCAGCTCCTCCCGGGCCGACGCGTCCAGGCCGCCCAGCGGCTCGTCGAGCAGGAGCAGATCCGGCTCCGCCGCGAAGGCCGCCGCCAGGTCGACCTTCCGGCGCATGCCGTGCGAGTAGGCCCGCACCGGATCGTCGCGCCGCTCCTCCAGGCCGAAGCGCGCGAGCCACGCGTCGGCCCGGGAGGCCGCCGCTTCGCCGGGCACCCCGCGGAGGTCCAGCAGGCGGATCACGTTCTCGCGGCCCGAGAGCGCCTCCGCGAAGGGTGAGCCGTCGAACACGACCGCCGTGCGGCGGCGCGCCTCGTCGACCGAGGCGACCCGACCGGGCAGCCGATCGACGCGACCGGCGTCCGGCCGGACCGCGGTGGCCAGGATCGAGAGGAGCGTGGACTTGCCCGACCCGTTGGGACCCATCAGGCCCAGGACGGTCCCGGCCCGGACGGTCAGGTCGACGCCGTCCACGGCCCGGCCGGCCCCGCCGGGATAGGCGTGCGAGACGTCGGACAGGCGGAAGGCGGGCGGCCCCTCCCCCGGCGGCGGGGACGTCCCGGGCCGACCTCCCGGCGCGCCGCCGGCCGTGGCCGGCCCGTGGCCGGCCTCCGTGCTCACGGCGCCAGCTCGTTCCCCTCGGCGTCGGTGGCCGTGATGGCGTCCACCGGACAGGCCCGACACGCCTCCAGGAGGGTCTCCCGGTCGACGCTCTCCGGATCGGTGAACTCGGCCAGGCCCTCGTCGTTCAGCTCGAAGCAGTCCGGGGAGGCGTCGACGCAGTCGCCGAAGCCGACGCACAGGTCGAGGTCGACCTCCACCTTCAGGCCGTGGACCTCGCGCTCGTAGCGCGGATCGCCCTCGCTCATCCGGTTCCTCCCCGGTGCCCCCGGCTCGACCGCCTCACATGCCCTCCAGCCCGAGGTCGCTCCGGGCCCGGTCCATGACCTCCGGCGTGATCTCCTCGATGCCGCGCTCCTCCGCCCAGTCCGTGTAGATGCGGTGGACCATCCCCCGGACGAAGCTGGGCACCCGCTGCAGCCGCCGGGCCGCGTCCGGCGTCCACTCGACCGTGACGCCGTCCCCGTCGGCCGCCTCCCCGTCGGGGCCCTCGCCGGAGGCCCCGGCGCCGGACGACCCGTCCTCCCCCGCCCCGGCCGCCGCCGCGCCGTCCGCCTCGTCGAAGGCGTCGGCCCGGCCCGACTCGACCTGACGCCGGGTGTCCTCCAGGGGCTGGCGGTCCACCGTCCGCCCGCCGATCTGCACGCCCAGCGACGAGACGAGCTGTGTCTCCATGGGGTTGGTGAGCATGCCGACGGCGCGCTCGCACGCGGGACACTCGAAGACGGCCGCCAGCGTGCCGTCGCCGGGCTGCTGGCGGTCGGCGAACTCCATCCGCTCGTCGCACTCCACGCACAGGAACTTCATCCGCCGTCTCCCTCCTCGGTTCCGGGTGCCGGGACGGCGCCCGCCAGGCGGGGGGCCCCGGCGCGCAGCGCCTCGCCCGCCGCCGTCTCCGCCAGCAGGTCGGCCGGGCGGCCCTCGCCGGCCAGGCGGGCCGCGTCGGGGTCGAAGGGCACCGACCCCAGCAGCGGGACCGCGAACCGCTCGGCCAGGCGCTCCCCGGCATCGCCGGGGAAGAGCCCGCCCGTCCGCCCGCAGCCGGGACAGGTGTAGCCCGCCATGTTCTCCACCACGCCGGCCAGGGGGGCGTCCCGGTCGGCCGCCAGGCGCAGGCTCCGCTCGACCGAGGTCCGGGACGCCTCGCCCGGCAGCGTCACCGCGGCCAGGCCGGCCGGCTCCGGCACCAGCTCCAGGAGCTGCTCCAGGCGGCCGGTTCCCGGCGGCAGGTCCACCACGAGCCAGTCGAGCCGGCCCCAGGTCACGTCGCCCAGGAACTCGCGCAGGACGCCCTGCTCCTGGGCGCCGCGCCAGACGAAGCTCTCGCCGTCGGGCTCGCGCCAGCGGAGCGGCGCGTCGGCCTCCAGCAGGAGGTCGGTGGAGATCAGCCGCACGCCGGCCGCCTCGACCGGCGCCACGCCCCGCTCGCCGACCCGGAGCGACGTGCGGTCGGCGCCGAGCATCCGGGCCGCGGTGGGGCTGTCCAGGTCGGCGTCCACCAGGCCCACCCGCTCGTCCTCCGCCGCCAGGCTCGCGGCGAGCCCGGTGGCCACGAAGCTCTTCCCGACCCCGCCCTTCCCGCTCATCACGGCCACCAGCCGGTCCACCTCCTCCAGCCGGCGCCGGACGCGGGCCCGCTGCTCGTCCACCTGTCCGGCCAGGTCCGAGCGGTCTTCCCCCTCGACCTCGCCGTAGGTCCGGATCTCGTACTCGCTCACAGGTCCCACCCGGCCCGCGCCAGGAAGCCCAGGTTGACGAGCACCACGGCCAGCGCGACGAGGTAGAAGGCCGGCCGCAGCGAGGCCCCGGCGGCGGGGAAGAAGGCCCCCTCGATCAGGGCCGGGAGCCGGAGGGCGTGGAGCGCCCAGATCGCCCGGGCGAACCACCGGTTCCGCCACGACCACAGCCCCCAGAAGACGAAAGCCACGATGGCCGCGCCCACCGCCAGCCAGACCCAGACCGGGCCGCGGCCGGCCGGGAGGACGCCCGCCCCGGCCATGCTCCAGACCGCCGCCTCGTAGAGCAGGCCCACGTGCAGGTAGACGAAGGCGGCCTGCCGGTACTTGGCGCGTCGGGCCCGGTCCTCCTGGCCTGCGGTCTCCGGCTCCATGGCGTCTCCGGCTCTCCGGGGGCGGGGTTCGAGTTGTCGCTCCGGGAAAGGGGGACGTACGTTCCCCGACGGGCGTCCGTAACTTCGTCCTCGCGGCCGGCGGCGCAAACGGGAGGGCTCCCGCCGGGCCGCCGGGCCGGGGCCGGAGACGCGACGCCGGACCGACCGCACGCTCCCCGGACGCGGGAACCGCCGGCCATGTCGCTGATCGGCTTCCACAAGGTCCTGATCTCCAGCGGGATCCTCTTCTGCCTCGGCTTCGGGGCGTGGCGCGTGGTGGCCTTCGCCCGCGACGGCGGGACGGCCGACCTGGCGGTCGCCCTGGCCGCGGCCGGGGCCGCGGCGGCGCTGGGGCTCTACCTGGCGAAGCTGGGGAAGGTCCTCGGCCGTCCGGAGTCCTGAGGAGGGCCGGGCATGCGGGGGATCGACGGACCGTTTCCCTGGTGGCTCGGGGCCGTCGGCGGCCTCTTCGTCGTCCTGGTCGTGGGGCTCGTGGTCCGCTCGCTCGACCGGCCCTCCCCGACCACCCGCGCGCCCGGCGTCGGCCAGGCCGACCCGTCCGGGGCGCGCACCGTCACCCTGGACGCCCGCTCGTCGGACCACTGGGTCCGCTTCGACCTCTCGTCGGGCCGGATCGTGTCGGCCGACACGGGGACCTGGGACCTCGCCGTCCGCCGCTTCCACGTCGTCGTGAACGGGGGCGCCGACCTCCCGGGCGAGGCGGCCGTGTCCCCCACCGGGGACACCGCGCTGTCGGCCGTGACCCGGCCGCCGCGAGACGGGTGGCGGACCACCCGCGAGGACGCCGACGGCGAGCTTCGGCATCCGCTGCTCGAGTCCTGGTACGACTACGACTTCTTCTCCCACCTGCTCCGGGCCCGTCCCGCGGTGTGGGCGGTCCGGTCGGCCTCGGGGAAGCCCTACAAGCTCCGGTTCCTGAGCTACTACTGTCCGGGGCCCGAGGGGGGCTGCGTCACCTTCCGCTACGCGCCGCTGGACGGGGGGGACGGGGCCGGCCGGAGCACCGGGCCGGCCGGGCCGTCGGAGCGGTCGCGGGGGGCGCCGTGAGCGGCCCGGCTTCCGGCGACGGCCCCGGCACGGGGGGCCCCGCGAAGGGTCCCGCGGCCGGACGCGGCGAGGAGGACGACCACCGGCGGACCGGCCTGGCCGTGGCCTCGATCCCGGTCCTCCTCTTCGTCCTGTCGGCGGCCTTCATCGTGACGCGCTCGCCGGAGGCGCCCTCGGCCTGCCGGCACGACCACCCGACCGAGCAGGTGCGGACGTGGTGGGAGGAGGCCCGCCGGCACGACGTCTCGGTCCCGGGCACCGGGTACGTGGCCCTGGACCGGCCCGAGGGCCAGGGGCCCGCCTGCATCCGGGTGGGGCTGGAGGAGCGGCGGGCGCAGACCCACCTGGAGCGCCGGTTCCACCGGCTCGGGATCCCGCGCGAGGTCGTGGTCTACGAGCCCGCGACCGATCCCCCGGCCGACACGGTCCCGTCCGCCGACACCGCCCCGTCCGCCGACACGGCCCCGGGGGAGGCGCCGTGAGCGGGAAGCTCCGGGCCACCCTGGTCGGCCTGGCGGCCGGCGGGCTGGTGTTCCTCGGGCTGGGCCTCTACCTGAACCGGGTCACCGGCTTCGGGACCTTCGAGCACCCCGGCCCCGTGGGCGTGCTGGCCCTCATCGGCGCCACGGTGGGCGGCCTGGTGGGGCCCCTCCTGGCCGGCCTGGCCGGCGGCCGGGAGAGCGGGTCCGACGAAGCCGGGGGCCGCGGCGCCGGGGAGGACGGCGTCCCGGGCGGCTGAGACGTCTTGGCGCCGGGCGGCCCTCAGCCGGCGGCGCCCTCCTCCAGCAGGTCGCGGATCACCTTCTCCAGGATCCCGCCGTGGCGGTAGCAGGCCGCCTCCATGGCGGTGTCCAGCCGGACCCGGGCCTCGAAGGCGGTCTCGCCGCGCTCGGGGTGGCGGGCCACCACCCGGACGGAGCCGCCCGGCTCCAGGGCCTCGGCCACGCCGAGGACGTCGTACGTCTCGTCCCCCTCCAGCCCCAGCGTCTCCCGGTCCTCGCCCTCCCGGAACTGGAGCGGCAGGAGGCCCATGCCGATGGCGTTGCTCCGGAAGATCCGCTCGTAGCCCTCCGCCAGGACCGCCTCGACGCCCAGCAGCGCCGGACCCTTGGCCGCCCAGTCGCGGGAGGAGCCGGTGCCGAACTGGTCGCCGGCCAGCACCAGCGTCGGGACGCCCTCCTCCCGGTATCGCATGGCCGCGTCGAAGATCGTGGTGCGTTCGCCGTCGGGGAAGTGCCGGGTCCAGCCGCCCTCCGTCCCGGGCACGAGCTGGTTGCGGAGGCGGATGTTGGCGAAGGTGCCCCGCATCATCACCTCGTGGTTCCCCCGCCGCGCGCCGTAGGTGTTGAAGTCCAGGAAGTCGACGCCGCGCTCGCGGAGGTAGTCGGCGGCGGGCGAGTCCTTCGGGATCGCCCCGGCCGGCGAGATGTGATCGGTGGTGATGGCGTCGCCCACCATCACGAGCACCCGGGCCCCCTCGATGTCGGCCGGCTCCTCGGGCCGGGGCGACATCCCGGTGAAGAAGGGCGGCTGCCGGACGTAGGTGGAGTCCTCGTCCCAGACGTAGCGCTCCCCCTCGGGCACCTCCAGCGCCTTCCAGCGCTCGTCGCCCTCGAAGACGTCGGCGTACTGCTCTTCGAACATCTCGCTGGAGAGCGAGCTCCGGATCGTCTCCCGGATCTCCTCCTGGCTCGGCCAGAGGTCCTCCAGGTAGACCGCCTCGCCCGACCCGTCCCGGCCCAGGGGCTCCTCCCGCAGGTCGACGTCCATCCGGCCGGCCAGCGCGTAGGCCACCACCAGCGGGGGCGAGGCCAGGTAGTTGGCCCGGGTGTCCGGGCTGATCCGGCCCTCGAAGTTCCGGTTCCCCGACAGCACCGAGCAGGTCACCAGGTCGTGCTCCCGGATCGCCTCGGAGATCGGCCCCGGCAGGGGGCCGCTGTTCCCGATGCAGGTGGTGCACCCGTAGGCCACCAGGTCGAAGCCCAGCTCCTCCAGGTAGGGCATCAGGCCGGCGGCCTCCAGGTACTCGGTCACGACCTGCGAGCCCGGGGCGAGGCTGGTCTTGACCCAGGGCCTCCGGGCCAGTCCGGCCTCCACGGCCTTCTTCGCCAGCAGGCCCGCGCCCACCATCACCGACGGGTTCGACGTGTTCGTGCAGCTCGTGATGGCGGCGATGACCACGGCGCCGTGGTCCAGCTCGAACGCCGCGGGCTCGCCGTCGGGGGTGTCCTCGCCGGACACCCGCACCTCGACCCCGGACGAGGCCTCGCGGGCGACGGCCGCGGCGCCGTCCCCGGCGCCCGCGCCGGCGCCGCCGTTCGTCTCCCACCGGCCGACGGGGTCGCCCTCGGCCCGGGCCCCCGGCTCCAGCCCCTCCAGGGTGTCGTGGAAGGCCTCCTTGCTGCGGGTCAGCGGGATGCGCTCCTGGGGCAGCTTCGGGCCGGCGAGGCTGGACTCGACCGTCGACAGGTCCAGCTCCAGGGTGTCGGTGTACTCGGGCTCGGCCGCGTCGGGCCCGTGGAAGAGGCCCTGGGCCTTCATGTAGTCCTCCACCAGCCGCACCCGCTCCTCGGGGCGCCCGGTGAAGCGGAGGTACTCCAGGGTCTCGTCGTCCACCGGGAAGATCGCGCAGGTGCCGCCGTACTCGGGCGACATGTTGCCCAGCGTGGCCCGGTCGGCCAGCGAGAGATGCCCGACGCCCGGACCGTGGAACTCCACGAACTTCCCCACGACGCCCTTCTCCCGGAGCATCTCGGTCACGCGCAGCACCAGGTCGGTGGCCGTCGCCCCCTCGGGGAGCGAGCCCGAGAGCCGGAAGCCCACCACCTCGGGCACCAGCAGGCTGATGGCCTCCCCCAGCATGGCGGCCTCGGCCTCGATGCCGCCCACGCCCCAGCCCAGCACGCCCAGGCCGTTGATCATGGGCGTGTGGCTGTCGGTGCCCACGAGGGTGTCCGGATAGGCGACGGGCCCGTCGGCCGTCTCCTCCCGGAAGACCACCCGGGCCAGGTACTCCAGGTTGACCTGGTGGACGATGCCGGTGTCCGGCGGGACGACCCGGAAGTCCTCGAAGGTCTGCTGGCCCCAGCGGAGGAACTGGTAGCGCTCGCGGTTCCGCTCGAACTCCTTCTCGGCGTTCAGCCGGAAGGAGATCTCGCGCCCGAACGAGTCCACCTGGACCGAGTGGTCGATGACCAGCTCGGCCGGGAAGCGCGGGTTGATCCGGGACGCGTCGTCGCCCAGCTCGGCCATGGCGTCGCGCATGGCGGCCAGGTCCACCACCGCCGGGACCCCCGTCAGGTCCTGCAGCAGGACACGGGAGGGGTGGAACGCGATCTCCCGCCCCCCGCCGGCCGAGGGATCCCAGCCGGCCAGCGCCTCGATGTCGTCGGCGGTGACCGTGGTCCCGTCCTCCTGACGCAGCAGGTTCTCCAGCAGGATCCGGATGGAATAGGGGAGCCGGTCGAGCCGGCACAGCCCCTCCCGCTCCAGGGCCGTCAGGTCCCAGCAGGTCGTGGGCGTCCCGGCCAGCTCCCGGGTGCGCCGCGCGCCGAAGGAGTCCTCGCCGCCCGTCCTCGCGTCGTTCATGGTGACCTCGAATTCACCTCAGGTGAAGGAGTGTATGTCTTTCACCGGAAACCGATCATCCGCCCCGGGCCAGCCGCACCGCCGCCAGGACCACCGCCACGCCCAGCAGGGCGTTGAGCCGCGCCAGCCGGGAGGCCCACCGCCGCATCCGCTCGGCTCCCGGGTCGCCCCGCCCCGCCTCCTTCGCCGCCGGCCCGAGCCAGAAGTCGTGCAGCGCGCTCACGACGATCATCGCCGCCACCCCGGCCAGCTTCCAGGCCAGCGCCCGGCCGAAGGGCGCCGACCAGAACTCCGGCGACGCGAGGACGGCCGCGTCCAGCACGCCCCGGAAGTGGAGGTTGCCGACGCCCGTGGCCACCAGCACGCCGATGGCCCACCAGCCCACCGTCCGGAACCGCTCGCCGAGCCGCCGGAAGAGACGGGCCCGCACGGCCGGGGACTCCAGCTCCCGGAGCACCGGGGCCCCCACCGCGGCCAGGAAGAACATGCCGCCCAGCCACAGGAGGGCGGCGAGCACGTGCACCGAGACGTTGAGGAAATGGAGGAGGGTCACGGTCTCTCTTCGCGCTCGAGGAGGGGCTGCAACGGCGAACCGGCGGCCTCCGGGCGGCGGCGGACGGCGCCCTCCGTCGGGCATCGGCTCTTCATCCCACCACCGGGAGGTCGCCGTCGGGGAAGGCGGCGCGACGGATGATCTCGAACGAGCCCTCCTCCCGGCGGAAGGCGTCGTGCGCCTCGGCCGTGGCCCCGTCCAGCGACAGCGCCACGCGACGGACGCCGGCCGCCGCCAGGCGCTCGAGGGCCTCGCGGGTCAGCCGGGGCGTCGAGGCGGGCGTGACGGCCATCGTGAGTCCGAGCCGGGTGCCGTGCTCGGCCAGCTCCGGGAGGTCGGGACGCTCGAGGGGGTCGCCGCCGGTGAAGACGACCACCGGCGGAGGGTCGCCGAACGCCCTCACCTGCTCCAGGAGGGCGCGCCCCTCGGCGGTGCTCAGCTCGCCAGGATCGCGCCCGGGCACGGCGTCGGCGCGGCAGTGCTTGCAGGCGAGCCCGCAGGCCCGCGTCACCTCCCAGGTGACGACCAGGGGTCGGTCGACGTGTCCCTCCCGGCCCGGCGGTCGGCCGCGCGGCCGACCGCGCCGGTGACCCGCTGACTTCCCGTTCATGGCTGGCGTCCTCGCCTGGCGCGATGGGTGGAGGGCGGCGCGAGCGTCCCGTGGGGGCCGGGGCGGGGCCGGCGGTACCCGGCCGGCGCCCGCGCCCGCGACTCCCAAACGCAGGGGGAAGTCTATCCTTCGCCGCGGTCCGCGTCTGTCGGGCGAAGCCGGCACGCCCGCGTCGGGAGACGGGGCCCCGCCACGTGGGGAATTCCCCCACGACCGAGCCGGCCGGGGCCCCGCCGGGCCGGCGCGAGGGACCGGAAAGCCGCGGGCCCTGTCCCGGGCCCGGCTACCCCTCCCGCAGCGGCGCCTCGAACGCCCGGCGGCCGGCCCAGAAGCCGAGCCCGGTCCACGCCGCCAGCGAGCCCGCCGCCAGGCCGACCACCAGGGGGCGGCCCAGCGTCTCCACCAGGTCCGCCCCGACCGGTCCCAGCACCCGGGTGCCCGGGTCCAGCACCACCACCATCGCCAGGCGGAAGGCCTCCACGGGGTTCAGGAAGGCCCAGGCCTCCAGGACCGCCGCCGGGAGGCCCCAGGCGACGAAAGCCCCCATGAGGCCGAGGCTGCCCAGGGCCAGGAAGAAGAGCCAGACCGTCAGGCCCAGGCTCGTGGCCCTCCCCTGGGTGGCGGCCCGGGCCGAGATCCAGGTCCCCAGCGACACGAAGACCGCCGCCAGGAGCACGGCCAGGCCCGCCAGGCCCGCCATCAGGCCGGCGGGCACGCCCCGTCCGAGGCCCACCCCGCCGGCCGCCGCGAAGCCCAGCAGCAGGGACAGGCCCACGGCCGCGCCCACGCCGAGCCACTTGCCGGCGTGCACCTCGCCCCGGGTCACCGGCTGGGCCAGCAGGTAGTCGAGCGTGCCCACCTCCCGCTCGCCGGCCAGCGCGGCGGCGGCCGGGAACAGCGCCATCAGCGGGACCAGGAAGAGGGCGAGCTGCATGAGGCCGGCCAGGGCCCGGGCCGTGCCCCGGTAGCCCAGGACGGTGGCGTCCTGCTGCCCGAACAGCAGGAGCGCCAGCGCGCCCAGGACGAAGACCCCGGCGTTCACCGCAAACCAGTAGTTCCGGATGGCCTCGCCGAGCTCCCGGCGGGCCAGCCGCAGGACCGTGCTCACGCCGCCCTCCCCCCCGCCCCGTCGGCAGCCGCCGGGGCGTCCCGCGCGGAGACCTCCTCCGACAGGATCCGCTCCATCATCGCGTCGGGCGCCGGCGGGAGCGTCCGGACCTCCCGCACCTCGAGGCCGGCGTCGGCGAGTCCCGCCACCAGGGCGGGCACCGACGCCGGCTCGACCTCGGCCTCGACGCCGACGCCGTCGCGCCGCACCGACCGGACGGCCGGGTGGCCCGCCAGCCGCTCGCCGGCCCGGTCCACCTGGCCGGACGGCACCCGGATCCAGAGCAGCGCCCCCATCCCGGCCCGGCGGCGCAGCGCCTCGGGCGAGCCGTCGAAGGCGAACCGGCCCCGGTGCAGGACCAGCACCCGGTCGGCCAGCGTCTCGATCTCGTCGAAGCGGTGCGAGGCGAAGAGGAGCGTCCGTCCCTCCTCGACGCTCCGGACGGCCCGGAGGAACTCCCGCCGGGAGCCGGGATCGAGGCTGGCCGTGGGCTCGTCCAGCAGCAGGAGCGGCGCCTCCGAGGCCAGGGCCAGCGCCAGGACCGCCTTCTGGAGCATGCCGCCCGACAGCGCCCGCATGGGCTTGTCCCCGGCCCCGGACAGGGGCATGCCGAGGTCGTCCAGCCGGCGCGCGACCCGGTCGGGACCGACGTCCCGGAGGTCCGCGAACAGCTCCACGAACCCCCGGAGGGTCATCCCGTAGGCGGGCGCCTTCTGGGGCACGTAGCCGGTGAGCACCCGGGCCTCCCGGCCCCGCTCCCGGACGTCCCGGCCCGCCACCCGCACCTCGCCCCGGAAGCCCGTCGTGCCCAGCAGGCACCGGAAGAGGGTGGTCTTGCCGGCCCCGTTCGGGCCCAGCAGGGCGATCCGCTGACCGGGGGCCACCTCCAGGTCCAGGTCCCGGAGGACCACCTGGTCGCCGAAGCCCTTGGTGAGCCCCCGGACGCCGACGGCCGGCGCGTCCCCCCTCATCGCTCCCCCTCCGCGGCGGCCGGTTCCCCGGCGAGGGCCTCGATCCCGGGGCCGGGCCCGCCGGCGGTCCCCTCCCGAGCAGTCCCCTCCCGAACGGGGGGCGATCGCTCCCACCGGACCAGCGCGTCGGCCGCCAGCCGGGGCGCGGAGTCCACCACCACCGGCTCGGGCTCGAGGAAGGGGAAGAAGCGCCGGACCGCCTCCAGCACCGGCATCACCGGGCTCCGCGCGAAGAGCTCGAGGGCCTCGTGCCGGCTCATCAGGTCGTCGGCCAGCCGGGCGTGGACGTACGGCGTGTCGCCGATCCCGTCCCCGTCGCGGTCGAAGCCGGCGTAGCCGCTCCAGTGGTTGCCCGTCCAGTCGTTCTGGGCGGCCTGGCCGCCCCCCGTCCCGCCCGAGACGACCGCCGGACGCGTGTTCTCGACGAAGCTGTTCGCCCGGAAGTCGTTGCCGGCCACCGAGGGCAGCAGGCGGACCGCCGACTCGTTGTAGAGGAAGAGGTTCCCCCGGAACCGGTTCCGCGCGTCGCGGCCCCGGGGCGAGTTGTCCAGGTAGACGCCCGACTCGTTCCGCACGAAGAGGTTCCCCCGGGCGCGGATCCCGTCGGCGTCCTTCAGCCCCAGGCCCATCCCGCTGGCCCCGCGCGCCTCGGCGAAGACGTTGTCGCGCAGGCGGACGTCCCGCGAGTACATGACGAAGGCCCCCACCTGGTTCCTCCGGAACACGTTCTCGCGGAACTCGTTGTGGTCGCTGTACATGTAGTGGAGGCCGTAGCGGCCGTCGGTGATGACGTTGCCCCGCACCCGCAGGCTGTCGGAGAAGTAGACGACCACGTCGCGGGTCCCCCGCACCCGGTTGTCCACGACCTCGGTGCCCGAGCTGTACCACAGCCGGATGCCGTCCCCCCGCCGCGGCGGCGGCAGGTCCTTGCCGACGATCCGGTTGCCGGCGACGATCGAGCCCGGCGCCTCCTTGAGGTAGACGCCGTAGAAGACGTCCTCCATCACGTTGTCGGCCACCACGGCCCGGGCGCCCCGGACCATCACGGCCGCGTGCTCCCGGTCCACCACCTTGCCGGTGTTCCGGAGCACGAACCCCCGGATCTCGATCCCGGCCGTCGTCTCGACGGCGTGGCCGCGGCCGCCGGCGTCGATCACCGGACGCCCCTCCCCCAGCAGGGTGACCGGGCGATCGACCGACACGGGCCCCGGATAGGTGCCGGGCTCGACGCGGACGGTGTCGCCCGCCGCGGCCGCCTCGAGGGCCGCCGGGATCGTGGCGTACGGGGCGTCCGGGCCCACCCGGAGCCCGCCCCCGGCCCGGGCCGACGGCGATCCGGTCCCGGCCGAGGCGGCGGGGCCCGGTCGGGCCGCGGCCGGATCGGCCGACGGGGGACCCGCGTCCGCGGCCGCGCCGGGAAGCCCGGCGTCGGTCGCCGGGCCGGCGCCCAGGGCCAGCAGGAGGATCGCCGCCGCGCGGACGGGGGACCCGGTCATCTCAGCCCTCCGCCCTCCGCCGCCGCCACCATTCCCAGGCCACGATGGCGGGCCCGGCGAGGCCGGCCGCGAACATCAGGATCGCCGCCGTGCTGGGGTAGCTGGACACCGAGAAGTTCCCCACCTCGGTCACCCCGAACAGCTTCGGCGTGAACGGATCGATGTCGATGGGGGCGTCGGGGGAGAGGTCGTGGCCGTACTCGTACAGCCAGTGCTGGAAGTCCCAGAGCATGACGCCGCCGAAGACGGCGAAGTCGATCCACCCGATGGCGGCCACGGGCATCCGGGCCACCAGGAACGCCAGGAACGCGAAGCCCAGGAACCGGATCAGGAAGAACGGGATGAAGTTGAACTCCGGGAACTCGTCCGGGCTGATCTCGTGCATCCCGATGTAGTGGTTCAGCGTGTTGATCTCCTGGAGGTCGCCCGTGACGGTGTGGGCGTAGACCTCCATGGTCAGCCCCTCCGGGTACTGGGGCGCGTGGAGGGTGATTTCCCAGACCGGCAGGAACAGCGCCGGGATCAGCGCCAGGGCCACCAGCATCATCGCCACCCGGCTGCGCCGGGAGAGGCGTCCCTGGAAGAAGTCCGTGTAGTCCATCTCGATCACCTCGGGGCTGCGGGAGCGCGGCGGTCGTCCGTCGGTCCGGACCGGCCCTCTCGTGGGGGGCGCCGATACGCGAGCGGCGGGTCCGGAGACCCGCCGCTCGGCCTCGGCGCGCGGACCGGGGCGGGCCCTACCGCACCAGCAGGTAGCCGGTCATCTCCAGGTGGAGGGCGGAGCAGAACTCCGTGCAGTAGAAGGGGAAGACCCCGGACCGGTCCGCCGTGAAGCGGATGGTCTGGGTCTCGCCGGGCTCCAGGCTGACGTTGACGTTGTACTTGTCGACGGCGAAGCCGTGGGTCGCGTCCCGGGCCTGCTCGACGTTGGTGACGTGCAGCACCACCTCGTCGCCCTCCTCGACCTCGATGTGCTCGGGGTTGAAGTGGCTGCGGACCGCCGTCATGTAGACGTGCACCTCGCCGTCGCGGCGCTCGATCCGCTCGTCGCCGGACTTCGGCGCCGACTCGTCAACCTCCATGGCCATCGGGTCGAAGCCGACCTCGGGGTAGGTGTTCCAGGCCTCGATCTTGTCCGAGGCGATCATCTGGGCGTAGTGCGGCTCGCCGATCCCCACCGGGGCGTCGTAGAGGAGCTGCATCTCCTCGGTGCTCGTGTCGATGAGCTGGAAGTTCTGGGGGTGAAGCGGCCCCACCGACTGGAAGCGGTCGATGGCCCACTTGTTGAGCGACACCAGGTAGTTGCCGTCCGGCGACTTCGTGTCGCCCTCGGCCGCCGCCAGGTGCCCCACGTTGTAGTGGACCGGCAGCTTCTCGACCATCTCCATCGTCCGCCAGTTCCACTTCGCCACGGCCGACTCGATGAAGAGGCTCGTGTAGGCCTGCCCGTCCGGGCCGAACTGGGTGTGCAGCGGGCCGAGGCCCAGCTCGAGCTGGCCGTCGACCACGCTGTCGAAGTCGAGGATCGGGACGCCGTAGTCGTCGGTGCCCGAGAAGTTCTCGTTCTCGATGGCCTGCTGGATCTTGCTCCACGAGTAGACCGTGGCGTGGGGATCCAGCTTGCCGGAGATGACGAGCTTCTTCCCGTCCGGCGTCACGTCCACGCCGTGCGGGCTCTTCGGCTCCGGGGCGAAGTAGACCAGCCCCTCGTCGACGGCGGTCTCCAGGGGGATCACCGTGCGGCCCTGGATGGTCGTCGTGCTGGCGTCGTCGGCCGCCACCTCCGCGGCCTTCTCCCAGTTGATGATCGTCAGGTAGTCCATGTCGTTGGCCGAGGCGCCGGCCTCGAAGGGCGGGTTGCCCTGCCCGATCCCCCCGGTGGCCATCTCGGTGTTGAACGTGTTCAGGAAGGCCCAGCCGTGGGACGGCCCCTTGCCCGCGTCGGAGAGGTCCTGCCAGTAGGGAGGCAGCTCGATGGTGAAGCTGCGGTCGGGGTCCAGCTTGCCGCGCTCGCGGTCGAACTTCCAGAGCGTCACGGCGCCGCGGTAGCGCTCCTCGTAGTCGTCCAGCGAGGCGTAGCTGCCGTCCAGGGGGACCGCGTACTGCGCGCCCTCGATGACGTACTCGGTGTTCGGCGTCACGAAGGCCCCGCCGTGGTTGGCGCCCATCAGCGGGTTGGTGACGATCTGCTTCGTCTCCATGTCCCGGAGGTCGATGACCCCGATCCGCGGGTTCGCCTTGTCGTTGATGAAGAGGAACTCGCCGTCGTAGTCGCCGTCCGTCTCGGACAGGGCGGGATGGTGGGTGTCCCCCCAGGTGATGTCCTTGCCGTTCATCCGGCCCTGGGCGAAGAGGCTGGTGTGCTCCTCCGCCCCGTAGCCGTAGCCCTGCCACGGCTCGGGCGTGAAGACCCCGATGACCTTGAGGAGGCGCATCGAGGGCACCCCGTAGACCAGCACCTGGCCGGAGTGCCCGCCGGAGGCGAACAGGTAGTAGTCGTCCATATCGCCGGTGGGGACGTACGTCTTGACCGCCGCCGCGACGTCGGACTCGCTGAGCCCGCGCTCCTGGGCGATCTGCGAGACGTCGGCCGTCCCGCCGCCGGACCCGCTTCCGCCGCAGGCGAACAGCAGGCCGGCCGTCGCCAGCGCGACGCCCGGCAGGGCCAGCCCGCGGAGCCATCGCCGAATCTTCATCTCTTCGTCCTTTTGCTGAGGTGGTGTGAGTCGTCGGTCTCCCGGATCCGCTCCGCCGCGGCCGCCCCGCTCATGACGCCCCCCCGGGCGCCCCGCTCTCGGAGCGCATGTACTCCCAGAGAGCGCGGAACTCCTCGGGCCTCACGTTCTGGTCGGACATCGGTGTGAAGTACTCGGACAGCAGCGCCCGGGCGATGGAGTCGTTCTGGACCATCGAGTCCGGGTCGAGGACCATGTGGTAGGTCCACTCGAACGTCCGCCGATCGGCGACCCCCTCCAGGTCCGGCCCCACGCGGCGGCCCTCCCCGAAGGTGTGGCAGGAGACGCAGCCCCGGGTCTTGAAGAGCTGCCGCCCCCGGTCGGCCAGCTCCGGATCGACCGCGCCCGTGGGCTCGCGGACCGGCAGGTCCGACGTCCGGCCGGAGGCCTCCTCCGAGCTCGAGGCCCCTTCCCCACCACAGGCGGCCAGGAGGAGGACGCCGACCAGGAGGACGAGGGCGCGGGGGGGCGTGGTGGTCATTCGGGTCCTCGGCGCGGGGTGCTCGTGGGCGATCTCTCGACGTCGCCCGGAAGGTAGGACGGTATTGCTCACCTGTCTGTCGTCATTGTCTCGCGGGACGGTGTCGGGGATCCCCCGCCGATCCGTCGGGGATTTCCCCACAGTTCCGGGAGGGGCGCGCTGCCCCCGGGAGCGGAGCGGACGTGCGGTGGGGGGCGGCGGGAGACGGACGGAGCCGGACCGGGGAACCGGGACGGAGGGGCCGGCGTGGGGGCCGCCGGCGTGGGGGCCGGGGCGAGCCCGGCCGGCGACCGGGGGAGGAGCCCCCGGCCGGGGGGCGGTCAGACCTCCTTCAGCAGGCCGACCCGGAGGGCGAACCGCACCAGCTCGGATCGATGGTTCAGGCCGAGCTTCTTCATGATCCGCGACCGGTAGGTGTCCACGGTCTTGGGCGAGATGAAGAGCTTCTCGCCGATCTCGCGCGAGCTGAAGCCCTCGGCCGTCAGCGCCAGCACCTCCTGCTCGCGGGAGCTGAGCTCGTGGAGGCGGCTGGCGTCCTCGTCCCCCTCGGCGGCCCTGTACTCCTGCAGAAGCAGCTTCGTGGCCTGCGGGGGGAGGTAGACCTCGTCGCGGGCCACGACCCGGATCGCCTCGACCAGGTCGCGGTCGGCGCTGGTCTTGGTCAGGTAGCCGCTGGCCCCCGCCTCCACCACCGGTACGAGGTACTCCTCCTCGGCGTGGACGGTGAGCACCAGGACGCGGGTGTCCAGGTCCAGGGCCGCGATGCGGCGGGTCGCCTCGAGGCCGTCGGACTCGGGCATCGAGAGGTCCATCACGACGACGGTGGGGCTCAGCCGCCGGGCCTTGTCGACGGCCTCGTCGCCGGTGGAGGCCTCGCCCACCACCTCCATGCTGGACTCGCCCTCCAGCAGGGCCCGGATGCCCGAGCGGAACATGGCGTGGTCGTCGGCCAGCAGGATCTCGATGGGCTCAGCCATCGGCTTCCCTCCCGCCGTCGACCGGGATCCTCGCCCGGACGCGGGTTCCCTCGCCGGGCCGGCTCTCGATCGTCAGCTCGCCGTCGACGGCCGCCGCCCGCTCCTTCATGCCCAGCAGCCCCAGGCCCCCCTCGAACCGCTCCACCGGGCCCTCCATCTCGAAGCCCTCGCCGTCGTCGACGACCTCGGCCGCCACCGCGTCCCCCTCGCGGGCCAGGCGGACCCGGACGGTCCGGGCCGAGGCGTGGCGGATCACGTTGGAGAGCGCCTCCTGGACGATCCGGTACACGGCCAGCTTCGCGTCCTCGTCGAGCAGCTCCTCCACCGGCGAGGCGTCCACCTCCGCCGCCAGGTCGGTGGGCTCGACCTGCTGGCGGACGTGGCCCCGCAGGGCGGCGGCCAGCCCGGCGTCCTCCAGCGCCGGCGGGCGGAGCCCCCGCGCGATCCGGCGGACCGCCTCGGCCGACGCCAGCACCTCCTCGCGGGCCTCGTCCAGGAGCCGCTCCCGGCGCTCCGGATCCTCCGTGCGGCGGGCGAGCCGGAGGCGGATCAGCAGGCCCGCCAGGCGCTGTGCGGTGTCGTCGTGTAGCTCGCGGGCGATACGGCGGCGCTCCTCCTCGGCGGCCTGCAGGGCGTCCACCCCGAACCGCCGGAGGCGCCGCCGCTCGGTGACGTCGCGGATGGTGCTGATGACCATGGTGCCCTGCTCGGTGTGCAGCGGGCTGAGGCTGATCTCCACCGGGAAGACCGAGCCGTCCCGGCGCCGGCCGCGCAGCTCCATCCCGATGCCCATCGGACGCGCGTGCGGATCGTCGAAGTAGGCGGCCCGCTCGTCCCGGTGCCGGGCCCGGGCGTGCCCGGGCACCAGCACCTCGACCTCCTCGCCGCGCAGGGCCTCGGCGTCCCAGCCGAACATCTCCTCGGCCGCCGGGTTCACCTCCCGGATGCGGCCCTCGGGGTCCACCACCACGATCCCGTCCGGGGCGGCCTCGAACACCGACCGGTAGGCCACCGGGGCGTGCTCCAGGTCCGCCTTCGCCGCACCGCCCTCGGCCTCGACCGTCGACCTCCTCGCTCGTCGCACCTGGTGTCGGGAGATCCCCCACGGGGGGGCGCCGTGAACTCCCGACAGACGTCCGGACCGGGCGAACCTACCTTCCGGACGCCATGAATTCATCCCCCGCCCCCCCGCCGGACACGCCCGATCTGGACCGCCCCGGCTGGCTCGGTCGGCTGCTGCGGTGGCCCCTGCGCCGCAAGATCCTCGTCGCCAACGCCGCGGCGCTCGGGCTGGCGACCGGGGTCGGCGCCTGGCTCGCTTCCCGGCCGGGCGGCGGTCCGCCGGCCTGGGCCCTGGTCGCCGGCGCCGCCTCGGCCGGCGTCCTCTTCTCGGCCGCCTTCGACCTGGCGGTGCTCCGGCTCGCCCTCTCCCCCCTGGCGGCCCTGGAGCGGGCGGCCGCACGCATCGGAGCGGGCGGCTCGCCGGAGACGAACCGGGTGCCCGACCAGCCGCTGGCGGACCGTGACCTTGAACGCCTGATCCGGGTCTTCAACCACATGGTCGACGGCCTGGCCCGTCACCGTCGCCGCCTCCGGGAGCTGGCCGTCCGGGCCATGGAGGCCGGAGAGGCGGAGCGGCGGCGGATGGCGCGTCAGCTCCAGGACGACACGGCCCAGCGGCTCGCGTCCCTGCTGGTCCACGTCCGGCTGGCCCGGCGCGCGGACGACCCCGAGGAGCGTGATCGCCGGCTGGAGGCGATGAGGGCGGAGACCGCCGACGTCCTGGAGGCGGTCCGCCGGATCGCGCGGGGCCTCCACCCGCCCGAGCTGGACGAGATCGGCGTCGACCGGGCCGTGCGGGCCTTCGTCCGCGGCCTCTGGGGGCCGGGGAGGCCCGAGACGGAGCTGGACCTGGCGCCGGTGGAGGACTGCCTGGACGAGGAGGCCCGCCGGACGCTCTACCGGATCCTCCAGGAGGCGCTGATCAACGTCCACGACCACGCCCGGGCCGACCGCGTGGCGGTGCGGATCGCCCGCGGCCGCGACCGGGTCGTGGGCGAGGTCGTCGACGACGGGGTGGGCCTCCCCCGGGACCTCGGCGGACGGCACCGGGAGGGGGAGTCGCTGGGGCTGCTGGGGATGCGGGAGCGGGCCCGCCACGCCGGCGGGCGCCTGAGCCTCGCCGGCCGTCCCGGCGCCGGCACCCGGGTCCGGGTCGAGCTTCCCCGTCGGGGGAACGGTTCCGGGGAAGCCGCCGACGGGCCGCCGGCCCCCGACGGGTGAACCCCGACCCGGCCCGCGGCGTGGCCCGAGGACCGAAAACCCCTACCATGGAGGGGAGACGGACGGTGTCGCCCCGGCGGCCCGACCGGGGCACGGAGGGGGGGACGACGATGCTGGAGATCGACGGCGCCATGGGCGAGGGCGGCGGCCAGGTGGTCCGCACGAGCCTGGCCCTGTCGCTGGTCACCGGCCGGCCGGTCCGGCTGCGACGGATCCGGGCGGGCCGCGACCGGCCCGGCCTGCGGCCCCAGCACCTCACGGCCCTCCGGGCGGCGGCGGAGGTGGGCGGCGCGGAGGTGGAGGGCGCGGAGCCCGGCTCCACCGGGATCGTCTACCGGCCCGGCCGGGTCCGCGCCGGACGCTACCGCTTCGACGTCGGCACCGCCGGGAGCGCCGTGCTGGTGCTCCAGACCGTCCTCCCGCCCCTGCTGGGGGCCGACGGAGCGAGCGAGGTGGTCGTCTCGGGGGGGACGCACGCGGCCCACGCGCCGCCCCACGACTTCCTGGCGGCTTCCCTCCTCCCGGCGCTGGCCCGCACCGGCCACGCCCTCGATCCGGAGCTGGAGCGGTTCGGCTTCCATCCGGCCGGGGGCGGCCGCGTCCGGCTGCGGATCCGGCCCGTCGACGACCCGGACCCCCTGGAGCTGACCGAGCGCGGGCCGGAGCGGGAGCGCCGGGTCCGGGCGGTGGTCTCCGCCCTGCCCCGCCACATCGCCGAGCGCGAGGCCTCGGTCGTCCACGCCATGCTCCGGCTGCGGCCGGACGCCATGGAGGTCGTGGAGGTGCCCGAGGAGGAGGCGACCGGCCCGGGCAACGCCGTGATGATCTCCCTCGCCTTCGAGCACGTCACTGGCGTCTTCACCGGCTTCGGCCGCAAGGGCCTGCCCGCCGAGGAGGTGGCCCGCGGGGCCGCCCGGGAGGCGCTGGCGTGGCTCGAGGCGGGACCGCCGGTGGGACCCCGGCTGGCCGACCAGCTCCTGCCCCCGCTGGCCGCCGGCCCGGGGGGCGTCTACGAGACCGTCGAGCCCACCGCCCACACCCGGACCCAGGCCGAGCTGGTCCGTCGGTTCACCGAACGAGCCGTGGAGGTCGACCGCGTGGCCGGGGGGCGCTGGCGGATCGAGGTCCCCGGGATGGACGAGCCCGGGTCCTGACCGGCCGCAGAGGAAACGGGCCGGGACGGCCTCAGTCGGCGAAGAGCTCCGCCTGCCCCCCGTCGCCCGGCGGGTAGAGCACCCGACCGTCCCCGGCGGGCTCGGCCATCCCCCGGAGCCGGTGACGGTCCGTACGGTCGGGGCCCAGCAGGTGGACCACTTCGTGGCCGCGGGCCACCAGGTGGTCGGCGACGATCTGCCGGTGGCAGCGCCAGGGGACGGCCTCGGCGCACATCACCGCCGGCGTCGCCGCCCGGGCGGCCTCCTCCAGCCGGGCCAGGGCCGCCTGGCCCTCCTCTCCGTTCAGGTGCTCCGCGTAGGCGCGGAAGCCCTCGTTCTCCCAGCCCGCCACGTCGCGGAGGTCGCCGGACGCGGATCGCCGTCCGCCCAGCGCCTCCTCGTGGCGGTAGCCGACCCCGACCTCGTCGAGGTCGGCGGCCAGCTCGTCGCGGCCGAAGTGGGGGTGGCGGCGGGAGCCGGGATGCCGGCGGACGTCGACCAGCAGGTCGACGCCGTGGGACAGGAGGATCTCCCGGAACTCGGGGGCGGAGCGGGTGGAATGGCCGACGGTGTGGAGGCGGGCCAACGGCGGACGGCCGGCGCTCAGGCGGCCCGGGGCTCCTCGTCCAGGCGAGGCTCGATGATCTCGGCGAACTTGTTCCGCGCCCGGTTCAGCCTCGACTTCACGGTGCCCAGCTTGAGGCCGGTGATGTCGGCGATCTCCTGGTAGGACTTCCCCTCCATCTCGCGCAGCGCGAAGATCTTCCGGTGATGGTCGGGGAGCTCCTGGACCGCCTCCTCGACCTTCTCCCGCAGGTCCCGCTTCTTGTAGAGGTCGTCGGGCAGGTAGGACTTGTCCTCCCACTGGAGGGGACGGTCGTCCTCCTCCCGGTCCTTCGTGATCGTCTGGTAGAGGACCAGGGGCTCGCGCGAGCGGTTCCGGAGCTCGTTCTTCGCCAGGTTGCTGGCGATGGTGTAGATCCAGGTGGAGAACTTCCGGTCCGGATCGTAGCGGTGCAGGTGCCGGTAGACCCGCAGGAAGGTCTCCTGGACGAGGTCCTCGGCCTTGTCCCGATCGCCGATGGTCCGGTTCACGAAGTGGACGAGGCGGTCCTCGTATCGGTCGGCGAGCGCCTGGAAGGCGCGCTCGTCCCCGTCGAGAGCCCGCGAGACGAGCTCCGCGTCGTCCATCTCGTCGAAGGCGGGGACGCGCCGCTCCTCGGCGCCGCCCGCCTGGGCCTCTTCGGTATCGGGCATCGTGTTCGGTTCCCCGTTGCGGTGTGTGCGAGATCTATGTCCCGACCCGGCCCCTCGGGAGCCGGGTGTGCCGTCCGTCTGATTCCCTGATACAGCATACAGCCCGGGCGCGGTCGATGTTGCCCCGCCGACGGAGGCTCCGGTCCGGAGCACGCCTCCGGCGCGCCGCCGGCCGGTCGCGGGGGAGGCCGTGCATCGACGACGGCCGGATATGTTGCAAGCTTCACGCCGGGCCCTCGTCCTGCACCGACCCTCCGCCGGTGCAGGATCCGCTCCGCGCGTGCGGCCCGGGTCCGCGGCGGCCCCGCCCGTGGACCCGGCGGGCCGGGCGGGCGTAGGAACCGGACGGACCGGCCGTCCGGTCGATCCGCGGTCCGCCTCGATCTCCAGCCCCGACACCGAGCCCGTGCGACACGTCCCCGCCCGCCGCCTCCTCCGTCCGATGGCCGCCGCCCTGGCCGCGGCCCTCGTCCTCGCCTGCGCCGACGGAGGCGACGGGACGGAGCGGGACCGCGCCGGTCCCGGCGGGCCGGACGGATGGCGGGGCGTCGAGCTCGAGGAGCCGGTTCGGATGCCGGCGGCCGTCCTCACCGACACCCGGGGCCGCGAGCACCACCTGCGCCGGGAGGCGCGGGGCCGGATCACCCTGCTCTTCTTCGGCTACACCCACTGCCCCGACGTCTGCCCGGTCCAGATGGCCAACCTGGGGGCCGTCCTGGAGGAGATGCCGCCCTCCGATCGCCGGCGGATCCGGGTGGTCTTCGTGACGGTGGACCCGCGCCGGGACACGGCGGAACGGCTGCGCCGCTGGCTGGACCGCTTCGGCGAGGGCTTCGTCGGCCTCCGCGGGGACTCGGCCCGCGTCGCCGACCTGCAGCGCCGCCTGCGGCTCCCGCCCTCCGTCCGACAGGACCGCCAGGTGGGGGGCGGCTACACCGTGGGCCACGGGACGCAGGTGCTGGCCTTCGGCCCCGACGCCCGGGCCCGGCTGGCCTATCCCGCCGGCACCCGCCAGCGCGACTGGGCCCGCGACCTGCCCCGCCTCCTCCGTCGATGCCCGGCCGACTCGGCCGGGGCCGCGGCGGCGGACGGCGGCGGGACGGACCGGGGCCCCGGCCGGTGAGCCGCTCGCCGTCCGGAGGCCCGCGAGCGGCCGGCGGAGGGGGCTGAGCCGTGCAGTGGTGGTGCTCGGCCCAGACGCTCCCCTGGAGCTGGTCGTGGCAGGCCTACCCGGGCGTCTGGATCTTCGTGGCGCTGGTGGCGGCCGCCCTCTGGCGCCTGCGGCGCCGGCATCCGGCCGGGCCGTCGGCGGACGGCGTCGGGGCCGCGGCGTCCGACCTCCGGGGACGGCCCGGCTGGTGGGTCGCCGCCGTCCTCCTGCTCTGGATCTCGCTCGACTGGCCGGTGGGGCCCCTGGCCGCCAGCTACCTGGCCAGCGTCCACATGGCCCAGATGCTGGTGCTGTCGCTCGTGGTGCCGCCCCTGCTGCTGCTCGGGACCCCGGCGTCGGCGTTCCGGGCGCTGGAGGACCGGCCCCGCGCCCTCGCGGCCGTGCGCGCCGTGACCCATCCGGTCGCGGCCCTGGTGTTCTTCAACGCCGTGGTGGTGGGGACGCACGTGCCGTCGGCCCTGGACGCCCTCTCGGCCACCCAGGCGGGGATGTTCGCCATGGACGCGGCCTGGCTGGGCGCGGGGCTGGTCTTCTGGTGGCCCGTCCTGTCGCCGGTCCCGGATCGGCCGTGGTTCGGCTGGTTCCTGAAGGCCGGCTACCTCTTCCTGAACACCGTGCCGGTCACGGTGCCCTACGGCTTCCTGGTCTTCGCCGACCTGCCCCTCTACGCCACCTACGAGCTGGCGCCGCCCTTCCCCGGCGTGGACACCCTCACCGACCAGCAGGTGGCCGGTCTGACGATGAAGCTCGGCGGCGGGGGCGTGCTCTGGACCGCCATCACCGTCCTCTTCTGGCGCTGGTGGCGGGTGGAGGGGGACCGGGCCGAATCGTCGGAGGGCGGCGCGGACCGGAGCTGACGCCGAGCCCGGGGGGCGGGGACGACGGTCGGATCCCCGGAGCCCCCCGGGACGTCGGAGGCCGACGCGGCGCGGAGCCGACCGGAGGGCCGGCGGGGATCAGGGCGGCGCCACCGGGACCCAGCCGGTGTCGGCGAGCCAGCTCCCCGTCTTCTCGCCGGCGGCGTAGGGCCAGGCGAAGAAGACCACGTCGCCCGAGGCGAGGACCATGTCGCGGGTCACCGGCTCGGTCCGGCCGTCCCGATGGCGGACCAGGGCCAGCAGCTCGTGCGGGGCGCCCGCCAGCAGGTCACCCGCCGACCGCTCGGTCCCGTCCTCGAGCCGCCAGTACGCCAGGTCCACCATCCCCTGGTCGAGCCAGTGCCGCCAGTCGTCCAGCTCCACGGGCCGGCCGAAGAGCGTGCGCACCCCGGCGCGGTCGGCGGTCCCCTCGCCGAGCTCGCCCGAGCGGAGGTCCAGCGCCGCCGCCGTGGCGACGCCCTCCTCCCCCTCGCCGATCTCCCGCGCCAGCAGGACGTTCAGCGCCGAGTTGGGCGTCACCGACAGCATCCCCTGGCGGAGCCTCATCTCGGCCTGGCGGCGAGCCCGCTCGCTGGTGGCGTCGCCGTAGACCACCGTGAGCCCCTCGCGCTCGGCCTCCTGGCACACCCGAGCGTTCGCGTCGATCAGCACGACCTCCCCTCCCCCGGCCTGGAGGCCCCGGGCCAGGGCCCGTCCCAGCTCGTTCGCCCCGGCCACGACCCAGCCCCCTTCCCCTTCCTCGCGTCGGATGCCCAGGGCGTCGGCCACCAGCCCCCCGGTGCCGCCCTGGAGGACCACGGTGACGCCGATGACCAGGAAGACCATCGCCTGGAGCTCCCGCCCGCCCGGAAAGCCCGCGGCCTCCAGCCACTGGGCGAAGAGCGAGGAGACCGCCGCCGCCACGATGCCCCGCGGCGCCAGCCAGCTCAGGAAGGCGCGCTCGCGCAGCTCCAGCTCCGAGCCCCAGGTGCAGACGGCCACGTCCAGGGGCCGCACCACGAACATCAGGAGGCCGATGGTCGCCAGCCCCGGCCAGCCGAGCGCCAGCACGGCGTCCATCCGCACCGTGGCGGAGAGGAGGACGAAGAGCAGCCCGATGAGCATCACGGTGAGCTGCTCCTTGAACTCCTTGAGCTGCTCGTCCACGGGCGTCTCGGTGTTCCCGACGACGATGCCGGCCACGGCGGCGGCCATGATGCCGCTCTCCGGCTGCAGCGCCTCGCTGGCCTCGAACAGGGCCAGCACCAGCGCCAGCGTCAGGGCGTTCTCCATCCCCTCCGGAACCAGGTCCTCCTTCCGGAGCAGGACGGACATCGCCCCGCCGCCCGCCACCCCCATCAGCGCGCCCAGCACGAGGCGGGACGGGAGGCCGAGCAGCTCCGCGGCTCCGCTCTCCGCGCCCGGCGCCACCATCGTCAGGACGACCTCCAGGGTCACCACCGCCAGCACCGCTCCGACGGGGTCGATGAGGACCCCCTCGGCCTCCAGGATCGTGTGGACGTTGGGCCGAACGTCGATCCGCCGGAGGAGGGGCGTCATCACCGTGGGGCCGGTGACCACGACCAGCGTGCCGAAGAGGACGGCCAGCTCCCAGCGCCAGTCCAGCAGCCACCACGCGCTGACGGCCGCGCCCGCCGCCGTGATCAGCGCCCCGACCGTCACGAGCCGGCGCACCGGGCCCGCCTCGCGGCGCAGCCGCGCCAGGCTCAGGTTGAGCCCCCCCTCGAACAGGATGACGGCGACCGACATGCCGACGATCAGGTGGAGGGCGGGCCCCAGGGCCTCCGGCTGGACGACGCCGGTGACGTCGGGACCGAGCAGGACGCCCGACAGCAGGAGGAGCACGATGCCCGGGATCCTGAGATGTCGGGCGGTCGCCTGGCACACCATGCCGGCCGCCAGGGCGACGGCCACGATGAAGGCGGGATGGCGGGAGAGCTCTTGCTCCATCGTGAAAGCGCTCGGGTCGGGGGACGCGCGGTCGGGCCGGGCGGATTCTCGGACCGTCGCGGGCTCGATTCAAGGGTCGGGGTCCAGGTGTTGCAGGAACGATTCCGGGTGGCGATCCGGCCGCTGACGCCGCGGCGCGATTCGAGCGACGGGAGGAAGGCGCGAAGATGCCCCTGCTGGACGAGACGGAGAGGCTGGCGAAGCAGCTGGGCCTGCGCGACGTCTTCGCCGTCAGCACCGGCGCGATGTTCAGCTCCGGGTTCTTCCTCCTGCCGGGCCTGGCCGCCGCCGAGGCCGGCCCCTCCGTGGTCCTGGCGTACCTGCTCGCCGGGCTGCTCGTGCTGCCGGCCATGTTCAGCAAGGCCGAGCTGAGCACGGCGATGCCCCGCGCCGGCGGCACGTACTACTTCCTGGATCGGAGCCTCGGGCCGGGCATGGGGACGGTGGGCGGCCTCGGCATCTGGGTCTCGCTCATCCTCAAGAGCGCCTTCGCCCTCATCGGGATCGGGGCTTACCTGTCGCTGTTCGTCGAGGTGCCCATCCGCCCGGTGGCGGTGGCGCTGACGCTGGTGTTCGCCGCCTTCAACGTGATGGGGGCCAAGCAGACGACGGGCCTGCAGCGGGTGCTGGTCTACGTTCTCCTGGCGGTGCTGGGCTTCTTCCTCGTCCAGGGCTTCGTCGAGGTCGGACGGCTCGGCCTCGGCGACGTCCTCGAGCGCCAGTACCGGCCCTTCCTGCCCTTCGGGCTGGAGGGGCTGGCGGCCACCACCGGCCTGGTCTTCGTCTCCTACGCCGGCCTGACCAAGGTCGCCAGCGTCGCGGAGGAGGTCGACGATCCGGACCGGAACATCCCCCGCGGCATGGCCCTCTCCCTCCTCACCGCCACCTTCGTGTACGTGGCGGGGGTCTTCGTCATGGTGGCGGTGCTGGACCCGGTGGAGCTGCGGGCGGACCTGACGCCGGTGGCCACGGCCGCGGAGTCCTTCTTCGACTGGCTGCCCGCCCCGGTGGGGCTGGTGCTGATCGTCGCCGCCGCCTTCGCCGCGTTCGCGTCCACCGGCAACGCCGGGATCATGTCCGCCTCCCGCTACCCGCTGGCCATGGCCCGGGACGGCCTGATGGCCTCGGGGCTCGCCCGGGTGGGCCGGTTCGGCACCCCGACCCGGAGCATCGCGCTCACGGCCGGCGTCATGGTGCTGGTGCTGGTGCTGCTGGACGTGAAGAGCGTGGCCAAGCTGGCCAGCGCGTTCCAGCTCCTGATCTTCTCCTTCGTGAACCTGAGCGTGGTGGTCATGCGCGAGAGCCGGCTGCCCTCGTACGTCCCGGGCTACCGGTCGCCGCTGTATCCCTGGATGCAGATCGCCGGCGTGGTCATCCCCCTGTGGCTGATCCTGCAGCTCGGCCCCCTGTCGATCCTCTTCACCGCCGGGATCCTGGCCGCGGGGGTGACGTGGTACCTCGCCTACGCCCGGCACCGTGTGGCCCGGGAGGGGGCGATCTACCACGTGTTCGAGCGGCTCGGACGACGCCGCTACGAGGGCCTCGAGCCCGAGCTGCGGCAGATCCTGAAGGAGAAGGCCCTGGGGGCGTCGGAGCCCTTCGAGGCGACCGTGGCCGGAGCCGCCGTCGAGGAGCTCGGTCCGGACGTCCGCTCCTTCGACGCGGCGGCCGAGATCATCGCCGAACGGCTGGCCGAGACCGTACCGCTGACGGCCGAGGAGCTGGCGCGGCGCTTCTGCGAGGAGCGGCGCCTGGGCTTCACCCCGGTCTCGAAGGGCGCCGCCCTCCCGCACCTCAGGCTGGAGGAGCTGCAGGAGCCCAGGCTGGTCATGGCCCGCTCCCGCCCCGGCGTCGTCGTGGACGAGCGCATCCGACACCCGACGCCGGGCGACGGCACGGCGGCCGGATCGGAGCCCGCGGCAACCGGCGGGGACGCCGACCCGCTCCGGCTCCACGCCTTCTTCTTCCTGGTGAGCCCGAAGGACGCCGCGGGAACCCACCTCCACATCCTCGCCCAGATCGCCGCCCACGTCGACCAGGACGGGTTCATGGAGGCCTGGCTCGAGGCCGACGGCGCCGACGGCCTCAAGGAGGTCCTCCTGCACGAGGACCGCTTCCTCTCCTTCCGGATCGGCCGTCGGGGCCCGACCGCCGGGCTGGCGGGGACCCGGCTGCGGGAGGTCGAGTTCCCCCGGGAGGTCCTGCTGGTCCTGATCGAGCGGGACGGAACGGCCCTGGTGCCCCAGTCCGATACGGAGCTGCGCGGCGGGGACCGGCTCACCTTCCTGGGCAGCGAGGAGGGCATCGAGGCCCTGCGCGGTCGATACCGGGCCCGCTGACGCGGTCGGCCGCGGGCCGGTCGTCGGGGGCGGGCGGGCCGCCGGCGCCGGCGGGCCCGGCGCCGTCGGCGGGGGCGTCGCTCACCTCGCCCCCCCGCTCAGCCGCCGTCGCCGGGCGGGGCCGGGTCGCCGGCGGTCGGGGCGGCCTCGCCGGTCAGCGTCTCGGGCACCTCGAGCTCGGCGTCGTAGCTCTCGATGCGGCCGTCCCGCAGGGTCACCACCCGGTGGGCGTGGGCGGCGATGTCGTACTCGTGGGTCACCATGATGATGGTCTGGCCCTCGGCGTGCAGGTCGGCGAAGACCCGCATGATCTCGGCCGAGGTCCCCGAGTCCAGGTTGCCCGTCGGCTCGTCGGCCAGCAGGATCGCCGGCCGGTTGACCAGCGCCCGCGCCACCGCCACCCGCTGACGCTGACCCCCCGACAGCTCCGAGGGCTCGTGGTCCATCCGGTCGGCCAGCTCCACCATCGACAGCGCCTCGGCCGCCCGCTCCCGGCGGGCCTCCGCCCCCACCCCCGCGTAGACCAGCGGCAGCTCCACGTTGTGCAGCGCACTGGCCCGGGGCAGCAGGTTGAACGTCTGGAAGACGAAGCCGATCTCACGGTTGCGGATCCGGGCGAGCTCGTCGTCGTCCAGCCCCTCGACCGCCTGCCCGTTCAGCCGGTAGCTGCCCCGGGTGGGCGTGTCCAGGCACCCGACCAGGTTCATCAGCGTCGACTTGCCCGAGCCCGACGGGCCCATCACCGCGATGTACTCGTTCCGCCCCACGTCCAGGTCCACGTCCACCAGCGCATGGACGGTCTCCGCCCCCATCTCGTAGTCCTTCGACAGCCCGCGGGCCTCGATCACCGGATCCGACGCCACCGGCATCCGCGGGTCCGGGCCCGACCCCCCGGCCGACCCGTCCCCGCCGCCCGAAGCGGCCGCCGACGAACCCTCCGCCGGGCTCACGCGCCGCCCCCGCCGCCGGACGCGGACCCGCCGGACGCGC
>CAZJJO010000018.1:0-29165 GCA_964546375.1 uncultured Gemmatimonadota bacterium
CGGCGCGCCTCCGCCGGCCGCTGTGCCGGTGGGTGCTCCGCCGCCGCGTCTTCGCCGACCCGGAGCGGGTGGACCGGGCGACGGTGGAGCGCTACGCGGCCCCCTGGGCCGAGACCCGGCGGGCCCGCGCCCTGCTCCGGGTCCTGGCGGACTGGCGTCCCGCCGAGCTGGAGGGCCGGCTGCCCCGGCAGCCGCCGCCGTGCCGGGTGCTGGCCGGGGCCCGCGACCGCCGGATCCGGCCCGACGAGGCCCGTCGCCTGGCCGGCCGCCTGGACGCGGGCTTCGAGCGGATCGCCGGGGCCGCCCACATGGTGCCCGACGAGGCCCCCGGCCGGGTGGCCCGGGCCCTGGAGGAGATCGCGAACGACGAGCGCGCGCAGAGGGAGAGGTGAGGATGTCCATCAAGAGCGACCGCTGGATCCGCCGTCAGGCCGAGGAGAACGGGATGATCGAGCCCTTCGTGGAGGGGCAGCAGGGCGAGGGGGTGATCTCCTACGGCCTGAGCAGCTACGGCTACGACATGCGCGTGGCCGACGAATACCGGATCTTCCACAACGCCCTGGCGCCGGTGGTGGACCCGAAGGCGTTCGACGAGCGCTCGTTCGTCGAGCACCAGGGGGACGTCTGCATCATCCCCCCCAACTCCTTCGCCCTGGCCCGCTCGGTGGAGTACTTCCGGATCCCCCGGGACGTGATGACCATCACCGTGGGCAAGTCCACCTACGCGCGCTGCGGGATCATCACCAACGTCACGCCCTTCGAGCCCGAGTGGGAGGGCTACGTGACGCTGGAGATCAGCAACACCACGCCCCTCCCGGCGAAGGTCTACTCGAACGAGGGGATCGCCCAGGTGGTCTTCTTCCAGTCCGACGAGCCGTGCGAGACGAGCTACGCCGACCGCAAGGGCAAGTACCAGGGGCAGACCGGGGTGACGACCCCGAGGATCTGAGCCTCAGCCTCCCGCCGAGCGCCAGGCGGCCGCGCCGGCGACGCCCCAGCCGGCCAGGAAGGCCAGCCCGCCGGCCGGGGTCACCGCGCCCAGCCAGCCCGCGCCGGTGAGCGCCAGCGCGTAGAGGCTCCCCGAGAACACCAGGATCCCCAGGGCGAAGAGCGCGCCGGCCACGGCCCACAGCGGGTCCGGCCACCGGGCGGCCGCCAGCCCCAGGGCCAGCAGGCCCAGGGCGTGGTACATCTGGTAGCGGGCCCCCGTCTCGAACACGTCCACCATGCGGGGCTCCACGCGACCTTCCAGCCCGTGGGCGCCGAAGGCGCCGGCGGCCACGCCGACCAGGGCGGCCGCCGCGCCGGCCGCCAGCAGCAGCCGCGGCGCGCTCACCGGTCGTCGCCCGAGCCCCGGATCGCGTCGCGCCGGGCCCGGTCCGAGAGCTTGCGGAGGTTCTCCCCGGCGATCTCCGACAGGGTGAGGTCGAAGGCGTCGGCCAGGACGGCGACGTACCAGAGGACGTCGCCCAGCTCCGAGCGGAGCCGTTCGCGGAACTCCGGGTCCGCCTCCCCGTCCCGGTCCCGGTAGAGCTTCTTGAGCTTGCCCAGCACCTCGCCCGCCTCGTTCGCCAGGCCGAGGGCCGGGTAGAGGCAGCGCTCGCCGCCGATGTCCGGGAAGACGGCGGTCTCGAGCGCTCCCTCCTGGTAGTCGTCCAGGCCGTCCGGCCCCTCAGACGGGTCGGACGCGATACGATCCGTGCTCATCGTCGTACTCCTCCAGTCGAACGGACTCGCCGAAGCCGATCCGCCCCGAGGCGGAGTGGCAGGACACCAGGTGGAGCGCCCCCTCGCCGTCGTGCCAGTGGGCCCGCCCCGAGGCGGGCGTCTCGTCCACGCCGTCGCTCACCACCCGGGCCTCGACGCCCTCCAGCCCGGGCTCGTTGAAGCGGACGTCCCGGACCGGCGGGAAGAAGCGGTCCCGGAGCGCACGGAACCCCCAGGCGGCGGCCGCGGCCGTCAGGGTCGAGGCGGCGAGGATCTCGGGCAGGCGCTCCGCGGGCGTGCCGAGCCGCAGGTCGTGGACGGCCCCGGTCAGAGTCAACCCGATCACGCCGAAGGCCACCAGACCCGCCCGGACCAGGATCAGGTCCCGGTCCGTGCGGCGGGCGACGACCCACGCCGCCGCCCCGGCGGCCACGGCGCCGAGGAAGGGGAGGTTGAAGGGCCGCAGCAGGAACTCGAGGTAGCTCACGTCGGGCGGCGGGACCGGCCGCGCCTCAGGTCTCCCCCTCCACCAGCGCCCGCTTCACCTCGCCGATGGCCTTCGTGACCTGGATGTCCACCGGGCAGGCCTTCGTGCAGTTGAAGACGGTGCGGCAGGCCCAGACGCCGTCGCGGTGGTCCAGCTCGCGCAGGCGCTCGCGGTTCCCCTCGTCCCGGGTGTCGAAGATGAAGCGGTGGGCCTGGACCACCGCGGCCGGGCCGACGAAGTCGCGGTTCGGCCAGAACGAGGGGCAGGAGCCGGTGCAGGCCCCGCACATGATGCACTTCGAGGTCTCCTCGTAGCGCTCGTACTCCTCCTGGCTCTGGATCCGCTCCTTCTCGGGCGGTGACGACTCGGTGACCTGGAAGGCCTGGACCGAGCGGATCGTCTCGAAGAAGTCGTCGAAGTCGACGATGAGGTCCTTGAGCACCTCGAACCCCATCAGCGGCTCGACGGTGACCTCGTCGCCCACCTCTTTCATCAGGGTCTTGCAGGCCAGGCGGTTCCGGCCGTTGATGCGCATGGCGTCGGAGCCGCAGATCCCGTGCTGGCAGGAGCGTCGCATGGCCAGGGTGCCGTCCACGTGCCACTTGATGTGGTTCAGCGCGTCCAGGACCCGGTCGGTGGGCTCGACGTCCACCTCGAAGTCCTCGTAGTAGGGGTCCTCGCGCTTCTCGGGCTGGTACCGGCGGATGGTGATCGTCGCCTTCATCTCAGTACGTCCGCTCCTTGGGCTCGAAGTCGGTGACGGTCACCGGCTGATATCGGATCTCCACGTCCCCGTCGCGCCGGAACGCGAAGGTGTGCTTCAGCCACTCCTCGTCGTTCCGGTCGGGGTGGTCCTCGCGCGAGTGCGCCCCGCGGCTCTCCGTCCGGTTGAGGGCGCACTCGGTGATCACCTGCGCCAGCTCGACCATGCCCCGGGTCTCCCAGGCCTCGGTGAGGTCGAGGTTGAAGGCCTCGCCCTCGTCGTCGATGACGATGCGCTCGGCCCGCTCGGCCAGCTCGGCCAGCTCGTCCCGGGCCTCGGTCAGCAGCTCCTCGGTCCGGAAGACCGAGACCTTGTCCATCATCAGGCGCTGGAGCTCCTCCCGGAGGACGGCGGCCCGCTCGCCCTCCTCCCGGCCCCGGATCGACTCCAGCTCCGCGCGGGCCGACTCGGCCGCCTCGGCGGACACGGCCGGCGGGTCCACGGCGCGGCAGTGCTCGGCCATGGCCGTCCCCGCCCGGCGGCCGAACACCACCAGCTCCAGGAGGGCGTTGGTGCCCAGCCGGTTGGCGCCGTGGACGGAGACGCAGGCCGCCTCGCCCGCCGCATAGAGCCCCCGGACGACGTCGTCCGGGTCCTCGCTGGCCAGCACCTCGCCGTCGACGTTGGTGGGGATGCCGCCCATGGCGTAGTGGGCGGTGGGGTGGACCGGCATCGGCTCGTCCACGGGGTCGATGCCCAGGTAGGTCCGGCAGAAGTCGACGATCTCGGTGAGCTTCGTCGCCAGCACGTCCCGGCCCAGGTGCGTGGCGTCCAGGTGGATCTTCCGGTCCCCGTCGATCCCCCGGCCCGCCCGGATCTCCTTGTACATGGCCCGGGAGACCACGTCCCGGCTGGCCAGGTCCTTCATGCTGGGGGCGTACTCCTCCATGAACCGCTCGCCGGCGTCGTTCCGCAGCACGCCGCCCTCGCCCCGGACCCCCTCGGTGATGAGGATCCCCATCCCCGCGATGCCGGTGGGATGGAACTGGTAGAACTCGAGGTCCTCCAGGGGGATCCCCGCCCGCGAGGCCAGCGTCAGCCCGTCGCCGGTGAGGGTGACGGCGTTGCTGGTGACCTCCCACACCCGTCCGTGGCCCCCGGTGGCCATCAGCACCCCGCTGGCCCGGAAAACGTGCAGGTCGCCGGTGGCCAGCTCCAGGGCCACCACCCCGCGGCAGGTCCCGTCCTCCACCAGCAGGTCGACCACGTGGTACTCGTTGTGGAACTCGACCCCCTCCTTCGTGCACTGCTGGTAGAGGGTCTGGAGGATGGTGTGGCCGGTGCGGGAGGCCGCGTAGCAGGACCGCCGGACGGGCTCCTCGCCGAAGTTCTTGGTGTGCCCGCCGAAGCGGCGCTGGGCGATCTTCCCGTCGTCGGTGCGGCTGAACGGCAGCCCCATGTGCTCCAGCTCGTAGACGACCTCGGGCGCGGCCTCGCACATGATCCGGATGGCGTCCTGGTCGCCCAGGTAGTCGCTTCCCTTCACCGTGTCGAAGGCGTGCCACTCGGGGCGGTCGCCGTCCTCGTCCATGTTGCCGAGCGCCGCCCCGATCCCCCCCTGGGCGGCGCCGGTGTGCGAGCGGGTCGGGTAGAGCTTGCTGATGACGGCGGTGCGGAGGTCGGGCTCGCGGCCCGCGTACAGCGCCGCCATGAGGCCGGCGCCGCCGGCGCCCACCACCAGCGCGTCGTAGGTGTGGGTGTGGATCCTGGTCGCCATCTCGTCGGTGTCCCCGGGTCGCGAAGCCTCGGCGTCCCGCTTCAGGCCGCGGCCTCGAAGGTGAAGATGATGTAGGCGCCCATGGTCAGCAGCAGGAAGGCCACGGTGTAGACCACGCCCTTCACGGCCAGGAGGGTCCGGGACCGGTCGACGTAGTCCTCCAGCACCGTGCGCAGCCCGTTGACCCCGTGGGTGAGGGCGAAGACCAGCAGGGCCAGGTCGTAGATCCGCCACAGCGGGTTCGACCACCGGCCCACCACCGTCTCGAAGTCGATGTTCTCCACCCCGATCGCCAGGTGCATCCAGAGGAGGTGGAAGACGGCCAGGCCCAGGAGCACGACGCCCGAGAGCCGCATGAAGAGCCAGGCGTAGGCCTCGAAGCCGCGGGATCCGGGTCGGCGGTGTCCGCCGCCGGGACGGCGCTCAGACACGGTGCACCTCCGTGGCTCGGGATCCCGCCGGGGGGAGCGGGGCCGGCCCGTCGCCCTCGGCCGCGCTCATCCGCCGAAGAGGGGGCGGATCATGATCCACGCGGACGGCAGGAACACGATCAGGAAGACCACCATCTCGGCCACCACCAGCTTCCGCCGGGCCGGCATGGTCCCGGGCCAGAAGTCCTGCACGATGATCCGGAGCCCGTTGAGCGCGTGGAAGAGCACCGCGAACAGCAGGAAGACCTCCATCACCCGGGCCACGGGGTGGTGGTAGATGACCAGCAGCTCGTTGAAGACCTCCGGGCCGAAGGCCAGCAGGAAGATGTCGACGATGTGGAGCGACAGGAACAGCAGGATCCCGAGCCCCGCCAGGCGGTGGAGGCCCCAGAGGACCATCCCCGTGCCGCCCCGGTAGGTGAGCCCGGCCCGGGGGCCGGTGAAGACGTCCCCGCCCTCGCCGCCCCGGTCCGTCACGGCGACACCGTCTCCATCGTCTCGCGGACGTCGGCCGCCGAGCGCTCCAGGGCGGCCCGCTCCCCGTCGGAGAGCTCGACCTCCAGCACCTCCTCGACGCCGCCCTGGCCCAGCTTGACCGGCACGCCGAGGAAGAGGTCCTCGAGCCCGTACTCGCCCTCCAGCCAGGCGGCGCACGGAAGGATCCGCTTCTTGTCACGGACGATGGCCTCGCACATCTGGGCCACCGCCGCCGAGGGCGCGTAGTAGGCGCTGCCGTCGCCCAGCAGGTCCACGATCTCGCCGCCGGCGCCGCGGGTGCGCTCCACCATGGCCTCGATGGTCTCCCGGTCGGCCAGCTCGGTCAGGGGCACGCCCCCGACCGAGACGGTGCTCACCAGCGGCACCATGCTGTCCCCGTGGCCGCCCAGCACCAGCGCCTGCACGTCCTCGACGCTGACGTCCAGCTCCATCGAGATGAAGCTGCGGAACCGTGCCGTGTCGAGGACCCCCGCCATGCCCATCACCCGCTGGCGGGGGAAGCCCGTGACCTCCTTCGCCACGTAGGCCATCACGTCCAGGGGGTTGGTGACCATGATCACGATGGCGTCCGGGCTCCGCTCGCGGATCTCCTCGGAGATCTCGGTGATGACCGCCGAGTTCTTGGCCACCAGGTCGGCCCGGCTCATCCCCGGCTTCCGGGGGAAGCCGGCGGTGACCACGTAGATGCCCGAGCCCGCGGTGGGCCCGTACTCCTGGGAGCCGGTGAGGCGGGTGTCGAAGCCCTGGACGGGCGCCGACTCCCACTGGTCCAGGGCGACCCCCTGGGGCAGCCCCTCCTTGATGTCCACCAGGACGACCTCGCGGGCCAGCTCCGCCTGGGCCAGGCGCATGGCGGTCGTCGAGCCCACGTGGCCGGCTCCCACGACGGTGATCTTCTCCATGGAGGTCCTCGTGTCGATCGGATTCGGAACGGAAGCGGTGTCCGGCGGCGGCGCCGAAGCTAGCCGGGCTCCCCGGCGGCGGCAACCGGAGCGGCCGGGACCTCAGCGCCCCCCGAAGCCGCTGCCGGAGCCGCTGCCGGAGCGGGCCCGCCGCGCCGCCTCCCGGGCCACCGCGTCCAGGGCCCGGTCCCAACGCTCCGGGCTCATCCGCTGGATCGCGGCCTCGACCAGCGCCAGCAGGTCCAGCGCCTCGCCCCGGGTCACGGGAGCGTCGGCCTCGCCCTCCTCCAGGCGCTCCCGGAGGGTCTCGACCTCGTCGACGAGCTGCTTGTAGCGCTGACGCTCCTGGTAGGTCATCGTCTCCCGTACCTGCTCGAGTCGAGGGCGGCGAACGGACCGCCGGAACGCGGCGGCGGGGCTCTCCCTCCGCCGGGGGCCCGTCAGGCCCCGGTCTCCCGGGCCTGCTCGACCTTCCCGGACCGGGTGCCGAGCCAGGTCAGGAACCGGTCGGCCGCGGCGTACTCCCGCAGCGTCGACACCCGGACCCGGGTCGGCGCCTCCCCCTCGGGATCCGGGAAGGCCGAGACGACGATCCGGCTCCGGAAGGTGGCGAAGGTCACGTGGCGGTCGCTCTCCTCGGAGATCGAGGCCGCCTGCACCGCCTCCGGGCCCGTGAAGAACTCGCGGGCCATCCCCAGGACGTCGGAGGGGGAGAGATCGGTGGTGGCTTCGCTCGTCATCCTGCCGGCACCTGCTTGACGGTCGGGGGGGTCGCGGGTACGATTTCGCCCGGCTCCGGGACGGGCGGCTCCCGCCCCCGTCCGGCGTCCGCTCTCCGCGCCAAGCTACCGTTCCGGGCCCCGCGCTTCAACGCGACTCGCACCCCCTCGTCCGGGAGGTCGACCCTTGGACTTCTCGCAGAACGTGGCGTCCCTCGAGCCCTCGGCGACCCTGGCGCTGGCGGCCCGCGCTCGGGCGCTCCGGGAGGAGGGCCGCTCGGTGGTGGACCTCTCGGCGGGCGAGCCCGTCTGGGGCACGCCGGACTACGCCGCCGAGGGCGGGATCCGGGCGGTGCGGGAAGGCCGGACCGGCTACCCGCCGACGCCCGGCGTGCCGGAGCTGCGCCGGGCGATCTCCTCCCACGCGGCCGCCACCACCCGGTCCCCGGGGCCGGACCCCGCGCGGGTCATGGTCTCGGCGGGGGTGAAGCAGGCCCTCTTCAACTGCGTCTTCACGCTGTTCGGGCCCGGGGACGAGGTGCTGGTCCCCGCCCCCTACTGGACCTCCTACCTGCCCCAGATCCGCCTGGCCCGCGCCGAGCCGGTGGTCGCCGAGACCGGCTGGGAGGACCGCTTCCGGCTGGACCCCGGCGAGCTCGAGCGCCTCCGGACGCCCCGGACGAGGGGGCTCGTCCTGAACAGCCCCTCCAACCCCACCGGCGCCGTCTACGGTCGCGAGCTGCTGGAGGAGGTGGCCGACTGGGCGGATCGGCACGGGGTGTGGCTGCTGTCGGACGAGATCTACCGCCGGATGCACTTCGGCGAGGGAGCCGCGCCCTCGCTGATGGACCTGGACGATCCGCCGGACCGGGCCGTCGTGCTGGACGGGGTGTCGAAGGCGTTCTCGATGACCGGATGGCGGATCGGCTGGGCCATCGGGCCCGAGGAGCTGATCTCGGAGGCCTCGGACCTCCAGAGCCAGACGACCTCCGGGGCGGCCGCACCGTCCCAGTACGCCGCCGCCGAAGCGCTGTCGCGGGCCGAGGAGCGGGAGGCGGCGGTCGGGGAAGCCGTGGATCGGCTGCGCCGGCGGCGGGACCTGATGGCCGACGCCCTGGAGGGCCTGGACGCGCTCGACGTGCGGCGGCCGGACGGCGGGATGTTCCTCTTCGTCCGGCTGACCGAGGGGCGGGACGCCGGCCGGACGGCCGAGGGCCTGCTCGAGGAGGCCGGCGTGGCCGTCGTCCCCGGCGAGGCCTTCGGCTCGCCGGGACACCTCCGGATCAACTTCGCCGTCGAGCCCTCGGCCCTCGAGGAGGGGGCGGAGCGGATCCGCGGCTGGTTCGGCCCCGGGTGAGCCCGGGCCCGGCCCGCGTCACTCCTCCTCGGGCCAATCGGCCTCCTCCGCCACCCTCTCCTTCCAGAGCTTGGAGGCCCGGAAGACCGGCACCGCCCGGGGGGGCACCTCCACCGGCTCGCCCGTCCGGGGGTTCCGGGCCGTCCGGGCGTCACGGTAGCGGACCTCGAAGGTGCCGAAGCCGCGCAGCTCGATGCGGTTCTCGTTCGCCAGGGCCCGCTTGACGGCGTTCAGGAGCCCGTCGACCACCGCCGCGCAGTCCTTCTTCGTGACGCCGGGACCGATCGCCTCGTAGATCTGGTCGACCAGGTCGGCCTTCGTCACCGTCTGTTCCTCGGCCATCATACTCCCCCTTCTCGGATGGGTCGCTCGATTCGATCTCCGGCGGCGACCGCTCGCGGGGTCACCGCCACAGGTACATGAGGCGGGGCGACGACCAGCCGGACGCCGGCGGCCCGGACCCGGCGAGCAGGGCCTTCGCCGCCCGGGCCAACAGGCCGTCGAACCCGCCCGCCAGCAGGTCGGTCCAGTCGGACCTCCCCCGGTCCGGGCGTATCACCGCGGGGTCCTCGCCCAGGCCCGCCATACGGCCGGCCGCGTCCACGGCCTCCGGGAGGGCGGCGATCCCGTCGATCAGCCCGATCCGGTCCGCCCGCTCGCCGGAGTAGACCCGACCGTCGGCCAGCGTCCGGACCGAGTCCCGCGCGAGCCCCCGGGCCGACGCCACCGCGTCCAGGAACTGCCCGTAGGTGTCGTCGACCAGCGTCTGGAAGACCTCGCGGTCCGACTCGTCCAGCGCCCGGACCGGCGAGCCCGCGTCCTTGTGTTCGCCGCTCTTGACGATCTCCACCCGCAGCCCCGCCTTCTCCAGCAGGCCGCGGGCGTCCGGGAACTGCATCACGACGCCGATGGACCCGGTGATCGAGCCCGGCAGCGCGAAGACGCTGTCCGCCGCCACGGCGGCGTAGTAGCCGCCCGAGGCCCCGACGTCGCCGATCCAGGCGACCACCGGGCGGCCGTCCTCGCGGAACGCGCGGACCGCCCGGTGCAGCTCCTGCGAGGCCCCGACGGTCCCGCCCGGGGAGCGGACCGCCAGCACCATCCCCCGGACCTCGTCGCGGTCCCGGTACCGCCGCAGCGCCTCCAGCGGGGCCGTCTCGGGACCGATGACGCCCTCCACGGGCACCACCGCGATCCGGTCGCGGCCGGGCACCAGGGGCAACGGGCGGTCCAGGAGGTGGGAGAGCGCCAGGGCGGCGCCGCCGCCGAAGAACAGGAGCAGCAGCGCGATGGCCACGAGCGTGGAGCGACGCTGGTCGGACATGGCTCCCCGGTCGTCGGGATCGGGGCGGCCCGGGCGCCCTCCCCGCCGACGGGTCGAGCATCGGCGGCCGCCCCCGCACGGAGCCGGAAGCTAGCTCGGCCGGAGGAAAGCTGTCAACGCGCCCGGCCGGCGGCTCAGGACGCCGCCATGGCGGTGACGAACTGGTTGAACAGGTAGCGGCTGTCGTGGGGCCCCGGCGCCGACTCGGGATGGTACTGGACCGCGAAGACCGGACGCTCCCGGTGGGCCAGGCCCTCGATGGTCCCGTCGTTGACGTTCAGGTGCGTGACCCGGAGCGGGGGCGCCCCCTCGACCCCTTCCTCGTCGCCCACCACCGCGAAGCCGTGGTTCTGGGCGGTGATCTCGATCTCGTCCGTGTCCAGGTTCCGGACCGGATGGTTCCCGCCGCGGTGGCCGTAGCGGAGCTTGAAGCTCTCGCCCCCGAACGCCCGGGCCACGAGCTGATGCCCCAGGCAGATGCCGAACACCGGCAGGCCCGCGTCGCTGGCGGCCCGGATCCGCTCCACCGCTCCCGGCACCGCGTCCGGGTCCCCGGGGCCGTTGGAGACGAACAGCCCCGCCGCGTCGGACCCCGTCAGCTCCTCCGGGGGCGTCGACGCCGGCAGGACCCGGGTCCGGTAGCCGGCCCGGGCCAGCAGCTCGACGCTGCGGCGCTTGACCCCGTAGTCCAGACAGACGACCGTGCCCCGCTCCGCCCCCTCCGGGGCCGCCTCCCAGGGCTCGTCCACGCTGACCCGGGTCGCCAGGTCCCGGCCGGTCATCGCCGGCTCCTCCCGGAGCCGACGGCGGGCCTCGTCGGGGTCCACCGCGGCCGGCGCCAGCACGCCCCGCATGGCGCCCGCCTCCCGGAGGCGGCGGGTGATCGCCCGCGTGTCCGCCCCGACCAGCGTGGGGACGCCGTGCTCCTCCAGGTAGGCGCGGAGCGGGGCCTCGGAGCGCCAGCTCCCCCCGTCCGAGAGCCGGCGGACCACGAAGCCGGCCGCCCAGGGTCGGCGGGACTGGTCGTCGTCGGCGCGGGTCCCGTAGACCCCGATCATCGGGGCGGTCATCACCACCACCTGGCCCGCGTAGGAGGGGTCGGTCAGCACCTCCTGGTAGCCCGTCATGTTGGTGGTGAACACCACTTCGCCGACGCCGCTCTCCCCGGGCACGGCCACCCTGCCCTCGAAGCGTGCGCCGTCCTCCAGCAGCAGGTATCCTTCCGGAAGCCGATCTTCGAGCACGCGCCCCCTCGCTTCCGCTCGACCCTCGCGTTCCCCGATCCCGGAACCTCCGATGAGCCCCGACGCCGACGAGGACGCCGGCCCCGAGCCGTCGCCCGTCCAAATCTTCGCCGACGAATCGTGCCTCGGCAACCAGTTCCGGGACAAGGCGAACCCCGGCGGGGCCGGCGGGCTCGTCGAGCAGTTCCGCCCCGGCGAGGGGTGGCATCGGCGCGACTACTGGTCCCACGAGCCGGACACGACCAACAACCGGATGGCGCTGCGCTCCGCCCTGCTGGGCCTGGAGGCGCTGCGGCGACCGTGCCGGGTCGTCTTCACCAGCGACAGCCAGTACCTGGTGAAGGGGATGAAGGAGTGGATCCACGGATGGATCCGGCGGGGCTGGCGCCGGAAGAGCGGCCGGATCGAGAACCTGGAGCTGTGGAAGCGCCTCGCCGCGGCCGCGCGCCGGCATCGGATCGAGTGGCGGTGGGTGCGCGGCCACGCGGGCCACCCCAAGAACGAGTACGTCCATCACCTGGCCACCCGGGCCGCCGAGGAGCGCGACGGCAGCGGGGGGCTGGTCCCCTCGGAGTTCGACGACTGGGTGCAGGCCCGGATCGACCGGGGGCGCTTCGTGGACTTCCTCGACCTGCCCCCCGAGGAGCCCTTCGAGCCGGACGACCCGCCGCCGGAGGCCTAGGTTCCCGCCGCCGGCCCGGCGCGTCCCCGCGACCGGCCGGGCCCACCCGACGGGCGACGGGTCAGCCGCCGCCCCCCTGCCCTCCGTCGCCGGATCCGCCGCCCTGACCGCCGCCGGACGGGAGCACGCCGCCGGACTCGGAGGAGGAGCCCCCCGAGCGCTCCGACTCCAGCACCGAGGTCGGGGCCCCGTTCCCGCCCCCGCCGGCCGGTCCGCCCTGCAGCTCGCCCTCGAGGATGGACTCCTGCTGGCCGCCGCCCTCGCCTCCCGACGAGATGACCGACAGGACCAGGCCGAGGGCCAGGAAGAGCCCCCCCCCGGTCCAGGTGAGCTTGGTCAGCACGGTGGCCGCCTGCCGGCTCCCCATGACCGAGTCGGTGGAGGAGGAGGCCCCTCCGAAGGTGGAGGCGAGGCCGCCGCCCTTCCCCGCCTGCAGCAGGATGATCACGATGAGGAGCGCGGCGAGCAGCGCCATGAGGACGACCAGGAACGTGTACATCGGAGGCCCTGTGGGATCGGGGTCGAAGTTCGCGCCGGCGACTCGGCCCGGGCCGCGGCCCGGGCCGGCCGGTCGAGCTGGCAGGTCGGGACCGGGGCCGCGAACGGCCCCGTCTCCGGCCACCGGGTACCCGCCGGCGGGCCGGGCGGTCCGCCGGCCGAGGTTCAGCCGGCGGCGCAGATCGCGGCGAAGTCCTCGGGGGTCAGGCTGGCGCTGCCGACGAGCGCGCCGTCGACCCCGTCGGCCGCTAGCAGCTCCTCGACGTTGTGGGGCTTGACGCTTCCCCCGTAGATCACCACCGCCTCCCGGGCCGCCCCGGCCCCGGCGTGCTCCTCGACCGACGCCCGCACCGCCGCGTGCGCCTCGGCCGCGTCGGCCGGGTCGGCCGTCCGTCCGGTGCCGATGGCCCAGACCGGCTCGTAGGCGTACACAAGCCGCGTACGGTCCTCCTCCGCCAGCGAGGCGAGGACCGTCGAGACCTGACGGCGGAGCACCGCCTCGAGGCGGCCCTCCTCCCGCTGCTCCAGGGTCTCGCCCACGCACAGCACCGGGAGCAGGTCCGCCTCCAGCAGCCGCGCCGTCTTGCGAGCGATCCGCTCGTCCGGATCCCCGAACTCGCGCCGGCGCTCCGAGTGGCCGGCCAGCCCCCAGCCCGCCCCGGCGTCGGCGGCCATCCTCGCGGAGACCGCGCCCGTGTGGGCCCCGTCCTCCTCCTGGTGGACGTCCTGGACCCCGAGCTCCAGGTCCGGCCGTCCGTCGGCCGCGTCCCGGAAGGGCACCAGGCTCACCGAGGGGGGGAAGAAGACCACCGACGCCTCCGGTCTCGGCTCGTGCACCTCCCGGAACCGGCGGACGAAGTCGCGGGTGGCCGAGGGACCCTTGTGCATCTTCCAGTTCGCCCCGAAGCAGGGTCGTCGAACCTCTTTCACGTCGCCTCCTCGTCCTCGTCCACGTCCTCCAGCGCCTCCAGCGCCGGCAGCGTGCCGGCCTCCAGGTAGCTCAGCGCGGCGCCGCCGCCCGTCGAGACGTGCGACAGGCGGTCGGCCACCCCCGCCTCCCGGACCGCGCGGGCCGAGTCGCCGCCCCCGACCACCGTGAAGGCGCCGGCCGCCGTGGCCCGGGACGCCGCCCGGGCCATCGACCGGGTGCCGGCGGCGAACGGCTCCCGCTCGAAGTAGCCCATCGGGCCGTTCCAGAAGAGCGTCCGACACGCCCCCACGGTCTCCGCGAACGCGTCCCGCGTCCTCGGCCCCACGTCCAGCGCCATCGCGTCCTCCGGCACCGCGTCGACGTCCACGGTCCGGGTCTCCGCGTCCGGCGACGGCTCGGCGGCGACCACCAGGTCGTCGGGCAGGAGGAGACGGTCCCCGGCTTCCTCCAGCAGGCGGGCCGCCGCCCCGAGGGCCTCCTCCTCGACCAGCGACCGGCCCAGGGGGTGGCCGGCCGCACGGAGGAGCGTGTTGGCCATCGCCCCGCCCACCAGGACCCGATCGGCGCGCTCCAGCATCCCCCGGACGACGCCGATCTTGTCGGCGATCTTCGCCCCGCCGAACACGGCCACGAACGGTGGCTCGGGCGAAGACCGCAGGGCCCCCAGCGCCTCCAGCTCGGCCTCCACCAGCAGGCCCATGGCGGCCGGCCGCAGGAGTCGGGCGACCCCCACGGTGGAGGCGTGGCTCCGGTGGCAGGCGCCGAAGGCGTCGTTGACGTAGAGGTCGCCGAGCCGGGCCAGCGCCCGGGCCACCTCCGGGTCGTTCGCGGTCTCGCCCTCCAGGAACCGGACGTTCTCGAGCAGGTGGACCGACCCGGGATCGGCCTCGCGGGTGGCCCGCTCCGCCTCCCGGTCCGCCGCCCCCAGCAGCCGGACCGGCCGCTCCAGGCTCCGCTCCAGCGTCCGGGCCACCGGCGCCAGGGAGAGGTCCGGCCGCGGACGACCGCCCGGGCGGCCGAGGTGGGCCACCAGCACGGGGCGGGCGCCGCCGTCCAGCAGGTGGCGGAGCGAGGGCAGGCTGGCGGTGATCCGGGCGGGATCGGCCACCTCGCCCTCGTCGTCCAGCGGCACGTTGTAGTCCACCCGGACCAGGGCCCGCCGGCCCCGGAGCTCGTCGACCGTCAGCCGCCTCAGCCGCCGCTTCACCGGCTCCGCGTCCTCCCGGGCCGGGGCGTCCCCCCGTCCGCGCTCACGGCGCGGACCCGCCGGGGAGGCGCCGCGCCACGTGGTCGGCCAGCTCCAGGCAGCGGTTCGAGTAGCCCCACTCGTTGTCGTACCAGGAGACGACCCGGACCATGCCGTCGGCCTGCACTTCGCTCGAGGGGCCGTCGACGATGGAGCTGGCCGGGTGTCCGGTGTAGTCGACCGAGACCAGGGGCTCGTCGCTGAACGCCAGGATCCCCTCCAGGTCGCCCTCCGCGCGGCGGCGGAAGGCGTCGTTGATCTCCTCCACCGGGACGTCCCGATCCAGCACCGCCACCAGGTCCACGATGGAGACGTCCGGCGTGGGCACGCGCATCGCCATCCCGTCCAGCTTTCCCTCCACCTCGGGCAGCACCAGGGCGGTGGCCCGGGCGGCGCCGGTGGTGGTGGGGATGATCGACATCCCGGCCGCACGCGCACGGCGCAGGTCGTCGTGGGGCAGGTCCAGCAGCCGCTGGCTGGTCGTGTAGCTGTGGACGGTGTTCATCAGCCCGCGGTCGAACCCGAACTCCTCGAGCAGGACCTTCACCACCGGCGCCACGCAGTTGGTGGTGCAGCTCGCGTTGGAGACGACGTCGTGGGCTTCCGGATCGTAGTCGGACTCGTTCACCCCCAGGCAGATCGTGACGTCGGGACCGGTGGCCGGGGCGGTGATGATCACCTTGCGGGCGCCGGCCGCCAGGTGGTCCGCCGCGTCCTCCCGGTTCCGGAACCGTCCGGTGGCCTCGAGGACCACCTCGACCCCGAGCTCGTCCCAGGGAAGCTCGGCCGGGTCCGGCTGGCTGAGCACCCGGATCCGGTCGCCCTCCACCACCAGCTCGTCCCCCTCGACGGCGGCCTCGCCCTCGAAGGGCCCGTGCACCGAGTCCCACCGGAAGAGGTGGCCCAGCGTCTCGGAATCGGTGAGGTCGTTGACGGCCACGACGTCCAGGTCGTGGTCCTCGCTCCGGTAGGCGGCGCGGAGGATGTTCCGGCCGATGCGGCCGAAGCCGTTGATGGCCACTCGGGTTGACATGTCTTCACCTCGATCCGGGGGTCTCGGGTACGGGCGACGGCGACGGGTCGACCCGAGGCGAGGGCGGGCGCCCGCCGGCCCGTATCCCTACCCGGCTCCTCCGACTCCGTGCAAGGCCCGCGCGAAGGCCGCCACCCCCAGGACCCTCCTCCCTCGGGCCCGGAGCGCCCGGGCGCAGGCTCCGGCCGTGGCGCCCGTGGTGACCACGTCGTCCACCAGCACCACCGGGCGGTCCCCCTCCCCCGACCGGGCCGCGCGGGCCGAGAACCGGCCGCGGACGTTCTCGAACCGGTCCCGCCGGCCCAGCCGCGCCTGCCGCCGACCGCCCGACCGGCGGACGAGCGGCTCCCGGACCGGCCATCCGAGGACCGCCGACACCGAGCGGGCCAGCAGCGCCGCCTGGTTGAAGCCGCGCTCCCGCCGCCGGCCCGCCGACAGCGGCACCGGCGCCAGGATCGGGCGAGCGCCATCGCCCGCCACACGCCGGGCCGCCCGGGCCATGGCGGCGCCCATGGGCCGGGCCAGCGCGAACCAGCCCCCGAACTTCAGGGCGCGGACGATCCGGGCCGCCCCGGCCTCCATCCGGTACGGGGCGGCCGCCCGCCCGAGCGCGGAGGGCCACGGCCGGCACGAGGGGCACCCGTCGAGGCCCGGGATCCGGAGCCGCCGGGTGGCGCCGCAGCGGGGGCAGAACGGCGGAGCGACGGCGGGGAGCCGGTGGAGGCAGAGTCGGCACAGCGGCGGGCGGCCCGGCCCCAGGAGGCGTCGGCAGAGCACGCACGCCGGCGGGAACAGCCCGTCGAGGAGGCGGCCGGCCGGGCCCCGTCGGACCCCCGTGCCGTCCGGGCCCTCCCCCGGCGGGGCGACCGCACGGGCGCTCACCCGTCCTCGCCCTCGAGGGCGGCGGCCAGCACCTCCCGGGGGACCTGCCGGCCGGTCCACCGCTCGACGGACGCGGCCGCCTGGCGGACGAGCATCTCCCGTCCGTCGCGGGCCGGGAGGCCCAGGCGTCGGGCGTGGCGCACCCAGCCGGTCGTCTCCCGGCCGTACACCAGATCGAAGGCCCCGCCGACCTCCAGCTCCGACAGGTCCAGCGGCAGGGGATCCCCGGGATCCACCCCGAGGCTGGTGGCGTTCACCGCCAGGTCGTAGCGCCCCGCCGCGTCCCGCCGCTCCTCCAGCACCCGCACCCGATCCCCGCCGGGGCCCACCTCGCGGGCCACCTCCTCGGCGCGGGAGGTGGTCCGGTTGAGGAGATCCACCCGCGAGGCCCCCGACCGGAGGCAGCCGTGCAGGACCGCCCGGGCCGCCCCGCCCGCGCCCAGCAGGAGGACCTCCCGCCCCGCCAGCCCCTCGCCCTCCCCCGGCAGGAGGCCCTCGGCCGCCCCCACGAACCCCTCCACGTCGGTGTTGTCGCCGGCCAGATCGCCGGTCTCCGTCGCCCAGAAGCAGTTGCAGGCCCCGGTGGCGCGGACGGCCTCCGAGGCCCGGTCCAGCGCGGCCGCCGCCCGCTCCTTGTGAGGCAGGGTGACGTTGCCGCCCCCGCCCGACCGGGCCAGCGCCCCCATGACGGCGGCCACCTCGCCGTCGGCGACCGACAGCGCCCCGTAGGCCGCGTCCACCCCCAGGTGGGCGAAGGCGGCCCGGTGGAGGGTCGGCGAGAGCGTGTGGGACACCGGACGGCCGAGGACGGCGTAGAGGGCCGGCCCCGGCGTCCCGGGCGCCTCCGATCCGGCGCTCCGGGTCACCGCTCCCACCCGCCGGCGGCCGGGGAGCTCACGGCCCCTCCCCGGGATCCGCGGCCTCGACGGCGTCCATCAGCCCGTCCACGGCCGAGCCCAGGACCTCGAGCGTCTCCCGGTAGGCCCCGGCCCCGCCGCCGACCGGATCCAGGACCGGCCGTCCCCGGCGGGCGTCCCCCTCCGGCAGGAAGTCGGTGATCAGACGGGCCTTCCCCTCCCCGCCCCGGTCGGCCACCTGCCAGCGATGGGACGTCCCCATGCACAGGACCAGATCGGCCCAGGCCACCAGCTCCCGGTCCAGCTGGGTGCTCCGGTGGTCGGAGAGGTCCAGGCCGACCTCTCCGGCGGCGCGGACCGCGCCCGGCGAGGCCCCGCCGCCCGAAGCGGCGACGCCGGCCGACCGGCACGCGACCTCCAGGCCGCGCTCGGCCGCCTCCTCCCGGGCGAGCGCCTCGGCGGTGGGGCTGCGGCAGGTGTTGCCGGTGCAGACGAACAGCAGCCGCTCGGGCCGCTCGTCGAACCCGTGCTCACCCATCGGCCACCTCCCCGTCCAGGACCCGCTCCAGCGCTTCCTTTCCGACGGCCCCGGCCCGCAGGAGCCGGACCGACCCGCCGCGCAGGGAGAGCACCGTGGAGGGGGGTCCCCCGGGCAGGGGGCCCGCGTCCAGCCACGTCACCGGGACCCCGGCCTCCGGCAGGGCCTCGAGGACCTCCCGGACCTCGTCCGGGGCCGCGGCCGGCTCCGCCCCCGACTCGTTCAGGCTCGTCGAGCTCATGGTCGCCCCCAGCTCCGCCAGCACACGGCACGTCATCGGATGGGCCTCGGCACGGACGCCCAGCCCGTCCTCGCCGCCGTCGTCCAGCACCAGCGTCAGGGGACCGGGCCAGAAGGCGCCGGCCAGGCGCTCCGCCGCCTCCCCCCACTCCAGCTCCGGGTGGCGGCGACGGATCGTGGCGGCGTCGTGGCCGATCCGCAGCAGCGGACGGCCGGGCGGCCGACCCTTCAGGCGCGCGATCCCGGCGTCGAGCTCCGGCGACAGCGCCCCGATCCCGTAGACCGTCTCGGTCGGGTGGACCAGGAGGCCGCCCTCCGCCAGCGCCCCGGCGGCGGCGCGGACGGCACGGCCCCGGTCCTCCTCGCCGACGCCGGGTCCCGCCGACAGGGTCCGGACCTCCGTCAACGGTCCCTCGCCTCCCGATCGGCCAGCAGGCGGCGGGCCCGCTCCAGGTCCGCGGCCGTGGTGATCTTCAGGTTGTCCGGGTCGCCCCGGACCGTCCGGACCTCCAGCCCCTGACGCTCGCAGAGGCCGGCGTCGTCGGTGGCGCCGACGTCGGCGTCGACCTCCCGGTGCGCCCGCAGGAGCGGCTCCAGGGGAAAGCCCTGCGGGGTCTGGGCCCGGCGCAGCCGCGAGCGGTCCAGGGTCGCCACCACCCGGCCGTCCCCGTCCACCTCCTTGACGGTGTCGGGGATCGGGACGACCGGGACCACCGGCCCCCGCGGCGCGGCGTCCAGCACCCGGCCGATCAGCGAGCGCCCCACCAGCGGCCGGGCCCCGTCGTGGACGAGCACCACGTCGGCCTCCCCCTCCAGCGACGCCAGGCCCCGACGCACCGAGGCGCGGCGCGTCTCCCCGCCCGCGGCCAGCCGCACCGGGAGCTTCCGGGCCCAGCCCGGCGGGTCCTCGCGGTCGTCGGGCGGCAGGACCAGCACGACGGTCCCCACCCGCCGCTCGGCCAGGAACGGCCGGCAGGCCCGCTCGGCCACGGGGCGGCCCCCCAGGTCGCGATACTGCTTGCGGGGACCGTCGTCGCCGAACCGCCGCCCCCGGCCGGCGGCCACCACGACCGCGGCCGGCCTCACGGCCCGTCCTCCAGCAGGTCCCGCAGCTCGGCGGCCCGGCGCACCGGCACCAGCTCCGGCGGAGCCTCCAGCCCCTCCGCCGCCGACGGCGGCAGCGCCACCGCCTCCATGCCGCTCCGCGCGGCCTCCCGGACCCGCCGTTCGGCCTGGGCCACGCCGCGGACCTCGCCGCCCAGACCCACCTCGCCCATCAGCACCAGGCCCGGCGGCAGGGGACGGTCGATCCGCGCCGACACCAGCGCCCCCAGCACCGCCAGGTCGGCGGCGGGATCGGACAGGCGGAGGCCGCCCACGACGTTGACGAAGACGTCCTCCTGGTCCGGGGCCAGGCCCACACGGCGCTCCAGCACGGCCAGCAGCAGCGAGAGCCGGCGCGAGGGGAACCCGGTGGAGACCCGCTGCGGGCTCGCGTACCGGCTGGGGGCCGTGAGGGCCTGGACCTCGGCCAGCAGCGGGCGCGTCCCCTGGAGGGGCACCGCCACGGCCGACCCGCTGACCCCCTCCGGCCGGTCGGCCAGGAACAGCTCCGAGGGATGCTCCACCGGGTCGAGGCCGCCGGACGTCATCCGGAAGACGGCCATCTCGTCCACGCCGCCGAAGCGGTTCTTCACCGCCCTCAGCATCCGGTGCTCGAGCGTGCGCTGTCCCTCGAACCGGAGCACCGCGTCCACCGCGTGCTCGAGGGTCCGGGGGCCGGCCAGCCCGCCCTCCTTGGTGACGTGGCCCGCCACGAAGGTGGCCACCCCCGCCTCCTTGGCGTACGTCTGCAGGCGGGCGGCGCACGCGCGGACCTGGGCCACGCCGCCCGGCGACCCGTCCGACCGGGACGAGTGGAGCGTCTGGATGGAGTCGACGCAGAGCAGGGACGGCTCCCGCCGGCGCGCGGCGTCCACGATCCGGTCGACGTCGGTCGCGGCCAGGAACGGCACGTCCCCGGCGCCGTCCCCGAGCCGCTCGGCCCGCATCCGGACCTGCGAGGCGGACTCCTCGCCCGAGGCGTAGAGGGCGGCGCCGTCGGCCGCGTGCAGGCGGGCGGCGAGCTGGAGCAGCAGCGTGGACTTGCCGATGCCGGGCGCGCCGCCCAGCAGCACCAGCGAGCCCGGCACGATCCCGCCGCCCAGCACGCGATCCAACTCGCCCAGGCCCGAGGACCGGCGGGGCGGCTCCTCGTCGCCGGCTTCCCGCAGCGGCCGCGGCGCCGGTGTCCGCCGGGACGGGCCGGACGGGGCGTCCTCCCCCCCGCCCTCCGGGGCCTCGGCCAGGGCGTTCCATTCGCCGCACGCCGGGCAGCGCCCCTCCCACTTCAGGGTCTCGTTCCCGCAGGAGGTGCAGAAGTACCGGGTCTCGTCGTCGGCCACGGCGCGCCCCGCTCAGCCGCCGCCGGGGCGCTTCACGGCTCCTCCCGGCGGGAGACCGACTCGAACCGGGTGTGCTCCTTGTGGAAGTAGAGGTCCACCGTCCCCGTGGGGCCGTTGCGCTGCTTGCCGACGATGATCTCGGTCTGGCCCTCGATGTTCTCCCCCTGGGCGTTCTCCGGCCCCTCGTAGACCTCCTCGCGGTAGACGAAGAGCACCAGGTCGGCGTCCTGCTCGATGGCCCCCGACTCCCGGAGGTCGGCCAGCACCGGCCGGTGGTCGGTGCGCTGCTCGGGCGCCCGGGAGAGCTGGGAGAGCGCCACCACCGGGATGTCCAGCTCCATCGCCACCGCCTTGAGGCCGCGGCTGATCTGGCTGATCTCCTGCTGGCGGTTCTCCACGTCCCGGGGGCCCGCCATGAGCTGCAGGTAGTCCACGATGATCATCCCCAGGTCGACCTCCGCCTTCAGCCGACGGGCCTTGGCCCGGAGCTCCAGGGCCGAGATGGCCGGCGTGTCGTCGATCCAGAGGGGCGCCGTGTTCAGGTGGCCGGCGGCCGTGGCGAGGCGGGCGAACTCGTCGTCCTGGAGCCGCCCCCGGCGGAGGCGCCCGGAGTCGACGTGCCCCTCCGCGCAGAGGAGGCGCTGGACGAGCGCCTCCTTGGACATCTCCAGCGAGAAGATGGCCACCGGGATCTCCTCCTCGATGGCCGCGTGCTGGGCGAAGTTCAGCGCCAGCGCGGTCTTCCCCATGCTCGGCCTGCCGGCCACCACCACCAGGTTGGAGTTCTGGAAGCCGGCCGTCATGTCGTCGAGGTCGGGGTAGCCCGAGGGCACCCCCGTGACCGACTCGGGGCTGTGCTGGAGCTGGTCGATCCGCTCCATGGCCGGCCACAGGATCTCCTTGATCCAGACGAACCCCTTCCGCTCGGCGGACTGGGCGATCTGGAAGATCCGCTGCTCGGCCCGGTCCAGCGTCTCCTGCACCTCGCCCCCGGTGGCGGAGTAGGCGTCCTGGATGATCCGGGTGGCCGACTCGATGAGCCGCCGGAGGGTGGCCTTGTCCTTCAGGATGCCGCAGTGGTACTCGACGTTGGCCGCCGTGGGCACCGCGTCGACGAGCTGCGCCAGGTAGGACATGCCCCCGGCGGCCTCCAGCTCGCCGGCCGACTTGAGCTCGTCGGCCATAGTGACCACGTCGATCACCTCGCCCCGGCCGTACAGACGGGACATGGCCCGGAAGATCCGGCGGTTGGCCTCGCGGTAGAAATGGCTGTCGTCCACCATCTCCACCGCCTGGGCGACGGCGTCGCCGTCGATGAGCATGGCGCCCAGCACCGACAGCTCCGCCTCCTCCGACCAGGGCGCCTGGCGCTCCTGGAACGGGTCCGGTCCCGCGCGGTCCGGCGCCGCGGCTCGTCCGTCGGGCGTCATACCAGGCCCAGCTGCTCGGTGGCGTCCGCCGGCGTCTCCCCGTCGGCGATGCGCCGGGCGCGCTGGAGGTCCTCCCAGGTGGGCCGGGTCCAGCTCCGGTTCCGCAGCAGCGCGGCCGGGTGGTAGGTGGCCACCAGCGGATAGCCCTCGAACAGGTGCGTCCGGCCGCGGAGGCTGCCCAGGGATCCCGTGGTGTCGGTCAGGGTCCGTGCGGCGAAGGCGCCGAACGCCACGATCACCCGCGGCTCCAGCAGGTCGAGCTGGCGGAGGAGGAAGGGGGAACAGGCCTCGATCTCCTCCGGCTCCGGGTCACGGTTGTCCGGGGGGCGGCTCTTGAGGACGTTGCAGATGTAGACCTCCTCCCGGTGGAAGCCCACCGAGAGCAGCAGCCGGTCCAGGAGCTTGCCCGCCGGCCCCACGAACGGTCGGCCCGTCTCGTCCTCCCGGGCGCCGGGGGCCTCGCCGACGCAGACCATCCGGGCGTCGGCGGCCCCCTCCCCGAACACCACCTGCTGGCGCTCCTCGTGCAGCGGACAGCGCCGGCAGCGCTCGGCCACCGCCCGGAGCGTCGCCATGTCCTCCAGCCCGGCGATCTCGTCCGCGTCGGCCTCCCGGCCCAGCCGGTCCAGCTCCTCGGACGGCAGGGCGGGCTCGCCGGACGCGGCCGGACCCGGCGGGCCCCCGTCGGACCCGCCCTCGTCTCCGACCGACCCGCCGCCGCCCGCCGCGGAGCCGGCGGCCCGCGCCGCCGATCCCCCGACGGCCTCCCCTCCGTCCCCCGCGGGGGTCTCCCGGGAGCGCGGCGTCGCCGGCGCCCCCCGGCCGCCCTCGTCCCCCCCGTCGGCGGGATCCGGCCGGCCCGAGGCCAGACCCGGCAGCCCGCGATACGAGACCTTCCGCGCCAGCCGCCGGGCCCGCCGCCGGTCCAGGTCGGACAGGAGCAGCTCCGGCTCGCCCAGCGACATCCGCCCCTGCAGGTAGCGTCGAAACAGCTCCTCCACGTCGTCCCCCACCTCAGCCTCCCGTCTCCCGGGCGACCCGGTCCACCAGCCGATCGGCCAGCGCCTCCTTGCTCATCCGCGGCAGCTCCTCGACCTCGCCCCCGGGGCCCAGCAGGGTGACCTCGTTGTCGGCCGCCCCCATCCCCACGCCGTCCCGGCCGGCCTCGTTCAGGGCCACCATCTGGAGGTCCTTCGCCTCCAGCTTCCGGCGCGCGCTCTCGTGGCCGTCGCCGGTCTCGAGCGCGAATCCGAGGGTGAAGACGTCGCCGTCGCGGCGGGCCCGGGCGGTCTCGGCCAGCAGGTCCGGGCCGGGCTCCAGGCGGAGCTCGAGCGGACCGTCCGCCTTCCTGATCTTCTCCCGGCGGACGTCCCGGGATCGGAAGTCGGAGACGGCCGCCGCCATCAGCAGCACCGCCGCCCCGTCCAGCTCCTCGCGGAGGGCCTCCAGCATCTCCTCGGCCGTCTCCACCCGGCGAAGGTCGGGCCCCGGCGGGAGGGAGGCCTCCCCCGGGCCCGCGATGAGCGTCGTCGCGGCCCCGCGGCGCCAGGCGGAGGCCGCCAGCGCCGCTCCCATACGGCCCGACGAGCCGTTCGAGAGGAAGCGGACCGGGTCCAGCCAAGCCCGGGTCGGTCCCCCCGTGACCACGACCTTCCGGCCCTCCAGCGCGTCCCCGTCCTCCAGGATCCGGCCCAGCTCGGCCACGATCCGCCGCGGCTCGGCCATCCGGCCCGTGCCCACCTCGCCCTCGGCCAGCTCGCCGTGGACCGGTCCCACGATCCTCGCGCCGTCCTCGCGGAGGCGGGCCGCGTTGCGCCGCGTGGCCGGATGCTCCCACATCCGGACGTTCATGGCCGGACAGAGCGCCACGGGAGCGTCGGCGGCCAGCAGGACCGCCGTCGCCAGGTCGTCGGCCCGGCCCCGGGCCGCGCGGGCCAGCAGGTCGGCGGTCGCGGGCGCGGCCACCACCACGTCGGCGTCCCGGCCCAGGTCGAGGTGGGCCATCGGGCGCTCCCAGAGGTCGGTGTGGACCGGCCCTCCGGTGAGCCCCTCGAAGGTGGCCTCGCCGACGAAGCGCCGGGCCGAGCCGGTCATCACCACGTCGACCCCGGCCCCGGCCCGGATCAGCCGGCGGACGAGGTGGGCGCTCTTGTAGGCGGCGATGCCGCCGGAGACGACGAGAAGGACCCGGCGGCCCTCGAAGGGACGCACTCAGGCCCGGGTCACTCGGTCTCCTGCGGGCCCCGCTCCACCAGCCGGTACTCCAGGTCGCCGGAGGTCAGCGCCTCCAGGGCCACGGTGGTGAGCTTCCGGGAACCGTAGGGGGACTGGTCCAGGGGGAGGGCGTTCAGCTCGCGGGCGTACTTCGCCGCCACGAGGACGCCCAGGTACTTGTCACCGGCCGCGTCGGCCAGATCGTCGGGTACGAAGACCTCCATGTCGTCACCTCGGGTTGGGGGAGTCCGGGGCGAGCTCCGCTTCCACCTCGCGGCGGATCTCTTCCGCCAGCCGCCCGGCCTCTTCTTGTACGCGGGGGCCCATCCGTTCGATCCGTCGCTCCTCGGTCCGGAGGATGGCCTCGATCTCCTCGACGGCCTCCTCCAGCACGTCGTTCACGACCAGGTAGTCGAACTCCCCCACGGCCGCCAGCTCCTCCCGGGCCGCCTCGAGCCGGCGGCGGATCTCCCGATCCCCCTCGGTGCCCCGGCCCCGGAGCCGCCGGACGATGCGTCCGCCGTCGGGCGGGAGCAGGAAGACGCAGACCGCGCCGGGCACCTTCTCGCGCACCGATCGGGCCCCCTGGACGTCGATGTCCAGCAGGAGATGGCGGCCCTCGCTTCGGGCGGCCTCCAGGTTCGACCGCGGCGTGCCGTACAGGTGCCCGTGGACCTCCGCCCACTCCAGCAGCTCGTCCCGCTCGATCAGCTCCTCGAACGCCCCGCGCTCGAGGAACCGGTAGTCCACGCCGTCCTCCTCCTCCGTCCGGCGGGGACGGGTGGTGGCCGAGATCGAGAACCGGACCTCGCCCATCCGCTCCAGGGCCCGCCCCACCGTGGTCTTCCCGCTCCCCGAGGGGCCGGCCAGGACCAGCGGGAACGTCGGATCCCGGAGCCCGTCGCGGGCCGCCGCGTCACTCAACGTTCTCGATCTGCTCGCGCATCTTCTCGATCTCGTTCTTCATCTCGACGACCTCCCGGGAGATCTCGGCGTCGTTCGCCTTGGCTCCCGTGGTGTTGATCTCCCGATGAAGCTCCTGGACCAGGAACTTCATCCGCTTGCCCACCGGCTCGGAGGCCGGCGCCTCCAGCAGCTCCTCGAACCCGTCCAGGTGCGACCGCGCCCGGACCGTCTCCTCCCCCACGTCCCACTTGTCCGCCAGCAGCGCGATCTCCTCCTCCACGCGTCCGTCCTCGACGTCGGCCCCGGACCCTTCGACCAGCTCCCCCACCGCCTCCCGCAGCCGTCGACGCTCCCGGTCCAGCCGCCGCGGCGCGAGCTCCTCCACCCGCTCCAGCCCCGAGCGGAGCGCCGCCAGCCGCCCGCGGAGGTCCTCGGCCAGCTGCTCGCCCTCGCGCTCGCGCATCTCCACGAGCGCCTCGACCGCCCGGTCCACCGCCGCCTCGACGGCGGACGCCTCGACCCGGTCGGCCAGCGCCTCCGGGGAGGTCCGAAGGAGGTCCCCGGCCCGGGCCAACAGCGACAGGTCGATCGGCCCCTCCAGGCCGTACTCCTCGCGAAGGGTGCGGAACGCCTTCAACAGGGCCTCCACCCGGCCGCGGTCCAGCTCCCGGACGGCCGCGCCGGCGTCCGGCGTCTCCACCTCCACCGATACCTCCACCCGGCCGCGGTCGATCCGGTCGGTGACGCGCTCCCGGACCAGCCCCTCCCAGGCGTCTCCGCCCGGGGAGAGGCTGGTCCTGACCTGCAGGTGGCGGGCGTTCACCGACCGCGCCTCGACGGCGACCGAGGCGTCCCCGGCCTCCGCCTCCACGGAACCGAACCCCGTCATGCTCCTCAGCATCGCGGGACGGACGAGGGGGGCCGCGGCCGCGCGGGAGCGTCGACGACACGCGGGCTCATTCGAAGAACTCCCATCGGATGCCGAAGACGTTGCGGAGCCCGGGTGCGGGCAGGCTCCCGAAGTCCGCCCGTCCGCCCCGGACGTTGTCGGTCCGCCACCAGATCCGGAACGTGTCGATGCGGATCACCACCTCGCTCCGGAACGACGTCCCGGGGGGCAGGGTCACCGGCTCCACCTCCCCGGGACGCACGCTGTTCATCGCCCCCCGGTGGACGGCCCGGCCGACCAGCCGGACCTCCAGGTTCTCGTCGAAGAAGGTATGACGGAGGATTCCCTCGCCGCGAACCAGCACGTTCGGCACGTAGAACGGGAGGCCGCCCTCGCCGCCGCGGGAGTAGCGCCCGAAGCCCCGGACCCGGACGTGGTCCCCGAAGCCCCCCCCCGGCACGAGCGGCCCCCGGACCCGGGCCTCGAAGTCCGTGACCGAGAGCTCCCCGGTGGCCCGGCGATCCCGGTCGAAGAAGCCGTCGAAGCGCAGCTGTCGGCTCATGGTCCTCCGGGCCGCCGTGGTCGAGACGCGATACGGCCCCAGGGAGACGTCCGCGCCCACCGAGAGAGCCTCGTAGTCCTGCACGGCGGAATCCCCCACGGTCCGTCCCGGCCTCGGCGCGGACCGGGACCCGGTGGCCGCCTCCGCCCGGAGCTTCCCTCCTTCCCACCAGTCCGGGCGGTACGCGAGGCCGACCGACCAGCCGCTGGTCGAGACCTCGGGCCACGAGGTCGCCTCGACGCTCGCCTCGGCCACCACCGACCCCAGGCGCAGGGCGCCCCGGAGGTCCCCGGTGATCTCCGGCTGGCCCCGGCCGCCCCACGACGTGAACGTGCCCGCGAGGAAGAGCTCCTCCCCGCGATACGCGAGGCTGCCCGACAGCTGCTCGGCCTCGTAGACCGCGGGAGCCGACGGCAGACTGTCGGACGGCAGCGTGTCCGCCGGGAGCGTATCGGAGGGGACCGTGTCGCCCGGCGGCTCCTCCGGGAAGAAGTCGGGCCGGGGATCGCGGGACGACCGGCCCGCCCAGAGGTCCGCCTGGAGCCCCTCGGACAGCGTGGCCCGGGCGTGGAGGAAGAGGTCCTGCCGGTCGAACGTCTCGCTCCTCTCGCCCAGGCTCCGCTCCACGCCCTCGCTCCGCCAGATCAGCTCGATCCCGGCGTCCCGCCCGTCCAGGGGCATCCAGCCCACCCGGGCCCACGCGTCCAGCCGGTTCCCCGGCGCGTCCCCGGCGCCGACGTTGAGATAGTCCAGCGCCCCCTGGACGACGAAGTCGTCTCCCGCCCCGTTGGTGAACAGCGCCCGGATGCCGTCGGCCCCCGGCTGACCGGTCCCCGCCGAGATGCGGGAATAGGCCTCCTCGCCCTCGTGGTCCAGCGTCGAGACCTCCAGCACGGCCTCGCCCGCCCGGCGGATCAGCCGGATCCGCTCCACCCTCGCGAGCGAGACCCGGGACAGGTCCGGCTGGCCGGAGGCCGTCGGCGGAAGCTCCCGGCCGTCGACCACCACCCGCATCCCCCCCGGGCCCCACGGCCCGTCGACGAGGTGGTGCGGGCCGAAGGAGAGCCCGGCCTGCAGCGGGAGGACGCCGGCCGCGTGGTCCAGGAGAAAGTCGTACAGCGACAGGGCCGAGCTGTCGAGCAGATCCTCCCGGCCCCAGGTCTCGACCCGGGCCGCGGTGCGAGCCGTGTCGGTCGCCAGCCGGTCGGGGAAGGAGGGCGGAGCCGCCGCGGTGTCGGACCCGGCGGTGTCGGACCCGGCGGGCTCGGCCGCCCCGGTGTCCGCCGCGGCGGCGGCCGTGTCCCCCGGCGGCGCCTCCTGGCGGGCGTCCGCGGAAGCGGGCGGGGCCGCGACGACCAGCAGCACGGTCGTCGCGGCCGTCAGCCGGAGCGGAGCCACTCCACGAGCAGCCGCACGCCCACCCCGGTGGCCCCCTCGGGCTGCCAGGGGCGGTCCTCCCCGGACCAGGCCGTGCCGGCGATGTCCAGGTGGGCCCAGGGTCGGTCGCCGACGAACTCCTGCAGGAACTTCCCCGCCGTGACGGCCCCGGCCGGACGCCCGCCGCTGTTCTTGATGTCGGCGACGTCCGAGTCGAGCTGCTCCCGGTACTCGTCCCACAGCGGCAGCCGCCACAGGCGCTCCCCGGTGCGCCGCCCCGCGGCGGTCAGGGCGTCCGCCAGGTCGTCGTCCGAGCTCATCATCCCGACCGCGTGATGGCCGAGCGCCACGACGCAGGAGCCGGTGAGGGTGGCGACGTCCACCACGGCCCGGGGGGCCAGCGTGTCGGCGTGGGCCAGGGCGTCCGAGAGGAGCAGCCGCCCCTCCGCGTCGGTGTTCACCACCTCGATGGACCGGCCCGAGACGCCCCGCACCACGTCGCCCGGCTTCAGGGCCCGGCCCGAGGGGAGGTTCTCGGCACAGGGCACCAGGCCCACCACCCTGCGCTCGACCCCCAGGTCGGCGGCCGCCCGCAGGGCGCCCAGCACGGCGGCCCCGCCGGCCATGTCGTACTTCATCTCCTCCATCCCGTCGGCCGGCTTCAGCGAGATCCCGCCGCTGTCGAAGGTCACGCCCTTCCCCACCAGCACGGCCGGGTCCTCGTCCGCACCCTCGTGGCGGAGGATCAGGAAGCGCGGCTCCTCGTCCGAGCCCCGGGCCACGGCCAGGTGGGCGCCGAAGCCCTCGTCCCGCATCCGCTCCGGCCCCCAGACCTCGACGGAGAGCCCGAACCGGTCGGCCAGCGACTCCGCCCGCGCGGCCAGGAAGCGCGGTGTGGCCACGTTGCCGGGCCGGGCCACCAGCCCGCGGGTCCAGTTCTGCGCCCTCGCCAGGCGGGCGCCCCGGTCGACCGCCGCCTCCGCGCCGGCCGGGAGCGAGCGGGTCCGGACGACCGCCCTCCCGGGCGGCTCCGGCCGCGCGTCCTCGGCGTCCGGGTCCCGGAGGTCATCGAAGCTCCAGTCGCCCAGCCCCAGCCCCTCGGCGGCCGCCTGCAGGCCGGCCGTCTCCCCGGCCGGCCCCTCCGGCACCCACGCGCCGACCGAGCCGAGCCGGCGACGCCGGGCCGCCCGGACCGCCAGGCCGCCGGCGCGGCGCAGACGCTCGGCGTGGCCCGCCGCGCCGGTCCCCGTCCCCACCGCGAGCACGGGGGGGCGGTCCGGAGCACCG
>CAZJJO010000019.1:0-27364 GCA_964546375.1 uncultured Gemmatimonadota bacterium
GGTCGGCACCGATCGTTCGGTCAGGGCGAGGCGGCGGTCCCGTCCTCCCGGTCCGGCCCGTCCTCCCGGTCCGGCCCGTCCTCCCGGACCGACCCGTCCTCCGGCGGGCGGCAGTCCTCCTCCCGCCAGCCCAGGAAGTCGCGGATCCGGGGCCACTGGTCCTCGGCGTCCTTCCGTCCCAGCTCGATGAGCCGCTGCAGGTAGCCGGGCTCGAACAGCATGTAGCTCACGAAGTCGGAGGTCCGGTGGCGGCCCTTCTCCAGGCCGCTCACCAGGAACCGCACCATCCAGGGGAGCCGGTCCCGGTACTCGGTCGCCAGCATCCCCAGGTCCTCGGACGGCCGGAGGACCAGCAGCTTCACCCGGCGGAGCTCCTCGAGGTCCCGCTCCCAGCGGCCGCAGGCGTCCAGCAGCTCGTTGATCCGCTCCAGGCGCTGGGCGTCGGCGTCCAGCGCGTCCAGGAAGATGTTGTTGAACAAAAGCCCCAGCACCTGCGCGGGCGGCGGGTAGCCCTCGGCCACCGACGGGACTTCCGCCTCCTCGACGCTCCGGTCGTAGCGGGCCGAGACCGACAGGATCCGGTCCGCGCCCAGGTGCACGGCCGGGGCCAGGGGCGCGGACTGGCGGATGCTGCCGTCGCCGTAGTAGTGCGGGCCCACCCGCTCGGCGGGGAAGAGCAGGGGGAGGGCCGAGGACGCCATCACGTGGTCCACGGTGAGGCGCTCGCGGACGGCGCGCCGCTGGGGGCGCTCCCACAGCGGCACGTCGCCGTCGCCGTGGACGAAGGTCACCGTCCGCCCGGTCTGGTAGGAGGTGGCCGAGATGGCGGCCGCCCGGATCCGTCCGGCGCGGAGGTTCTCGTCGATGCCCGACATGTCCAGCATCGACTGCAGGCTGCGGCGCAGGGGGCGGGTGTCCATCAGGCTGCGCGCCTCCGGCCCCAGGCGCCTCCGCCCGGAGGCGAGGGACGTGACCCACCGGATCGCGGTGGAGGTCACCGAGAAGGGGTCGGACCGGAAGATGTCGGTGGTCTCGAGGCCCGACCAGTGGCGGACCAGCTCGGCGGTGGCGGGGCCGGCGCCGCCCGTGTGGGAGGCGAGGTGGGCGATGTTGATGGCTCCCGCCGACACGCCCGAGAGGATGGGGAACTTGCAGCCCGGCCGCCGCTCGCCGATGTAGCTGAGGATGCCCACCTGGTAGGCGGCGCGGGCGCCGCCGCCGGAGAGCACGAGCGCCGGGGTGGGTCCGTCGTCCTCCACCCGTCAGGCCCCGTCCGGCGCCCCGGCGTCGGCGCCGGTCGGCAGGAGGGAGGCGTGCCAGGCCTCGGCCGCGGGCACCTCCCACGCTCCGGCCCGGACGTCGCCGAGGCGGTCCACCGTGAGGTCGAACACCACGGTGGATCCGTCCACCCGGCCCTCCTCGGCCAGCCGCCGGAAGGCCGGTCGGCTCACCTTCCGGACGAGGCCCGCCCGGCGGGGATCGCGGAACCAGACGGGCGAGGTGTCCAGCAGGGCCAGCTCCAGCTCCGACTCCAGCCCGGCCAGGTGGTCGGTGACGGCGTCGATCGAGCAGCCCGAGGCCGAGGCCCGGCTCTCGTCGACGGCCACCAGGAGGAAGCGGTGGTGCCGCCAGCCCAGCCCGGCCCGCAGGGGGCTGCCGTGGGCGGCCCACTCGTCCAGGAAGCCGCGGGTGGCATCCAGCAGCCGCGCGGCCTCGTCCTCGTCGGGGAAGCGATGCGCGCCCCAGATCCAGACGCGGCTCTCGTCGGGCAGGCGGTCGACGGGGGTCGGGCTCATCGCGGTCCGCCCTCCCGGCCGGGTCCGGGCCTCGGGGCCGGCGCGGTCCCGGGGCTCCGGTCCGGTCCGGGCTCGAGCGCGCCGTCCGGTCCGGGCTCGAGCTCCCGGTCGGGGGCGGCCCCGGACGAGCGGTCCGGCTCGCGCTCCGCGTCGGTCTCCTCCGGGCCGCCGTCCCCCGTGCTCGTCCTCGGCACCGTCTCCAGCTCCCCGCCCACGAGCGACTCCAGGCGGGACAGGCCGATCTGGTAGTCGAACCGTCGCCGGACCAGGTCCGCCTGGGCCTGCTTCAGGGTGATCTGGGCGGACTGCAGGTCCAGGATGTTGGCCAGGCCCAGCCGGAAGCGCTCGCGGGTCACCCGCAGGTCCTCGCGGCTCAGCTCCACCGTCCTGCGGGCCAGCTCGAGCGAGGCGCGGGCGGACTCCATCCGGCTGTAGGCCTCGTCGACCTCGGCCCGGATCGCCAGGACCGCCTCCCGCTGTCGGGCCCGGGCCGCGTCGGCCTCCGCCCGGGCCCGCGCCACGCCGGTCTCCCGCTGGAAGCCGTTGAAGAGCGGGTAGCTTCCCTGCAGCGACAGGCTCCAGCTCCGGTCCTCCGGGGGGAAGGCGTCGTTCTGCCACGCCCATCCGCCCCGGAAGGTGAGGCTGGGAAGGTACGTCGACCGGGCGGTGCCCACCCGGGACTCCGCGGCCTCGGCCGCCTCCCGGGCCGCCGTCGTCCTCGGCCCGGCCCGCACGGCCATCCGCATCAGCTCGTCCCGCCCGTGGGGCAGCGAGTCCACCGCGAGGCTGGCCCCGGCCACCGGGGCCACCTGCTCGCGCAGGCCCATCTCCCGGGCCAGGGCGAAGGTGGCCGCACGGGCGTCGTTCCGGGCGTTGACCAGGTCCAGCCGGGCGTTGTTCAGGTCCACCTGGGAACGGAGGAGGTCGGACCGGTTGGCCCGGCCGACCTCGACCTGCTGGCGGACGAACTCGAGCTGCTCCTCCTGCCGTCGCACCCGGTCCCGCTCGACCTCCACCAGCTCACGGCGGGCCACCGCGTCGAACCAGGCCCGCTTGACCTGGAGGATCGTCTCGTATCGGCTCTGGCGCTGACGGGCCCGCTCCGCCTCGACGGTGCGCCGCGAGCTCTCCAGGTTCTCGAAGCGCCGGAACCCGTCGAAGATCTCGTAGGTGGCCCCGAGCTGCAGGGTGTAGCTGGTCCGGGTCAGCGACTGCTGGGTGGGGTCGAGCCGGGCCGTGCTGGCGTTGCTGAAGCCGTAGCCCAGGCTGAAGTCGGGGAGGAACTCGCCCCACGCGCCCAGCCGGTCCTGCCGGGCCGCCTGCACGTCCGTCTCGGCGCGGGTCAGCGCCGGGTTGTTGCGGAGCGCGATCTCCACCGCCTCGTCCAGGGTCACCCGGCGGGCGTCGGCGTCGGCCACGGGGGCGGTCTCCGGCGTCTCCTGCGACGCCGCGGGGACCGGCGGCCCGGCCAGCAAGACGGCCAGGACCAGCGCGGCCGCGCCGCCCCGGCTCATCGGTCGTCCCCCGGGCCGTCCGGCGCCGGGCCCGCGCCCGGTCCGCCCCCTCCGTCCGCGGCGCCCTCCTCGCCGGCCGGGGCTTCCCCGTCGGCGTCCGGGCCGTCGGCTTCCGGGTCGTCGCCGGGCGCATCGCCGTCGGCGGACGAATCGCCGTCGCCGGACCGGTCGTCTTCGTCCCAGCGCCGCTCGTGGCGCTCGGCCTCCCGCTCGAGCAGCTCGCGGTACCGGCGGGCCTGCTGGTCGTCCAGGACGTCGATGATGCGGGTCCGGGCCGAGTCCACCAGGCTCCGATAGCGGGGCCGGACCTCGGACCACATCTCGTGCATCCGGTCCCGGAAGTGCGCCAGGATCGTGTCGATCCGCGTGCGCTGGCGCGGCGTGAGCTCGAGCTCCTCCGAGAAGCGCTCGATGACCGTCCGCTCGCGCTCCTCGTGCTCGGCGCGCCGGTCGTGCTCGCTCCCGGCGTCGGTCCGGACGGCGTCCCCTTCGGCGGCTCCCTCCGGGGCGAGCCACGTCCGGTCGAGGGCCACGCCGGCGGCCGCCCCGGCGGCGAAGACCAGGATCAGGGCCGCCGCGGCCCCCGCGGTCGACCGCTTCACGGCTGCCCTCCCGGCCGGAGGGTGGCCTGGAGCACCAGGTCCGTGCTCGGCGCCGAGGCCGAGGTCAGCATCGTCGGCGGCGCGCCGTCCCGGGCGCGGACCAGCTCCTCGACCTGGACCGGGCTCCGGGCCGCGGCCGGACCGGCCGAGGCGGCCGAGGGCGGCGGGGCCCGATGGGCGACCCACCCGAACAGCAGGACGGCGGCGGCCGCCAGCGGTGCCACCAGCCGGGCCAGGGAGCCGGCCGTGCGGAGGACGGCGTCGCGGCGTCGGCGCCGCAGCAGGGGTCCCGCCCGGCGCATCACCGCGCCGCGGATCCGGGCTCGTGCGAGGTCGTCCGGACGGAGCGGCTCCAGCCAGCCCGCCCGGTCGCGGTCAGGATCCGTCGCGTTGGTCACGTGCGTCCTCTCCTCGCTCCTCGAGCAGCTCGCGGAGCGCGTTGCGGCCGTGGTGGACGTGGGCCCGGGAGGTGCCCTCCGCCACGTCCAGGATCTCGGCGATCTCCCGGTGGCTGTAGCCCTCCAGGTCGTAGAGGGTGACGGCGGTGCGCTGCATCTCCGGCAGCTCCGAAAGCGCGTCCAGCACCCGCCGCCGCGTCATCTTCCGGGCGGTCTCCGACGCCGGGTCCGACCCGCCCGACGCGTCGTGCGGGATCGGGTCGTGGTCACGGCGCTTCTCGTGCCGCAGCAGGTTCAGGCACGTGCTCCGCAGGACCCGGTAGAACCACGGTCCGAAGGGGCTGCCCTCGGACAGGTGGTCGATCCGATCCAGCGCCCGGATGAAGGCTTCCTGGACCGCGTCCTCGGCGTCGTGGCGGTTCTGGAGGATCCCCATCGCCACCGCGTGCGCCTTCTCCAGGTAGGCGTCCACGAGACGCCCGAAGGCGCGCTCGTCGCCCTCCTGCACCGCGCGCACCAGCTCCGCTTCCGGGAGCTCGTCCCGACCGGAGCCCTCGGTCACGTCCAAGAGAACACGCCCCCGCGGGTCGACGTTGAGGACCGACGTTCGTCCGTCGGCAGGCTAATTCCCTCCGGACGGCCGGGGCAAATCGGCGGGCCGGCCGCCGCGGCCGGCGGCGGTCCCCGGACACCGGACCTGGACCTCCCGGGTGGAGGCGGACCGGCGCCCGCCGGTCCCGGCCCCCGAGATTGCGCGCCTCCCGCCGACCCGCGGTTGCGCGCCCCGGCGGCCGCGGTCCAGACTTCCGGCGCCCGGACGCCGGCTCCGCCGCGGGGTTCGGCCCGGGATCGGGGAGCGAGGGGCGTGTCCGAACGGAAGGAGCGAGGGTGCCGGAGGGGAACGGTCGGGAGGGTTCGCTGCCGCCGATGGGGGCCCACGTCTCGATGGCCGGCGGGCTCGACCGGGCGGTGGAGCGGGGGCGGGAGATCGAGGCCACCGCCCTGCAGGTCTTCACCAAGCAGCCCCAGCGCTGGGCGGAGCCGGAGCTGTCCGAAGAGGACGTCGAGGCCTTCCGGGAGGCGGTGGCCGCGAGCTCCGTGTCGGTGGTGGCCTCCCACGACAGCTACCTGATCAACCTGGCCTCCGAGAAGGAGGACCTGTTCCGGAAGTCCCGCCGGGCGTTCCGGGCGGAGCTGGAGCGGTGCGTCCGCCTGGGGATCGACTTCCTCGTCACCCACCCGGGCAACGCCACCGGCGGCGACCGGCCGGCCGCCCTGGAGCGGAACGCCGCGGCGCTGGCCGAGGCGCTGGAGGCGGTGCCGGGGGACACCCGGGTGCTCGTGGAGACCACCGCGGGCAGCGGCACGGCGCTGGGCTGGCGTTTCGGGGAGCTGGCGTCGCTCGTGGAGGCCGTGCCCCCGGCGGTCCGGGACCGGGTGGGGGTCTGCCTGGACACCGCCCACGTCTGGGCGGCCGGCTACGACCTGCGCGAGGACTATCCCGGGGTGATGGAGGAGCTGGACCGGACGGTGGGCCGGGAGCGGCTCCGGCTGATCCACGTCAACGACTCGCGGGTGGAGCTGGGCAGCCGGGTGGACCGCCACGCCCACGTGGGCGAGGGCGAGATGGGCGAGGCGGGCTTCACCGGCCTGATGCGGGACCCGGAGCTCCGCTCGGTCCCGCGGATCCTCGAGACGCCCAAGGACGACGACCCGGCGGCCTCGGACCGCCGCAACCTGGCGACCCTGCGGCGGATCGCCCGCGGCTGAGCGTCCGACCCGGTCGGGCGGCCGGCGTCCGGTCGGGGCGCCGCCCGAGCGTCCGATCGTTCGCCGCTTCCCGCCGGCACCGGCCGGACGGGCTCAGCCCGCCGCCGGCTCGGCGCAGCCCCACAGGGCCTCCCCGTCGGCGACGATCCAGAGCGACGCCCCGGGCAGGCGGACCAGCTTCCGGGCGTCCACCGGCACCCGGTGGACGGGGCCCGCCCGTCCGCCGTCGTCGATCCGGACCAGCAGCTTTCCCGGCCGGCCCGAGTCCGTCCGTCGCCCGGATCGGGTCAGGTAGGCCGTCTCGCCGGGGCCGGGCCCGGCGGCGGCGTCCACCACCGGCACCGCGATCCGGTCCAGCGCCTCCTCGCCGAACGGCGTGGCCGGCCGCACGCCGAGCCGGCTCGCCTCCCGATCCGCCACCGCGATCGGCAGGGGTCGCGGCCGGGGATCTCCGGGCGCGAGCCGGAAGCCCCGGGCCCGGGCCAGCCGGTGGGCCAGCACCAGCGTGCCGTCGCGGCCGCCGGCCAGCGCCACCAGGTTGCCCAGCGCCGTCCAGCCGGGGTCGTCGTGGGCGACCGGATCGAGGGCCATCGGCCGGACGCGCCGCTCCGGGGCGTCGGGCTCCACCCGGTAGAGCAGCGATCCGGCGCCGGCCTCCAGGACGAGCGGGCTCACGTACAGCCGGCCGCCCGCCTCGGCCAGCGCCTGGGGCGGGAAGCCGAGCTCGACGGTGCCGGCGTCCCGGCCGGCCCGGGTGATCAGCTTGAGCCGGCCCCGGGGCCGGTCGGCCAGCACCAGGAGGCTGTCGCCCAGCAGGGCGCCCCCGGCGGCGTCCACGACCCCCAGCGGACCCTCGCGGTCGAAGGCCACGGTCCGGACGTCGTCCGGATCGGCGCCGCGGATCTCGACGACCCGCTCCCCGCCGTAGATCACGCCGAAGGCGGCCTCGCCCGCGGGAAACAGGTCGGTGGGCTCGCCGCCCTCGGTCGAGGGGGGGAGGGGACGGCAGGAGAGCTCGGCGACGGGGGCGGGCAGCTCGGCCGGCCCGACCGCGGCGGGTTCGGCCGCGTGCCGGTCCGCGCCGGGCCCACAGGCCAGCGCGGCCAGGGCCGCCAGGAGCAGCCGCCGGAAAGGAGGGCGCGTCGGACGGCGGGTCATGGCGGGCTCCTCGGTCGATCGGGTTCGGGCGGGGGCTCCGGCGTCCACGGGGGGACGACGGGCGGCCCGGGCGGGGGCTTCGGCGTCCACGGGGGCCGGCGGCGCGGCCCGGGCGGGTCGATCGCCCGCCCGGGCGGCCGTCCGCGCCGCGCGGTCGTCCCGCGCGGCACGTGCGTCGTCGCCTCCTAGAGCTTGCCCATCACGCAGCCGGTCCACTCGGCCAGGCACTCCACGTAGCCCATCTCGCGGAGGATCGCGGGCTTCTGCCGGGACTCGTTGAGGCAGTTCTCGTACTCGGTGGTGCAGTCCGGACCCGCCCGGAGCGGGCCCGGGACGGCCGGCGGGAGCGCCAGGGCGGCCGCCAGGAGGACGACGGCGGCCAGCAGACGGGACGGTCGGTGCGCGGGTGCGAGCATGGTTCTCCTCCCGGTCGGGGTCGAGGTGGTGCGCCGTCGGACGTCGAGCGCTGGCTCGCGGGAGCGGCTTCCGGCGCCGGGCCGGCGGCGCGGCCCCGGCCGCCGCCCCGCGTCCGGAGCAGGTATCCGGGTCGGGCTCAACGCCCGCTCAACCCGGGGACCCGGTCGGGGCCGCTCCCGGGCGTCTTTCGCCCCCGCCGCGGGTCGGGCATCTTTGCCGCCGGCGCGGGCACGGTGAACGCCCGCTCCCGGACCCCATCACGGGAGGACCCGTTGGACGAGGACAACCCCTTCGAGGCCGAGGAGATCGCCCTGCCCGAGGGGGAGCGCGCCGAGGCGGCCCGCGAGCTGCTGGAGGAGCGCCTCGGGCGCGTCCGTGCGGTGGCGGACGGAGCCCCGGGATCGGGCTTCTCCGGGGACCGGGAGGGGAGCACGCGGCCGGAGTCCCGGCAGTACCTCTTCGAGGAGGCCTGCGAGCTCTACCTGAACGAGATGAACTGGGAGGAGCTGACCGAGGAGGAGAAGGTCGGGGACGGCGAGCTGACCGAGATGGTCTTCCCGGGCCTGCTGGCCTTCGTCGACGCCCTGGTCCCCGGCCCGGGTGGGGTCGGCGAGGACGCCTCCCGGGACCATCCCGACGTCGTCCGTGACTTCCTGGTCTGGCTGGCCGCGCGCCTGCGGGACCTCCGGAGCTTCCGGGCCGAGGACGAGCACGAGCGGGAGCGGGCCCGGCGCGAGGCCGCCATCACCGACGACCTCCTGGACCTGGTGGCGGGTCGGCTGTACGGACTCGATCCCCAGCAGCTGGAGCGGATCCGGGGCTGACCCTCCCGGGCCGGAGGCGGGACGGCCGTCCGCCGCCCCGGGTGCACGCTCCTTGCTGGTAACCACCACCGGCGGCCCCGGGGCCGTCCCGACACCGGACCGCCGGGCCCTCCGCCCCCGGCGTCGCCGGGGCTCCGGCCGCGTTCGCGAACCCCGTTCCGAGCGACCATTCGAGAGAGGCAGGCAGGACGACCGTGAACTCCATCGTCTGCGTGAAACGGGTGCCCGAGTCGGACACCCGCGTCCGCATCGGCGACGACGGGCGGAGCATCGACCCGTCGGGCGTCAAGTACACGCTCAACCCCTACGACGAATTCGCCCTCGAGGAGGCCATCGCCCTGAAGGAGGAGGCGGGCGAGGGCACCGTCACCGCCGTCAGCCTCGGGGGTGACGAGAGCGAGGAGACCCTCCGCACCGCCCTGGCCATGGGCGCCGACGAGGCGGTCCTGCTGAAGCCCGACGCCGAGCCGGCCCCGTCGGACGGCCTGGCCGTCGCCCGGGCCCTGGCGAAGGAGCTGGAGGGTCGGGACTTCGACCTCCTGTTCTTCGGCAAGCAGGCCATCGACGACGACAACATGCAGGTCCCGCCGATGGTGGCGGAGCTGCTGGGCCTGCCCTGCGCCACGGTGGTGGTCGAGCTCGACGTCGAGGACGGCCGCGCCACCGCGGTCCGCGAGGTGGAGGGGGGCCACGAGGAGGTCGCCGTGGACCTGCCGGCGGCGATCTCGACGCAGAAGGGGCTGAACGAGCCGCGATACGCGAGCCTCAAGGGCATCATGGCGGCCAAGAAGAAGCCGCTGGAGGAGAAGGACGTGGAGGTCACCCCCTCCGGCCTGGAGCTGCTCTCGCTCGAGGAGCCCCCCGAGCCCGAGGCCGGGGAGATCCTGGGCGACGGGCCGGAGGCGGCGCCGGAGCTGGCCCGCCGCCTGCGCGAGGACGCGGGGGTGCTCTGATGGGCCGGGTGCTGGCGTACGCGGAGACGCGGGGCGACGAGCTGCGGGGCGTGGCGGCCGAGACCGTCACGGCCGCCCGGAAGCTGGCGGAGGAGCTCGGCGCCGAGGCGGACGCGCTGGTGGTGGGCCCCCGGGGCGTGGCCGAGGCGGCCGCCGGGCTGGGCGACCACGGGGCGGAGCGGATCCACGTCGCCGAGGACGGCGCCTTCGGCGTCTACGCCCCCGACGCCGCCCTCCGGGCCCTGGAGGCCGTGCTCGAGGACGGGGACTACGAGGCGGTGCTCTTCCCGGGCTCGGCCCGGGGGAAGGACCTGTCGCCCCGGGCGGCGGCCCGGCTCGGCGTCCCCCTGGCCACCGAGGTCACCGGGCTCTCGGTGGAGGACGGCCGGATCACGGCCGTGCGGCCGCAGTACGCGGGCAAGGCCCTGGCCCGGGTCGCCTTCGACGCCGCCCCGGCCCTGGTCAGCGTTCGGCCGAACGTCTTCCTGGCCGAGGAGGCCGCGGGCGCCGGCGAGGTCCGCCGTCTGGAGATCTCGCCCGACCCCGCCCGCCACGAGTTCGGTCCGGTGGAGACCGGGGACCGGGAGAAGCTCGACGTCTCCGAGGCCTCCATCGTCGTCTCCGGCGGCCGCGGGATGCAGGGGCCGGAGAACTGGGACCTGCTCGAGGAGCTGGCCGACGCCCTGGGCGACGGGGTGGCGCTGGGGGCCAGCCGGGCGGTGGTGGACGCCGGCTGGCGGCCCCACGAGGAGCAGGTCGGCCAGACCGGCAAGGTCGTCACGCCCGAGCTCTACTTCGCCATCGGGATCAGCGGCGCCATCCAGCACCTGGCCGGCATGCGCACCTCGAAGGTGATCGTCGCCATCAACAAGGACCCCGAGGCGCCGATCTTCGAGGTGGCCGACTACGGGATCACCGGCGACCTCTTCGAGGTGGTCCCCCGCCTGACCGAGGAGATCCGGGCCCTGAGGGAGGGCTGACCGGCCGGGCCGGACGCTTCCGGAGGAGCCGGCCGGCCGGGACCGGACCGGGGGACGCGAGGGCTCTCCGCCGGGCGCGCCCTCAGCCGCCGAGCTTCCCCCGCACGCAGCGCACGAAGCGGCCGAAGAGCATGTCGGCCGTGTTGCGGGCCAGCGCCCCGCCGGCCATCCCCGCCAGGCTCCCCGACAGGTCCACGCGCTGGGTGATCTCCACCCGCGTGCCCCCCTCGGCAAGCGACGTCAGCCGGCTGGTCATCTCCAGGGTCGCCCGTGCGTCCCGCCGGGTGTCCTCCGCCTCGCCGTGCATGTGGATCCGGTGCTCGTCGGGCTCGAGGCGGTCGAACTCGATCCGGCCCCGGAACTCGGCGCCGAAGGGGCCGAGGCTGAAGCCGAGCCTCCCCAGGAAGGTCCGGTCGTCGAGCCGCTCCACCACGCGGCCCGACGGGATGCACGGGAAGACCCGGTCGGGATCGGTGAGGAAGTCCCAGGCCGTCTGGGGGTCGGCGTCCACCTCGAACGTCCGGTCCAGGGCGATGGCCATGGCGCTCCCGGTGTGAGGGGGAAGGAACCGGGCCCGGTCGGGCCGGGCGCCCGCGGGGCCATGGCCCGGCAAGCCGCGTTCCGGCGGGGGGCGGCCGGGACCGGTCGCGGCCCGTCGCCCGCCGGCTGCGGCCCGGGAGGGCTCGTCCGCCGGCGACGGCTTGGCGGCGTGCGGGTCGGCCGGCTACCATGTTGCGCCTGGACCGGGACGGACGAGCCGTCCCGGCGGCCCGCGCAGCGGAGACCGAGGTGCGAGACGACGGCCCTTCGGGAGCGACCCGGCGCAGCGATCAGACCCGCCGCCGGCGCCGCACGGCGGCGGCCGTCGCCGTGCTGGTGGTGTGGGCGGGGGTGATGGCCTGGCACGCCAAGCGCCTCTACCTCCGGCCCGCGGCGGAGCGGCTCGCGGAGGGGGCCCGCACCATCCCGCCGGGCGTGGCCTACTACGCCGTCTTCGAGGACGAGCGACAGATCGGCTGGGCCCAGAGCTCGGTGGACACGCTTCCCTCGGACGGGGGGTTCCTGCTGCAGGACCGGATGGGGCTGGACCTGGAGGCCTTCGGGATGCCGGGCCGGGCCGAGCTGCGGAGCCGCGCCCTCCTCGGACCGGCGCTCGACCTCCGCTCGTTCGCGCTCGAGGCGGGCGGCCTGCTCGGCGGGCTGTCGGCCCAGGGGGCGGTGGAGGGCGACTCGTCGCTGGTGGTGGCCGTCCGGCGCGGCGGGTCGGTCACGGTCCGGCGGATCCCGCTGGAGGGACAGGTCGTCCTGGCCACCGCCCTGCCGATGCGGCTGGCCGCGGAGGGCGGCAGCAGCGCGGGGGACCGCTATCGCGTCCGGACCTTCGATCCCGGGAGCATGGAGCAGGTGGACCGGGTGGTGGAGATCGAGGAGCGGGCCGTGATGACCTATCCCGACAGCGCCGTCCGGGACTCCGGCGCCGAGGGGTGGCGCTCCGGACGGCGCGACACGGTCCTGGCCTGGAGGGTGAGCCGCGAGCTGGCCGGGCGGCCCGTCGAGATGTGGATCGGCAGCGACGGCCGGTACCTCGAGGTCCGGACCGCCGGCGGCTTCCGGCTCTCGCGGACGGCCTACGAGCTGGCCTACGACGGGGCACGGGGCCGCCCGGTCCGCCACGCGCCGGTGCGACGCCTGGAGGCCGGGGAGGAGCGGCCGTGATCCGGCTCGAGGAGTTGACCAAGCGCTTCGGCGACTTCACCGCGGTCGACGGGCTCGACCTGGAGGTGGAGCCGGGCCGGATCCACGGCCTGCTCGGGCCGAACGGGGCGGGCAAGACCACGACCCTGCGGATGATCGTCGGCATCCTGGAGCCGGACGGCGGACGGGTGCTGGTGGACGGCCACGACGTGGTCGAGGAGCCCTTCGAGGCCAAGGACCGCCTGGGCTTCGTGCCCGACCGTCCCTTCGTCTACGAGAAGCTGACGGGGGCCGAGCTGCTCCGCTTCGTCGCCGGGCTGCACGGCCAGCGCGGCGACGGGGTGGAGACCCGCATCGACGAGCTGCTCGAGCTGTGGGACCTGACCCCGTGGCGCGACCAGCTCGTCGAGTCCTACAGCCACGGGATGCGGCAGAAGCTGATCCTCTCCTCGGCGCTGGTCCACCGGCCCTCGGTGCTGGTGATCGACGAGCCCATGGTGGGGCTGGACCCGTCCTCGGCCCGACTTCTGAAGCGCCTGCTCCGGGGGTTCGCCGACCGGGGCGGCACGATCCTGGTCTCCACCCACACCCTGGAGTTCGCCGAGGCGCTCTGCGACCGCCTGGCGGTGATCCAGGAGGGCGGGATCCTGGCCTCGGGCACCATGGAGCACCTCCGCGACCTGGCCGCCATGGAGCAGGGCCCCCTGGAAGAGGTGTTCCTGAAGCTGGTGGGCGGGGTCGAGGAGCGCCGCATCGCCCGGGCCCTGGGCGAGGTGCCGTGACGGAGGGGGAGGCCCCCGCGGGCCGCCCCTGGCCCCCGCCCCGGCCGGACCGCCCGGAGGCCGGAGCGGAGGAGCCCCCCCGGAGGGAGCCGCGCTCGCCGTGGCTTCTCCGACCCCGCCTGCTCTCGGCCCGGCCCGGCCGGACGGGCGAGGGCGGAGGGGGCGGCAGGGTGGCCCTGGCCGGCCTGGTGGGCGCCCTGGTGCTCCCGCTGGTCTACCTGGCGCTGGTGCGGATGCTGGAGGCGCTCCGCTCGACGCCCGAGGTGGGCCCCCTGCTGGCCTCCAAGATGCTGGGGTTCGGCCTCCTGATCCTGCTGGGGCTGCTGCTGCTGTCGAACCTGATCGCGGCGCTCTCCAGCTTCTTCCTCTCCCGCGACCTGCCGATGGTGCGGTCGGCCCCGGTGGACTGGCTCGCCGTCTACGGCTCCCGCCTGACCGAGACCGCGGTGACCTCGTCCTGGATGGTGGTGCTGCTCCTGATCCCGGTGGTGGCGGCCTACGGTCGGGTCTACGGCGCGGGGCCCTCCTTCTACCTGGTGGCCGTCGCCGCCGTGGTGCCCCTGCTGGTGATCCCCGCGGCCGCCGGCAGCGCCGTCACCCTCATGCTGGTCCGGGTCTTCCCGGCCCGCCGCACCCGGGACATCCTGGGGGTGGTGGCGGCGGGCGGCGTGGCGCTGCTGGTGCTGGGCCTACGGGTGCTCCGGCCCGAGCGGCTGGTGGACCCGGAGGGCTACGGCAGCCTGGTCGACTTCCTGGAGGTCCTGCGGGGTCCGACCCTCTCCTGGGTGCCCTCGGAATGGGGCGCCCAGGCGATGATCGGACGGCTCCAGGGGAGCTTCGACCCCTACTGGCTGCTCCTGCTCTGGAGCACGGCGGCCGCGGTCGTGGTCCTGGGGGCGATGCTCCACCGGCGCTTCTTCGACGAGTGCTTCACGCGGGCCCAGGAGGGGGGACGGCGCGAGATCCGGTGGGGCGGGGTCTGGCGGGGGCTGGAGCGGGTGCTGGGCGGGCTCGAGGGCAAGCGCCGCGAGCTCGTCCTCAAGGACGCGCGGGTCTTCTTCCGCGACGCCACCCAGTGGTCCCAGCTCATCATCCTCGGGGTCCTGGTGGTCGCCTACGTCTACAACATCCGGGTCCTGCCCCTGCGCTCGAACGAGGCCGTGGGGCCGTTCCTCGTCTCGCTGGTGGGGTTCCTGAACGTGGCCCTCACGGGCTTCGTCCTCTCGGCCGTGGCCTCGCGCTTCGTCTTCCCGTCGCTGAGCCTCGAGGGGCGGACCCTCTGGCTGCTCCGCTCCTCCCCCCTGGCGGCCGGGACGCTGCTCTGGTCCAAGTACTGGTCGGGCGCGGTCCCCCTGCTGGTCCTGGCCCTGCTGCTCTCGGGGCTGACCGGGATGGCGCTGGGCCTCCGCCCCCCGCTGCTCGCGCTGTCGCTGGTGACCATCGTCGGGCTCACGCTGGCCTTCACGGCGCAGGCGCTGGCCTGGGGCATCGCCTACCCGAAGTTCGAGTCGGAGAACGCGGCCCAGATCCCCACCTCGCTGGGCGGCCTCCTCTTCATGCTGGGGGCGCTGGGCACCCTGGCGGCGGTGGTGGCGTCGCAGTTCTGGATCCTGCGCGAGTTCCTGGCCAGCAACCTCCCCTGGCACCGGACCCGCGGCCCGCTGGCGGAGGAGATGACCCTGGCCTTCCTGGTGACCGTGGCGGTCTGCGCGGTCGCCACCGCCTGGCCCTACCGCTACGCCCGGGAGGAGCTGGAGGCGCTGGAGGCCGGATGACCCGGGCGCCCGGCGCGCCCCCGGCCGGCGTCACGCGCTCGGGCCCTCTCCGCCGGCCCTCCGCTCGTCCTCGTGGTAGGCCTCCAGCCGACGGCGGGCCAGGCGGATCTCCGGACGGCTGAACCGCCCCTCGCGCTGGACCCGGAGCAGCTCCTCCAGCTCGTCTTCGCTCAGCAGGCCCATCTCCACGGCCAGCTCGCCGAACCGGGCCTCGGGCCGGTCGCGCTGCTCGACCAGGATCCGGGACACCTCCCCGGGGCGCAGCGCGTTCCGGATGATGGCCACGGTGCCCAGGGCGAAGTGCCGGCGGCCCGCGTCGTCGGCGGGCTCCGGCGCGGAGGCCCCGTCGTCGGGCGACGGCTCCGCCAGCGGGGACCGCTCGGCGCGGGCCAGCTCGCCCACCAGGCCCTCCAGCTCCCGCACCGCCTTCCGCTGCTCCCGCTGGCCGCGGGTCAGGGTGCGTACGCTGTAGAGGTGAAGGACGTAGAGCCCGAGGATGGCGGCCGCGAAGGCCATGTCCCGGTTGCCGACCACCACCGCGAGCCCGACGGCGGCCAGGGTCACGGCCACGAAGAGGCCGAAGTAGGTCCGGCTGTAGAGGGAGTCGCTGGACGCCATGCTCCGTGCCCCTCCTTCCTCGTCCCGGCCGCCGCGCGGGCCGCCGCGGGCCCCGTCAGCCCTCGGCCATCTCCGGGTCCAGGGAGCTGCGGTACTCCCGGATGCGCTGTCGGGCCTCCCGGATCTCCCCGGGCGTGTAGACCCCGCGGTGCTTGACCTGCACGAGGTCCTCCAGCTCGGTCTCGGTGAGGTGGCCCAGCTCGACGGCGTGGTCGCCGAAGGTCAGCCCGGGGCGGCGCCGGCGCTGCGACATGACCTCCGACACGTCCCGGGGCGACATCATCCCCTTGATGATCGCCACGGTCCCGAGCCCGAAGTCCCGCCGGACCGTCTCCTCCCCCTCGTCGCCGTCCGATCCCTCCCGGCCCCCGCGGTCGTCCGGGCCCTCCCCCTCGTCCGGGCCGCCCGCCCCCAGCTCGCCCACGAGCCGTTCCAGCCCCTGCATCGCCCGCCACTGGCGCTGCATCACCCGCATGCTGTAGAGGTGCAGGACGTACAGACCCAGGATGGCCGCCGCGAGGCCCAGCGAGGTGTTGTCCGAGAAGACGGCCAGGCCGCCCGCCACCAGCGCCACGGCGGCCAGCAGGAAGACGTAGATCCGGCTGTGGGATCCGAGGCTGGAGCTCATGGCTGCGCGGGGGCTCCCGGTGCGAAGGGGACGGTCGGGGCCGGCCCGGCCCTACGGCCGGCCCGCGGCTCCTCCAAAGGTAGGGGGAACGTTCCGGCCGACAAGGAGCGGGGCCGGCGGCGGGCCGCCCCGCACGGGCGGGCGGGGGACGGGGGCGCGGGGCGCGTCAACGGTCGCGGTGGATCCGCCATCGCCCCACCACCTCGTCGTCCCGGACGGCGTGGAGCTCGTCGAAGCAGGCGACGGTGAGGCACGCGTGGTTGGGCACGATGCGGACCCGCTCGCCCCAGGGGAGCGGGGCGTCGACCAGGCCGTGCTCCTGGCTCAGCGAGACCAGCCGGGCGTCGCGCCGCAGGCCGCCGTCGTCGGCCCGGAGCGCGCCCATGCAGCGTCCGCCGGGGGCGTCCGGGTCGGCGGGCCCGGGATCGCTGGAGAGGGCCAGGGCCCCGGCGTCCACCACCGATCGGCCGGCGTCGGGGCGGGTCGACACCACCGTGGCGGCCACCTCGACGGCCACGTCCTCGATCCCGCAGCTCCCGAGGGCGGCCTGGGTCCGGTCGAAGAGGGCGTAGTTGCCCGGGCGGATCTCGTCGACGCCCTCCAGCGACCGGGCCCGGGCGGCGGCCGGCGTGGAGCCGGCGCTGACGGCCGGGACCTCGATTCCGCGCTCGCCGAGCCGGTCGGCGGCCCGGGCCATCGCCGAGCGCTCCTCCTCGGCCACCGCGGCGAGGTCGGCCGGGTCGTCGACGTCGTAGGCCTGGCCCGAGTGGGTGAGGAGGCCGTCGAAGGCCAGGAGCGGAGAGCCCGAGAGCCCCTCCGCCAGCTCCACCAGGGCCTCCCCGTCCGGATCCACGCCCGAGCGCCCGTCGCCGCAGTCGACCTCCAGCCAGACGTGGAACGGGTGGCCGGCCTCCTCCAGGCGACGGACGGCCTCGGGCCGGTCGACCAGCAGGCGCAGCCGGGCGCGGCGGTCCACCGCGGCGGCCTCCTCGACCCTGCCGGGGATCACCGGGAACGCCCAGGTCATGTCGCCGAACCCGCGGCGGGCGAAGACGGCCGCCTCCTCCAGGGTCGAGACCGTGATCCCGTCGGCGCCCGCGTCCCGCTGCCGGCGCGCCACCTCCACGCACTTGTGCGTCTTCACGTGCGGGCGGAGGCGGACGTCCAGCCGACGGGCCCGGTCGGCCATGCGCTGCAGGTTGGCCTCCAGCACGTCCAGGTCCAGCAGCAGGGCCGGGGTGGGGACGTCGGCCGGGCGTGTCACGCTCGGGCTCCCGCGCGTCGGTGGGTGGAGGACGGGGGTCCGGCCGCGAAGGTAGCCGTCCCCCGCTCGGAAGGCAGGGGGCGGGTCCGATCCGGACGCCCCGGGCCCGCCGGGCCGTCCGGCCGCGGAGGCGGATCCGCCTCCGGGCGTGACGGATCGCCGGGCCGAGGCGTCGGGCGGGGGGACGGAGCCGTGGCGACGGCCGCCCCCGGGCGGTCGGCGCGCGGGGAAGAAGCCCGGAACCCCGGAGCCGCCGGCGTCCGCCGGCGCGACGGGCCCCCGAGAGCCGAGACGGTGCGTGCGGGAGTGGGAGCGATGGAGGAGAAGCTTCGACGCTGTCTGGACGGCGAGCTGGACCCGGGGGAGCTGCCGCCGGCCCTGCGCCGCCGGGTCCGGGGCTGGTCGGCCGCCATCGCGGCGCTGCGCCGCTCCCTGCCCGACGCGGCGCCGCGGGGCCTGGTCCCCGGGGTGATGCGGCGCGTGCGGGAGGAGGATCCCGGGGCACCCTCCCGGCGGGGAGGCTGAGGGCCCGGCGACCCTCGAGACGTCCGGCCCCGGCGGGAGGAGCGTCGCTGTGCGCTCCCGTTCACCGGCGCGCGAGAGGCCGGCTCCCCGGGCTCCCGGGAAGCCGGCCTCCGGTCCGAGACGCTCCGTGCCGCTCGGCGGCGGCCGCGCCCGGGCTGTCCCTTACGATCCCCCGCCGCTGCCGGAGCCGCCCTGGCCCTGGCCGCCGCCCTGACCCTGCTGCTGCGCCTGGAACTGCTGCATCGCCTGCTGGCGGACCTCCATGAGGCTGTCCTGCAGGGCGAGCAGCGAGTCGGCGCTCGGGTCGACCTCGGCCATCCGGGCCCGGAGCGAGTCGCGGAAGCTCTCGATCATCCGGGAGATCGAGTCGCGCTGGACGACCTCCGACTGGGTCTGCCGGAGCTGGCGCTGGAGCTGACGCATCTCCTGCATCAGGCCCTGGACCCGGGCCGTGTCCTGCTCCTGCCGGGCCGTCTCCATCTCGCCGGACAGCTCGTCCAGCCGCTCCTCCCGCTGGGCCGTCTGCGGGTCGGCCTCCCGCATGGCGTCCCCGACCACCTCGGTCACGCGCGACCGCATGGCCTGGATCGAGGAGTCCTGCATCGCCTGCTGCTGGATGGGCTGGAGCTGCTGCTGGACCTGGCGCAGCTCCTGCTGGACCCGACGGAGCTCCTGGGCCCCCTGCATCTGCTGCTGCTGACCGTCGCTCGTCATGCTCGCCTGGCCCTCCTGCTGCCCGCTCTCGCCGTCCCCCTGGCCGCAGGCCGTGAGGGCGAGGGCGAGGCCCAGGGCCGCGGCGGCGCCGGCGCGCAGGACGCCCCGTCCTCGTCGGACGGCGCCCGGTCCGTCGGTGGACGCGGTCACTGTCCGCCCCCGCCGCCCTGGCCGCCGCCACCGCCGGGCGGCTGACCGCCGCCGGCCGGCTGCTGGCCGCGGAGCTGCTGGGCCATCTCCTGCAGGCGCTGCATCAGCGAGTCGCGGCGCTGGATCAGCGTCGGCACCGAGTCGTTGAGGGCGGTCATCCGATCGCGGACCCGCTGGTCGAACTCCTGGGCCATCTGCTGGAGCGAGTCCCGCTGCATCACCGAGTCCTGGAGCTGCTGCCAGGTCCGGCTCAGCGGCTGGCCCGCCCGCATGATGCTCCGCATCCGGGCGGTGTCCTGCTCCTGCTGGGCCTCCCGCATCTGCCGCTGGAGGACGTTCAGGCTGTCCTCCATCTGGACCACGTTCGAGTCGAGCTGGGCCATGGCGGCCCGGACGGTCTCCTGCAGCCGCATGCCGGCGCGCTGGAGGGTGGAGTCCTGCATCGCCTCCTGTCGGATCGACTGCAGGCGCTGGCGGAGCTGCTGGATCTCCTGCTGGAGCTGCTGGACCTCCTGGAACTGCTGGGCCTGCTGGAGCTGCTGCTCGCTCTGCTGCCCTCCACCCCCCTGCTGGGCGTGGACCGGGGCGGCGGCGACCAGGGCGGCCGCGAGCGCCGCGACGAGGGTCCGGGCGGCGGGCCGGGCGAGGCGGTGATAGGCGTCCATGGGGTCTGCGTCCTTCCTGGGGTCGCGTGACGGGCGTTCGACGAGAGCGCTGCGGGGGCCGCTCCCGGACGGTTCGTGCCCGCGAGCCCGGCCCGATGCCTCCTTCCCTATGCGAAGGCGCCCCCTGTGTTCCGGCGACCTCCGTTTCTTCGGACAGCCTGTCCAGCGCCCGTTGAGCCCCCGTCCGGGGGCGTTTAGGTTCGGCCGGCGTCCGGAGTCCCCGCGGATTCACCCGCTCGGACCGGGCTCCGGGGGAGACTCCTCCACCGTCACCTCGCACCGGGAGCCGCGCGTGAGCCGAGCCGACACCCGCGCCCGCGTCGCGGGCACCGGGAGCTTCCTCCCGCCCCACCGGATGGACAACGAGGAGCTGTTCGCCCGGGAGAGCATCCGGGAGAGCTTCGACCTCGCCCGGGCCCGCGCCTCGCTGAAGGCCGACGGCGCCGACGAGCTGGAGCCCGTCGAGGTCTTCGACCGCTGGGCCCGGCAGGTCACCGGCATCCGCGCCCGCCGGGTCGTCACCGAGGAGGACGGTCTGTCCACCGAGGACCTCTGCGCCGAGGCGTCCCGCCGCGCCCTCGAGGACGCCGGCCTCGCGGCCGAGGAGCTGGACTTCATCGTCGCCGCCTCGGTGACCGAGAAGGAGACGGTCCCCAACGTGGCCTGCACCGTGGCCGACCGGCTCGGCGTGCCCCGGGTGGGCGGCTACACCGTGAACGCGGCCTGCGCCGGCTACGTCTACGCCATGGCGGCCGCCCACGCCCACGTGCGGGCCGGCATGGGCGATCGCGTGCTCGTCGTCTCCGGGGACGCCCTCTCGCACATCACCGACTACGGCGACCCCAAGACCGCCGTCCTCTTCGGCGACGGCGCCGGCGCCGCGGTGCTGACGCCCGCCGACGGGGACGGGCCGGGGGTGCTGGGGGTCCCCTACCACGAGGCCGACTACGCCCCCGAGCACCTCTACCTGCGGGGGCAGGGCTGGGAGACCGAGGACGAGCCCGAACCGAAGCTCCACATGGGGGGCGGGCCGAAGGTCCTCCGGCAGGCGATCCTGGCCATGCGCCGGGTGGCCGACCGGGCGCTGGAGACGACCGGGCTGGGCTGGGAGGACGTCGACTACGTGGTGCCCCACCAGGCGAACCTGCGGATCACCCGGGGGCTGGAGAAGCACCTGCCCCTGACCGGGGACGGCCGGGTGGTCCACACCATCCAGGAGTACGGCAACCTCTCGGCCTCGACGGTGGGCGTGGCCCTGGACGAGGTGCTCCGGGGCGAGCACGGCCCCCTGCCCGATCCCACCCGGCTGGTGCTCACCGCCGTGGGCGGCGGCTACACCAGCGCGGGGCTCGTGCTGGAGTGGCGTCCGGGGAGCTAGCGGGCGTCCGTCAGCGGGCGCCCTCCGGCCCGCGGCGCTCCGGGCCGCGGTAGAGGCCGAGCCGCTCCACCACGCGGTCGCGGAGGGCCTCGGCCACGCGGCCGGGCACGTGGTAGCCGTCGATCATGAGCGCGAAGGCCAGGGTCTGGCCGTCGGCGGCCTCCACGAAGCCCGCCAGCGCCCGCACCTCGGAGAGCGAGCCCGTCTTGGCCCGCAGCGACGTCCGCGCGGGCACGCCCCGGAACCGCCCGTGGAGGGTGCCCGGACGGCCGGGCGCCGCCAGGGCGTCCAGGAGGACCTCGCGGTGGGGCCCGAGCCAGGTGGCCCGGAGCACCCGCGTCAGCGCCGCCGGCGTGGCCCGGTCGTAGCGCGAGAGGCCCGCCCCGTCGGCCAGCGTCACCGCGTCGGGGGCCACGCCCCAGCCGGCCAGGGTCTCCGAGGCCGCCGCCGCCCCCTCCCGGGCCGTCCCGGCCCGCCCCTCTTCCAGCCCCAGCGTCCGGAGCAGGGCCTCGGCCGCCTGGTTGTCGCTGCGGGCGAGGACGGGACCCAGGACGGCGCCGAGCGAGTCGGAGCGGGAGGCCGCCGTCCACGAGGGCGGGCCGACGCCGGGCGGGCAGGGGGCGGTCGCGCGCCCCGGCGGCTCCCCCGCGCGCCGCTCCGCGCCGCCGCGGCCGCCGACCCGGGACCTCGCCGCGTCCGGGGGACGGGACCGCTCCTCGCCGGCGCCCGCCTCGGGCCGTCGGCGGAAGCTCCCCTCGACGGCCGGCCCGGCCCCGGCGAGGACGGCGCCCAGCTCGTCCAGCAGCCGGTCGGTGGGATGGGCGGGCGCCAGCGACAGGCGCACCGAGTCGCGGTCGGCCGGGAGCCAACCGACGATCCGGCCGCCGGGCCCGGGCTCGGGGCCCGGCCGGTGACGGAGCCGGAGCTCCGATCCCGCCGGCCCGGTCCGCACGCGCAGGTCGACCGGCGGCCGCGGGGTCGCCCCTCCGGCGGCGCCGGCCGGCTCCCGGACCTCGGCCCGGACGGGATCCCCCACCCGCGCGCCCGGCCGGATCACGACCTCCACGGCCGGCTCGTCGAGCTGGAGGGCGTCCACGCCCGAGGCCCAGCCCAGGTGCAGGTCGTCCCACATCCAGCCCCGGCCCCAGACGGGGGGCGGGAAGGCCCGGTCGTCGGCCACCACGTCGCCCTCGATCCGCCGGATCCCGGCCGCCCGCAGCGTGTCGGCCCACGCGGTCAGCCGGCGGCGGTCGATCGTGGGGTCGCCGGTCCCCGTGATCACCAGGTCTCCGCCGAGCGCGCCGTCCGGGCCCACGGGGCCGCAGGCCGCGAGCCGGGTCGTCCACCGGAAGCCCGGCCCCAGACGCTCCAGGGCCACGGCCGCGGTGACGACCTTGGCGGTGCTGGCCGTGGTGAACCGGCGGTGGGCGGCCCGGCCGTAGATCAGCTCCCCGGTCTCGGCCGATCGCACCGCCATGCCCACGTGCGCCCGGGCGAGCGCCGGGTCGTCCAGGGCCGCCTCCAGCGATCGGCCCAGCGCCCCGGGGCCGCGGAGGGCCGGCGGCTCGACGCCCGTCGTGTCCTGGGCGGAGAGGGAGGCCGGGGCGGAGAGGGAGGCCGCCGGGAGGGTCGCCAGCAGCAGGAGGAGCGGGAGGAGCCCCCCGGCCGGCCGTCCGCCGGGCCGGGGGAGCCGCGGGCTCAGAAGTAGCGCCACACGCTGACGGTCAGGCCGAGGTTGTGGGTCCAGTCGGTGTCCTGGGGCGCCTCCAGGTCCAGGTCCTCGATCCGGTCCAGCACCTCCTGCTCGAAGAAGCCGTCGGGCGTGGAGACCCGCCATAGGTGGTCCCGGACCTCGAACCCGATCCCGATGCGCTCGGAGAGCTTCCACTCGACGCCCACGCCGGCCTGGACCACCGGGGCGACGCCGATCTCGGCCCGCACCGGCGGGTCGCCGGGATCGGGCGTGGGGAGCCGGGGGCTGCGGGGCTCGTCGACGCCGATCAGGAGTCCGCCGCCCACCAGCACGTAGGGCTGGATGCCGTGCCAGGTGCGCGCCCCGGTGACGGCGAACTGCATGGCCGCCTCCGCCAGCAGCCATCGCGAGCTCACCGTGTCCACCGTGGCGGGCCCGCCGGGCAGACGGGGGTCGACGACGAACCGGTCCGAGCTGCCGTAGCCGACGCTCGCCTCGAGGGAGATCGGGCTGCTGATGCGGGCCCGGGTCCGGGCGCCCGCGATCACCGTCGAGCCGGGCCCCAGCTCCGAGACGCCGCGGTCGGCGGAGACCCAGCCGCCGAAGGCGCCGACCCGGAAGGAGCGCTGGATCCAGCGGTAGGGCGTGTCGATCTCGAGGGTGTCGGCGCCGGCGGGCGCCTGGGCCCGGGCCTCGGCGGGGCCTCCGCCCGGGAGGGGCGGCCCCGCGAGCACGAGCAGCGGCGCGGCGAGCACCGCGAGGAGGGCGACGGGCACGCTCGTCCGGCGGTCGGCTCGTCCTCGCACGGGTTCTTCGCTCCTCGGTCGGCGCAGGCGGCGTCCCCCCCGGGAGAGGACGGTGAGATCGAATTGACAGCCTTTCGGGGCCGTCTCTATACTCGCTCCGGTCCGTCCGACGCCTCCGGGTGCGGCCCGGGCGCCCGCAACATAGGCGCGGGGCCGCACCGTTTCCAGACGACGAGATGCTCCAGCCGACCCGAATCCCCCCGGTCGCCGCGACCCTCCTGCTGGCCCTGCTGGCCGTGCCCTCGCCGCGCGGGGCGGAGGCCCAGAGCGCCACCGTCTCGGCCGGGGAGGAGAACCTGCGCCAGACCCCCATGGGGAAGCGGCTCGCCACCGTCAACGGCGGCACCGATCTGCAGGTGGTGGGGAGCCAGGGACGCTGGCGGCAGGTGGTGCTGGAGGGCTGGATCTGGACGCCGTCGGTCGACGACGCCGACCGCCCGGGCTGGGACCTGGTGGTGGTGGCCGACGGGGGCGAGAACCTGCGCGACCGCCCCGACGCGAACGCGCGCATCGCCGCCCGGCTGCTGGAGGGCTTCCTCCTGAACGAGGTCGAGGAGCGGGGCGACTGGACCCGCGTGCAGCGGACCGCCTGGATGTGGCGTCCGTCCCTCTCGGTCGAAGGGGAGGCGCCCGCCGACGGCGAGGGCGCGGCCGCCGACGGGGACGGCGCGGCCGGCGACGGGGACGGCGCGGCCGGCGACGGGGACGGGGAAGACGCCCCGGACGCGGACGCCGCCGCCGACACGGATCGGGACACGGCGGCCGGCGGCGCCGCGGACGAGGCCGCCGCGGCCCCCGCCGACACCGCCGCCGACGCGGGCCCCGGGCGGATGGTGGTCGAGGGGAGCCCGATCCGGCTCCGCTTCTCGCCCACCGGCGACACCGTGGCCACCGTGCTCCCGGGCGCCGACCTGGCGGTCCGGGGCGAGCAGGGCGACTGGACCCGGGTGACCCTCCAGGGCTGGGTGCGGACCTCCGACCTGGTGCCCGCCGACTCGGCCGCGGCCACCCGCCGGCTCACCCCCGCCGACCTGCGCGAGCAGCCCGACCGCCACCGCGGCCGCCGGGTGCGCTGGACCCTGCAGTTCGTCTCCCTGGAGCGGGCCGGGCCCGAGCGGACGGACTTCTACGAGGGCGAGCCCTTCGTCCTGGCGCGGCCCGCCCCCGGGACCGTGGACGAGGAGGCGGGCCGCGGCTTCGTCTACCTGGCCGTGCCGCCGGAGATGGTCGGGCGCGTGGAGGCGCTCCGGCCGCTGCAGGAGATCGACGTGCTGGCCCGGGTGCGGACCGGGCGCTCCGCGCTCATGGGCGCGCCGGTGCTGGACCTGCTGGAGCTGCGGTAGGGGGGAGCCCGGGCCGACGCTCGCCCGGCTCCGGCGGCCGCCCCGTCCCGCGGCCGACCGGCGCACGACGGGACCCCGACGGGAGGGAGCCCGGACGATGACCGAAGGGTCGAGCGACGAGATCCGACGGGCGGTCAAGGCGCCCGAGCGGCTGGAGGCCCTGCGGGAGACGGGCCTGCTCGACACCCCCCCGGAGGAGGCCTTCGATCGGCTGACCGACCTCGCCTCGCGGATCCTCGACGCTCCGGTGTCGCTGGTGTCGCTGGTGGACGAGGACCGGCAGTTCCTCAAGAGCTGCGTCGGGGTCTCCGAGGAGGTGGCCGAGAAGCGGGAGACCCCCCTCTCCCATTCCTTCTGCCGGCACGCCGTCGCCGCCGGCGAGCCCTTCGTCGTCGAGGACGCCCGCCGGGATCCGCGGGTGCGGGAGAACCCGGCGGTCGAGGAGCTGGACGTGATCGCCTACGCCGGGATCCCCCTGGTCACCGGGGACGACCAGGCGCTCGGCAGCTTCTGCGTCATCGACGACGAGCCCCGGGACTGGACCTCCGGGGAGCTGTCGATCCTCCGGGACCTGGCCGCGTCGGTGATGACCGAGATCGAGCTCCGGCGGGACATCCGCCGCCGCCGCGAGGTCGAGCGGGCCCTCCGGGAGAGCGAGGCCCTGAACCGGGCGATCCTCGCCTCCCTGGAGGCCCACATCTGCGTGGTGGACGGGGACGGCGGGATCGTGACGGTGAACGAGCCCTGGCGCGAGTACGCCCGGGCTCGGGACGCCCCGGCGATGCTGGCCGCCGGGGAGGGCGTCGACTACCTGGAGGCCTGCGACCGGGCGGCCGAGGACGGGGACGAGGACGCGGCCCGCGCGGCCGAGGGGATCCGCCGGGTGCTGGCGGGCGAGGACGACGAGTTCCTGCTCGAGTACCCCTGCTTCGGGCCCGACGAGGACGAGCGGTGGTTCCTGATGTCGGTCACCCCCCTGCGGGGGAGCTCCGAGGGGGCCGTGGTCGCGCACATCGACATCACCGAGCGCAAGCTCTACGAGCGGGAGATGCGCCGCCGGGCCCTCCACGACCCGCTCACCGAGCTGCCCAACCGGCGGCTGCTCTACCGACGGACGGAGCAGGCGCTGGCCCGGGCCCGCCGGCACGGGACGACGGTGGCCGTCGCCTACCTCGACCTGGACGACTTCAAGACGGTGAACGACACCCACGGCCACGCCGCGGGCGACCGCCTGCTCCGGGAGATCTCCGAGCGGCTGACCGGGGGGCTCCGGGAGAGCGACACGGTGGCCCGCCTGGGCGGCGACGAGTTCGTCGTCCTGCTGGAGGACCTGGACGGCCCGGCGGCGGCCGGGGAGGCCGGCGACCGGATCCTCGGGCTCCTCGAGCCCCCCTTCCGGGTGGAGGGCCGCGAGCTGCGCGTCTCCGCCAGCGTCGGCGTGGCCTGCGCCGCCGTCGACGCGGACGCCGATCTGCCCGACCCGGAGGGGCTGGTGGCCCGGGCCGACCGCGCCATGTACCGCGCCAAGGAGGGCGGGAAGGCCGGCTGCGTGACCGTCGGCCCCGAGGGCTGAGGCGGCGGGGCGTCCCGCCCGCTCCCGACGGACGGGACGGGCCGCCGGCTGATCGGCCGGCCCGGGCGCCCGTCCGGCGGGTCTCGCCGCCCCGCCCGGCGCGTCGCGCGATCCGTGCCGCCCCCGCCGCCCTCCGGCGTTCCCGGCGCGCGGAGGACGCCCCAGCAGCGCGAGCCAGATGCCGGGCGGCACCAGCGGCGTTCCCGGCGCGCGGAGCCCCCCCCTTGCCGCGACCCGCTCCCGCCCCTAACCTGTTCGGCCCTTTTCGGTTTTTGTTCGGGTATCCCCCGGCCGTCGTCTCCCGGCCGGCGGACCCCGGCGACGGTCGGCGCGACCTCCGGAGGGCGACGGGACGATGGCATCGACGGCGACGATCCAGGAGCTGGAGCGGGAGCTGGAGCGGTTCGGGCCGGACCGCCGGTCCGACGCCGCCCCGGCCGTGGTGCCCACGGGCGTGGGTCCGCTGGACGAGCTGCTGCCCCGGGGCGGCCTGCCGCGGGGCGAGGGCACCGAGTGGCTGGGCCCCCGCTCGTGCGGGAAGACGGCCGTCCTGCGGGCGGCCCTGGCGCGGCTGCGGCGCTCGGGCGAGCCGGCCGCGGTGGTGGACGCCGCCCGGGGCCTCCACGCCCCCGACTGGGAGGAGCTGGCGGACGGGGAGGGCCGCTTCTGGGTGGTCCGCCCGCCCGAGCCCCGGGAGGCCGCCTGGTGCGCCGACCTCCTGCTCCGAAGCGGCGCCTTCGGGGCGGTGGCTCTGCTGCTGGGCGGCGGGGGCGGCGCCGGCGCCGACGGGGTCGCCCTCTCCCGCTCCACCGCCGTCCGGCTCCAGCGGCTGGCCGGGGAGGCGGGCACGGTGCTGCTGGTCTCGGGCGAGCTGCCGGTGGCCTCGCTCCGGCTCCGCTTCCGGCCCGGCCGGGTGGAGCCGGTGGGCGGCCGGCTCTTCGGCCCCTACCTGCCCGAGGTGCGGCCGGTCTGGGTCCGGGTGGGGCCGGGCGGCCGGCGGGCCGAGGTGCCGGTGCTCTGCCCGCCGACCCGGTCCCGGGGCGCCGACGCCCGGGGGCGGGACCGGAAGGGCCGGCGCTGAGGCCGGTGGACCGGATCGCCTCGGTCCGCGCGGAGCCGCCCGGCGGCGAGGGCCGGAGGGGCCGGGGCGCCGATCCGAGGTCCGGCGCCGGGGAGCCGGGGGGATCCGGGGCCCGGCTGGCGGCGGCGCTGCTGGAGGCCTCGCCCCGGGTGGCCTCGGCGGGTCCGGGCCTCTGCCGGGCCGACGCCCGGGGCTGGCGGCGCCGGGAGGGCGGCGAGGCGGAGCTGGGACGCCGGCTCCGGGACGCCGCCCGGCGGCAGAG
>CAZJJO010000020.1:0-27325 GCA_964546375.1 uncultured Gemmatimonadota bacterium
CATCAGGTCGGTGGGGGCGTTGCGGACGTGGAGGGGGACCTCGGCCGCCGGCGTCTCGCGGGCGGCCTTCCGGGCCCGGGAGAAGGCCTCGTAGATGCGGTTGGACTTGGGCGCCACGGCCAGGTAGACGGTCGCCTCGGCCAGGGCCAGGTCGCCCTCCGGCGAGCCCAGGAAGTGGTAGGCGTCCCGGGCGGCCAGCGCGACCCGGACCGCGTTCGGGTCGGCCAGCCCGACGTCCTCCGAGGCCATCCGCACCAGCCGCCGGGCCAGGTACAGGGGATCCTCCCCCGCCTCCAGCATCCGGGCCAGCCAGTAGAGCGCCGCGTCGGCGTCCGATCCCCGGACGGCCTTGTGGAGGGCGGAGACGAGGTTGTAGTGGCCCTCGCCCGACTTGTCGTAGCGGGCGAAGCGGCGCTGGAGCGCCTGCTCGATCTCCTCCAGCCCGATCGTGCCCCCCTCGCCGGCCAGCTCGGCCGCCGTCTCCAGGGCGTTCAGCGCCCGTCGGGCGTCGCCGTCGGCCGCCTCGGCCAGCTTCGACAGCGCCTCGTCGTCGGCCGCCAGGCCCCGGTCCCCGAGCCCGCGCTCCCCGTCCGCCAGCGCCCGCCGGCAGAGCCCCTCCATCTCCTCCGGCGAGAGCGGCTCCAGGGTGAAGACCCGGGAGCGGCTGAGCAGCGGCCCCACGACCTCGAAGCTGGGGTTCTCGGTGGTGGCCCCGATGAGCGTGATCGTCCCCTGCTCGACGTGGGGGAGGAAGGCGTCCTGCTGGGCCTTGTTGAAACGGTGGATCTCGTCGACGAAGAGGATGGTGTCGCGGCCGGTGGCCCGCCGGCGCTCCTCGGCCTGTCCGATGAGCTCCCGCACCCGCCCGATCCCCTCGGTCACCGCGCTGAAGGGCTCGAAGGCGGCGTCGGTCTCGCGGGCGATGATGCCCGCCAGGGTGGTCTTCCCGCAGCCGGGCGGCCCCCAGAAGATGAGGCTGGGCACCCGGTCGTGGGCGATCAGCTCGCGCAGCGGCCCGCCCTCGCCCACCACCTCCTCCTGGCCGACGAACTCCTCCAGGGTCCGGGGCCGCATGCGGGCGGCCAGGGGCGCGCCCTCGCCGGCGTCCGATCCCAGCGGGTCGTCGTCCCCGGCCGCCCGGCCGGCGTCGGGCCCGAAGAGGCTCGGCTCCTCAGCCATCGGACGGGGCGCCCCCCGGTCCGCCGGGCCCGGCGGGCCCGTCGGCGGGACCCGGCCCGGAGGCGCCCGGCCGGCCGTCGCCGTCCAGGCCCGCCTCCAGCGCCTCCTCCAGGTCCGGCCCGGCCGGGCCCTCCAGCACCCCGGCGTCCACCAGCTCCTCGACCAGCCGCATCAGCTCCTCGCGGTTGTTGAGGTCCGGGTTCTCGAGCACCTGGGCGTGGAGCTCCCGCAGCAGGAGGCCGACCTTCGGCCCCTCCTCGACGCCCGCCTCCATCAGGTCGTGGCCGCTCACCGCCAGGTCGGTGACGTCCAGGGGCGGTCCGGCCAGCAGCTGCTCGTGGACCCGGCGCCAGACGTGCACCAGCATCCGGGCGCGCTCGCCGGCGGCGGTGACCCGCGCGCCGGCCACGTGGAGGCGGAACAGGTCCCGGACCAGCGCCTCGCCCACCTCCGAGAGCCAGGCCCGGATCCGGGCGTCCGAGTCCATGGGCGAGGGGAGCGTCTCGTAGTGGCGCAGGAGGCCGAGGACCCGCTCGGTGGCCTCGTTGGAGAACTTGAGCCGCTCGAGGATCGCGCCGGCCCGGCCGGTCCGCTCCCCGGCGTCCTCCCCCACCGGCACCAGCCAGCGCGCCAGGCGCACCCGGTCCCGGGTCCGGGCCACCGCGTCCACCGCGCCCAGGTCCAGCTCCCAGCGGGGGTCCGACTCGGCCACCCGGTGGACCTCCGGGTACCACACCTCCAGCACGCCGAAGCGGTGGTAGAGCCGGAGCGCGTCGGAGGGCTCGGCGTCGGCCAGCACCTTCGTCAGCTCCTCGCGGATCCGCTCGGCCGACAGCTCGTCGGTCCGCGGGGCCGCCGCCTCCAGCGCCTCGCGGGTCGCCGGCTCGATCTCCATCCGGTAGCGGCCGGCGAAGCGCAGGCCCCTCAGCACCCGCAGGTAGTCCTCGGCGAAGCGGGTGGACGGATCGCCCACCGCCCGGAGGACGCTCCGCTCGAGGTCCTCCCGGCCGCCGAACGGGTCGCGCAGCTCGCCGTCGGCCGGGCGCCAGGCGAGCGCGTTGATGGTGAAGTCGCGCCGGGACAGGTCCTCCTCCAGCTCGTCGGCGAACTCCACCACCGCGTGGCGGCCGTCGGTCTCGACGTCCCGCCGGAAGGTGGTGACCTCGTACATCACGTCGTCCGACGACAGCACCCCCACCGTGCCGTGCTCGATCCCGATGGGGATCGTCCGCCGGAAGATCCGGCGCACCTCCTCCGGCCGGGCGTCGGTGGCCAGGTCCCAGTCGGCGCGGCCCCGGCCCAGCAGCTCGTCCCGGACCGCCCCGCCCACCGCCCAGGCCTGGTGGCCGGCCTCCTCCAGCGTCCGGGCGACCTCGCGCAGGCCGTCGGGCGGGGAGAGCTCGACGGTCTCGGGCTCGCCGCTCACGGCCGCCCCCCCGCCCGGAGCCGACCGGCCGCCGAGAGGGCCGGGCGCCGGGGCCGGGGCGCCGCCCTCATCCGCACAGCACCGCCCCGCCGTTCACGTTCAGCACCTCTCCGGTGACGTGACGGCCCAGGTCGGAAAGCAGGAAGCAGACGGGGCCGGCCACGTCGTCGGCGGTGGCCACCCGGCCGAGGGGGATCTCCTCCAGGACCTCCTCGCGCCGCTCCGACCGGAGCACGGCCGCGCTCATGTCGGTGTCCACCCACCCCGGGGCCACGGCGTTCACGGTGACGCCGCGCCCGCCCAGCTCGCCGGCCAGCGACTTCGCCAGCGCGTGGATCCCGCCCTTGGTGGCCGCGTAGTGGGCGTGGCCCGGCTCGCCCCGCTGGCCCGCGGTGGAGCCCAGCAGCACCATCCTCCCGCCCGCCTCCATCCGGGCGGCGGCCTGGCGGGCGGTCAGGTAGACGGAGGTCAGGTTCACCTCCGTCATCTTCCGCCACTCGGGCGGCGTGAGCCGCTCCAGGGGCCGGTCCTCCTCGTTCCAGATTCCGGCGCTGGCCACCAGCAGGTCGAGCCCGTCGAAGCGCTCGTCCAGCTCGGCGAACAGCCCCTCCACCTCCTCCTCGCGCGAGAGGTCGGCCGCCGCCTTCCACACGGCGGGATCGCCCTCGCCCGAGGCCGTGTCGCCGGGGGCGGTCCGCGCCAGCTCGCCGGCCTGGCGCAGGGTCTCGTCGGCCGCCTCGTGGTTCGATCGGTAGGCGAAGCCCACCCGGGCCCCGGCGGCGGCCAGCATCCGGACGGTGGCCCGCCCGATGCCGCGCGAGCCGCCGGTGACCAGCGCGCGCCGCCCGGCCAGGCCGGGCAGCTCCAGCTTGCGGGGATCGTCCATGCCGTCGCTCCGTTCGTCCACGGTTCGCTCCTCCGGCGGTCCCGGGGGGACGGGCGCGGTCGCGGGCGGCGCCGCCCGACGCCGCTCCCGGCCGCCCCGGGGCGGTCAGCCCTCGGCGAAGATCCGGTCCACCCGGTCGGCCACCGCGTGCTCGATGGCCAGGTGCATCTCCTGGGCCCGCGCCACGTCGTCGGTGGGCACCACCAGGGCCAGGCTCACCTGCCCGGCCACCCGCCCCCCGTCGCCGGCCAGCAGGCCCACGCTCCGGAGGCTCATCTCGGTGGCGGTGCGGACGGCCCGGATCACGTTCTCCGACTCCCCGCTGGTGGAGTGGACCACCACCAGGTCGCCGGGTCGGGCCAGGGCCCGGAGCTGGCGGGCGAAGACCTCCTCGTAGGTGAAGTCGTTGGCGGCCGCGGTGGTGGCCGGGCCGCTGGCCGTCAGCGCCAAAGCCGGCAGGGGGTCGCGCTCGCGCCGGTAGCGGACCGCGTACTCCGCGGCCACGTGCTCCACGGTGGCGGCGCTGCCGCCGTTGCCGCAGAAGATCAGCTTGCCGCCGTCGCGCAGCGTGCCCTCGACCCACCGGGCGTAGCGCGCCGTCGCGTCCTCCAGCGACGTCGCCGTCCGGGACGCCAGCCCGGCCAGCCCCTCGAGGGCCGGCGCCAGCAGCCGCTCGTCCCCGGGTTCGTCCCCGGGACCGGACGGGCCGTCGGGGACGCCCTCGTCCGACCCGTCGGCGTCCTCCGCGCCCCCGGGCCCCGGCGCCTCCCCGCCGCCCTCCACGGGCAGGTCGGCCCCGCCCTCGCCCCGGTCGAAGGCGGGGCGGGTCGGATCCCAGCCGTCGAGCCCGTCGTCGTCGCTCATCGCGTACCTCCCGTGCGTCGCTCGCTCGCTCCCCCCGGCCGGGCTCCTCCGGCCGGCAGGTCCACCCGGGGCGCCGGGGCGGTCGGCTCGCCGTCCAGCACGGCCCCGGGGTTCTCCCACAGCAGACGCCGCGCCGCCGCCGGATCGGCCGCGGCCAGCGGCGCCCGGACCTCCTCCAGCCCGTCGGTCCGCGGCGGGCGGGCATGATGGTCCGAGGCCACCAGGTCGACCAGCCCGTCGGCCAGCAGGCGCCGGGCCGTCCGCCCGGGTCCCGGCCCGTAGCTGCCCAGCAGGCTGCCGGCGTTCACGGCCGTCAGGGCGCCGGCCTCGCGGACGCGGCGGACCCAACCGCGGGGATCGTCGGCGCCCCGATAGCGCTCGGGATGGGCCAGGACCGGCACCCGGCCGGCCTCCAGGAGGGCGGCCATCGGCGCCGCCGGATCGCCGGACGGCAGGGAGAGCAGGTCGTACTCCACCAGCACGTGGCCGCCCTCGCCCAGCCAGAGCCCACGGTCGTCGGGGTCGACCGGGGCGCCGTCCAGCCGGACCTCGAACGCCAGCCGCAGCTCGAGCCCCGGCAGCTCGTCCCGGACGGCCGACCGGAGCTCCCGGTAGGCCCGCTCGGCCCGACGCCGGTAGCGGCCCCCGGCCCGGCCGGCCGGCAGGTGGGGGGTGGCGGCCACCCGGCGGACGCCGGCCTCCAGCCCGCGGCCGAGCCAGCGCAGCGCCGTCGCCAGGTCGGGGGCACCGTCGTCCACCCCCGGCACCCAGTGGCCGTGGACGTCGGCCAGTTGCGAGGGTCCCTCGGCCGGGCTCACGCGTCCCCGTCCCCGCCCCGCCCCAGCAGGCGGCCGATGCGGCCCCGGAGGCCGGAGCGGTCGGCCAGCCCCTCCAGGTCCTCGTCCCGCTCGGCCGCCGCCTCGAAGGCCCAGGTCAGGCAGGCGTCGGCGGCCAGCAGGCGGACCGCTGCCTCCCGGTCCTGCGGGGCGTCGCCCACGCGGTCCAGCTCGCGGACCGCGAGCCAGGCCAGCGTGTCCGGCACCGACCCGGGGTCGGGCAGGGGCTCGGGGGCCGGCCGGTCGGGCTCGATCCCGGCGGGCATCCCCCCCGGGCCGGGGTCCGGGGCCGGGTCGCCGGCGTCGTCGTCAGCGCCGTCGTCGCCGGCGCCCGACCCGGCCGCATCGGCGGCCTCCAGGGCCTCGAGGCCGCGCCGGGCGACCTCCCGGACGGCCTCGGCCAGCTCCGGCGGCACCTCCTCCAGCCGGGGCTCCAGCCACGACAGGACCGCCTCCCCGGCTCCGGGCGCCACGGCGGGGCTCAGGAGCCGTCCAGGGCCTCGGCCACCCGGCGGCGGGCGGCCTCGAGCCCCTCGTCCACCGGCCCGTCGTCGCCCACGCCGCCCTGGGCGAAGTGGGGGCGGCCGCCGCCGCCCGACCCGGTGGCGCCGCTGGCCTCCCGGACCAGGTCGCCGGCCTCCACGCCCCGGCCGATCCAGTCGTCGGTCACCACCGAGAGGAAGGCCTCCCTGTCCTCGTCGGGCACGGAGACGTGCACCAGCGCGGCGCCCGATCCCAGGGCGTCCCGCAGGCGGTCGCCGAAGGCGGCCAGGTCGCTCCCGCCGGGCAGCTCCACGTCCGAGCGGACCAGCAGGCGGCCCCGGCCGTCCAGCTCCTCGGCCGACGCCGCCAGCTCGGCGGCCAGGTCGCCGGCCGTCTCCCGCCGCTCGGCCTCGAGCCGCTCCTGGAGCCGGTCGAGCTCCTCCCGCAGCTTCGCGGCCCGCTCGACCACGTCGTTCCGGGGCGCCCCCAGCTCGTCGGCCACCGCGGCCAGCCGCTCCTCCATCGTCCGCATCCGGTCGTAGGCCTCCGGGCCGGTCACCGCCTCGATCCGGCGGATGCCCGCGGCGACGCCGGTCTCGCCGACGATCCTGAACAGGCCGATCTGGCCGGTGCTCTGGACGTGGGTGCCGCCGCACAGCTCCATGCTCACGCCCGGGACGCTGACCACGCGGACCACGTCGCCGTACTTCTCGCCGAACAGCGCGATGGCGCCGGCGTCCAGGGCCTCGCGGTAGTCCCGGTGCTCCCGCTCGACGGGCAGGTCGCTCCAGACCGACTCGTTCACCCGGCGCTCGATGCGCTCCCGCTGCTCGGCGTCCAGGGGGCCGCGGTGGCTGAAGTCGAAGCGCAGGCGGTCGGGGGCCACCAGCGAGCCGGCCTGCTGGACGTGATCGCCCAGCTCCTCGCGCAGGGCGGCGTGCAGCAGGTGGGTGGCCGTGTGGTTGCGCTCCGCCCCGCGGCGGGCCGCCTCGTCCACCTCGGCCTCGACCGGCCCCGGCGATTCCGGCGGGTCGCCCTCGACGGGCCGGCCCGCCACCACCGTCTGGCCGCGCTCGTTCTCGACCACCTCCCGGACCTCCACCTCCCAGCCCTCGCCGCGGATCCGGCCCCGGTCGGCGACCTGGCCGCCCGATTCGGCGTAGAAGGGGTTCTCGCGGAGGATGAACGCCCGGGTGCCGTCGGTCCGGCCCGAGGCCAGCACCGGGGTCTCCACCCGGAGGCGGTCGTAGCCGACCCACTCCTGCTCGTCCTCGGCCGCCAGGGCCGCCAGGGAGGGGCCGTCGGACCCGTCCCCGCCGGCCTCGCGGTCCCGCCGCGAGCGGGCCCGCTGCTCCTCGAGGGCCTCGCGGAAGCCCTCGGCGTCCACGTCGTAGCCCCGCTCCTCGGCCATCAGCTCGGTCAGGTCGAGCGGGAAGCCGTAGGTGTCGTAGAGCCGGAAGGCGTCGCGGCCGGAGATCGTGCCCGAGCCCCCCTCCGGCGCGATCTCCTCGAACCGGCGCATCCCCTCGTCGATGGTCTCCAGGAACCGCTCCTCCTCCGAGCGGGTGGTGCCCACCAGGTGCTCGCGCCGGGCGGCCAGCTCGGGGTAGGCCCCCGACATGGTGTCGGCCACCACGCCCACGAGCCGGTGGAGCGTCGGCTCGCGGCGGCCCAGCAGCCAGGCGTAGCGGCCGGCCCGCCGCAGGATCCGGCGCAGGACGTAGCCGCGCCCCTCGCTGGAGGGGAAGACGCCGTCGGCCAGCAGGAACGCCACCGCCCGCGCGTGGTCGGCCAGCACGCGGAACGGGAGCCCCTCGTCCCAGCGCTCGGGATCGTCGGGATAGGTGCCGCCCACCGCCTCCTCGGCCTCGCGGATCAGCGGCTCGAACAGGTCAATGTGGTAGTTGGTCCGCTTGCCCTGGAGGATGGCGGACAGCCGCTCCAGGCCGGCGCCGGTGTCGATGGAGGGGGCGGGCAGGGGACGGTCCTCGCCGCTCTCGTCGCGGTCGTACTGCATGAAGACCAGGTTCCAGATCTCCATGAACCGGTCGGCCTCGCCCAGCCGCAGGAACTCCTCCGGCTCCAGGTCGTCGGTGGCGTCGGCGGGCCGGAGGTCGTAGTGCAGCTCCGAGCACGGGCCGCACGGGCCGGTGTCGCCCATCTGCCAGAAGTTCTCCGCGTCGCCCAGCGTCATCACGCGGCCCGGGGGGATGTCGGAGTGCTCGAGCCACAGCTCGCGGGCCTCGTCGTCGCTGTGGTGGACGCTGGCCCACACCCGGTCCGGGTCCAGGCCCAGCTCGCCGGTGACGAACTCCCAGGCGTAGGCGATGGCCTCCGCCTTGAAGTAGTCGCCGAACGAGAAGTTGCCGAGCATCTCGAAGAAGGTGTGGTGCCGGGCGGTCCGGCCCACCTCCTCCAGGTCGTTGTGCTTGCCGCTGACCCGCAGGCACTTCTGGAAGGTCACGGCCCGGTCCGCCGGGGGCTCGGCCTCGCCCTGGAAGGCCCGCTTGAACGGGACCATCCCCGCGTTGGTGAACATCAGGGTGGGGTCGTCCCGGGGGACGAGAGGGCCCGAGGGAAGGTGCTCGTGGCCCCGCTCCTCGAAGTAGTCCACGAAGCGGGAACGGATCTCCGCCGTCTTCATGCGCGCTCTCGGATCGGGATGGACACGCTCGCGTCGAGGGCCCCGGCCGGGCGGGCTCGTCCGGCGGGCCGCCGGTCGATCGAACGCATACACCGGCGGGGCTCCGGCGTGTCCACGGTGCGCGGGGCGCGGCGGCGCGGGCAAGGGCCCGGGCGGCCGGCCCCGACGGTCAGCCCCCGGGCAGGAGGCCGTCCAGGACCTCGTGGATGTCCCGCCCGCGGAAGCCGCGGCGCCGGAGGTAGCCGTGGATCCGGCGGCGCAGCTTCTCCGGGTCCTCGGCCCGCCGCGCCTCCCAGCGCTTGCGGGCCGCCCGCTCCAGCAGCTCGCGCTCGGAGATGTCCTGCTCGCGGAAGACCCGGTCGATGGCCGCCTCGGCGTCGGCCTCGGAGACGCCCTTCTCCTTCAGCTCCATCTTGAGCTTGAAGCGGCCGCGGGGCTTCATCCGGATCCGGTCCCGCACCCAGCTGGCGGCGAAGGCCCGGTCGTCCAGGTAGCCCAGCTCCTCGCAGCGCGCCAGGGCGTGCGCCACGGCGGACGCCTCGAAGCCCTTCGACCGGAGGTGCCGCTCCACCTCGAAGCAGCTGCGAGGCCGGTGGGAGAGGTAGGAGAAGGCCCGGTCCAGCGCCTCGCGCCGGGCGGAGGCGCCGCGCAGCCGCTCCAGCTCCGGGCCGGTCAGCTCCCGGCCGGCGGCCAGGTCCAGCCCGGCGGCCGCCTCGGCCTCGACCACCAGCCGGTCGCCGCCCTCGAGGTGGACGGCGACCCGGTCGTCGCCCTCCGGCTCCAGCCGGGCGACGACGGTCACGGCGGGCTCCCGGCCGGGCGGCTACTCCTCCTCGTCGGCGTCCTCCTCGTCCTCGTCCTCCTCGGCTTCGGCCGGGGGCTCGTCGTCCTCGGTCATCCCCATCGCCTCCCGGACCTCCTCCTCGATCTCCGCGGCCACCTCGGGGTTCTCCGCGAGGAAGGTCTTGGCGTTCTCGCGCCCCTGGCCCAGCCGGACGTCCTCGCCGTAGGAGTACCAGGCACCCGCCCGGTCGACGATCCCGTGCTCCTCGCCCAGGTCGATGAGCAGGCCCTCCTTGCTGATCCCCTCGTTGAACATGATGTCGAACTCGGCCTGCTTGAACGGCGGGGCGCACTTGTTCTTCACCACCTTCACCTTGGTCCGGCTGCCCACCTGCTCGTCGCCCTCCTTGATGGAGGCCCGGCGGCGGATGTCGAGCCGCAGCGAGGCGTAGAACTTCAGCGCCCGGCCACCCGAGGTGGTCTCGGGGTTGCCGAACATGACGCCGATCTTCTCGCGGATCTGGTTGGTGAAGATGAGGGCGGTGTCGGAGCGGCCGATGGCGCCGGTGAGCTTCCGCATGGCCTGGGACATCAGCCGCGCCTGCAGGCCGACGTGGGAATCGCCCATCTCGCCCTCGATCTCGGCCCGGGGAACCAGGGCCGCCACCGAGTCCACCACCACGCAGTCCAGGGCGCCCGACCGGACCAGGACCTCGGCGATCTCCAGGGCCTGCTCGCCGGTGTCGGGCTGGGAGACCAGCAGGTTCTCGGTGTCCACGCCCAGCTTCCGGGCGTACTCCACGTCCAGGGCGTGCTCGGCGTCGATGAAGGCGGCGGTGCCGCCGTCCGCCTGGGCGTTGGCGATGATGTGGAGACAGAGGGTGGTCTTGCCCGACGCCTCGGGGCCGTAGATCTCGGTGATCCGACCCCGGGGGATGCCCCCGATGCCGGTGGCGGCGTCCAGGTTGATGGCCCCCGTGGAGATGGCCGGGGGCGTGACCCGGGCGTCCTCGGAGCCCAGGCGCATGATGGCCCCCTTGCCGTGCTGACGCTCGATCTGGTTGATGGCCGTGTCCAGCGCCTTGTCCTTGTCGTCGCTCATGGGCGGATGGGTCCTGGTTTCGGGTGGGCTCTCCGGGTCGATTCGGCGGCGTCCGCGACCCCGGCCGCGGGCCCCCGCCGGGGCGGCCCCGGCGGGCCCGGACAGTATAGGGGGGCTTCGGCCACTTTCGCAATTTCTTCGGGTGTCCCGGGCGCTCCCGCGGCCGGCGCCCCGGAGGACCGCCCCGCCAGCTTCCGGAGCCGCCTCAAGCCGGGATCAAGCCGGCCGGGGACGGTCGGCCGGGCGTGCGGCTTCGATCCGCGGATGGTCGGCGGCCGGGCCGCGCCGGTCCCGCCTCTCCCGCTCAGCCCTCGCCGTTCCCGCCGGCCGCCAGGCCCCGGGCCACCGCCTCCAGCGCGGTCAGGGCCCGGTCGACGTCCCCGTCGCCCAGGCCGCGGTGGGTCACCGCCCGCAGGCGGCCGGGGCCGGAGGGCTCGATGAGGACGTCCGCCTCCTCCAGGCGGCCGGAGACCTCCTCCGCGGCGACGCCCTCCCGCTCGACGCGGATCATCACGATGTTCGTCTCCGGCCGGTCGGCGGCGAAGCCCTCGATCCCCTCCAGGCCCTCGGCCAGGCGGCGGGCCCGGCGGTGGTCCTCCTCCAGCTCGTCCCGGTGGAACTCGAGGGCGTAGAGCCCCGCCCCGGCCAGGATGCCGGCCTGGCGCATCCCTCCGCCCAGGCCCTTCCGGATCCGCCACAGCTCGTCCATGACGGCCCGGTCGCCGGCCACCAGCGAGCCCACCGGACAGCCCAGGCCCTTGGAGAGGGTGACCATCACGGTGTCGGCGGGGGCGGCCAGGTCGGAGACGGGCACGCCGGTGGCGGCCGAGGCGTTCCAGAGGCGGGCCCCGTCCAGGTGGACCGGCAGGCCGTGGCGCTCGGCCACCTCCCGCACCGCCCGGGCCCGGTCGAGCGGGAGGACCGTCCCGCCGTGGAGGTTGTGCGTGTTCTCGAGCCACAGCAGCGCGGTCCGCGGGTGGTAGCGGTCGCCGGGTCGGATCGCCGCCTCGTAGTCCCCGGCCGCCACCCGGCCCCGGTCGGAGGGGACCGGGCGGAGCTGGACGCCCGACAGCCGGGCGGGGCCGGCCATCTCGTAGTGGAAGACGTGGGCCTCGGCCTCGCAGACCACCTCGGTGCCCGGCGGGGCGTGCAGGCGGAGGGCCGCCTGGTTGCCCATGGTGCCCGAGGGGAAGAAGAGGGCGGCCTCCTTGCCCAGCAGCCCGGCGACCTCCCGCTCGAGCCGCTCGACGGTGGGGTCGCCGTCGAGCACGTCGTCGCCCACGCCGGCGGTGGCCATGGCCCGGCGCATCCCGTCCGAGGGACGGGTGACGGTGTCGCTGCGCAGGTCCACCGGCTCCGGCAGGGGCTCGGCCTCGGGCGCCGTCATCCGCCCTCCTCCCCGGACGCGCCCGGCCGGCGGGTCCCGCACTGCGGGCAGAAGCGGACGGAGGCCTCCAGCTCCTCCCCGCACGCCGGACACTCGGCCGCGGAGGCGTCCGACGACCCGCCGGCCGCCTCCCGCCGGGCGGCGGCCACCGCCGCCCGCGCGTCGCCCCCCTCGTCGGACACCGCCTCCCCGGCGGCCTCCAGCTCCTCCTCGGCCTCCAGCACCATCCGTCCGAAGTGGGCGCGCAGCCGCCGGTACTCCTCGTCGCCCATCTTGCCGGTCTCGTGCTCGAACTGGAGGTCGCGGACCGCCTCCAGCGCCGCCTCGCGCCGCTCGGCCGGCGGGAGCGCCTCCATCTCGGCGGCCGGGCCCTCGTCGCGGAAGAGGGGCGCCACCATCACCCCCAGCACGAGCACCACCAGGATGGCCCCCAGCGCGTAGAGCGCGATCATCGCCGGCGCCGGGCCTGCTCGGCCAGCTCCAGCGCCCGCGCCACGCCGGCGTCCGGGTCCCGGAACCGCTCGATGGGGAAGGACTCGCCCAGGGCGTCCATGACGCCCACCAGGGGCACGTCCAGCTTCATGCAGAGGGTGGCCTCGTTCTTCGTGCCCCACGCGCCGCCCACCGCCACCAGGGCCTCCGACGCCCGCACCACCAGGACGTTGCGCGCCTCGCCCATCCCGGTGGCCACCGGGATCGTGACGCCGGGCGCGGCGGCGTCCGGGTCGTCGCCGGGCAGGAAGCCGACCACGGCCCCGCCCTCCTCGGCGGCGCCGGCGGCCGCGGCCTCCATCACGCCCCCGAGCCCGCCGCACACCACCACCGCCCGGGCGCGGGCCAGCGCCCGGCCCACCCCCCGGGCCGCGGCCCGCAGCTCGTCGCCGGCGTGGCTCGAGCCGATGACGCCGATCCGGATCGGTCGGTCCACGTTCTCGCTCATCTCAGCGCTCCATCACGAGGGTCACCGGACCGTCGTTCACCAGCTCGACGTCCATCATGGCGCCGAAGGTCCCGCTCCGGACGGGGACGTCGGTGGCCCGGCAGAGTTCCAGGAAGCGGTCGTAGAGCTCGGCCGCCCGCTCGGGGTCGGCGGCGGCGGCGAAGGAGGGGCGGCGGCCGCGGGACACGTCGCCGTAGAGGGTGAACTGGGGCACCACCAGCAGGGCCCCGCCCACCTCGTCCAGCCCCCGGTCCATGCGGCCGTCCTCGTCGGGGAAGACCCGGAGCCCGGCCAGCTTCTCGGCCATCCAGGACAGCTCCTCCTCGCCGTCGTCGGGCCCGAACCCCGCCAGGGCCAGCAGCCCGGCGTCGATCCGGCCGACGACCTCGCCGTCGACCCGGACCTCGGCCTCCGAGACCCGCTGGACGACGACCTTCATTCCGTCCTCCCCCTCTTCGACGATCGCGTCGTCGCCGTGCGCAGGCGCACCCGGCCGCCCGCGCTCCCCGCGAGCCGTTCCCCGGAAATCCGCCATTGCGGTGATCCGGGCCTCGCCGGCTTTCCGGCGTCGAGCCGGTTCGTGTCGCCGACGGCCGGACCGTCGAGGGAGACGGGGTGCGGAGACTTTTCGAGCGAACCTTTGGGTGAGCGCGAGGAGATCCCCGAGGGGCGAAGCCCCGAGGAAGCTCCGAAGCGCGTGACCCCGAGTTCGCGAGAGAAGTTTCTCCGCTCCCCGTCTCCCTTCCGGCCGACATCGACGGCCACGATCGCCCCGACCGGAACGCCGGCCCGCACCCTATTCACCGTAAAACAACCTCGGAGCGTTCGCGATCTCCCGGCCGTCCAGCACGGCCCCGTCGCGCCGGACCCGGTCGACCACGCGGTTCAGCAGCGCCTCCTCGGGCAGGGTCTCCTTCAGCCCCTCCGGCGAGGCCACCACCACCAGCATGTCCCGGGTCCGGGAGAGGGCCACGTTCAGCAGCCGCGGGAAGTCCGGGTTCTTGCCCTCGTGGAGGAACCAGCTCCGGTCGGGGGGCGCGTCGACGGTGTCGAAGATCACCAGCCGCTTCTCCCGTCCCTGGAAGCTGTGGACGGTGCTCACCTCCAGGCGGTCGGGGGCGGAGCGGCCCAGCCGCTTCCGCGCCAGCTTCGAGATCCGGCGGGCCTGGAGCCGGTAGGGCACCACCACCGCCACGTCCTGGAGCCCCTCGTCGGCGGCCACCGCCAGGAAGCGGACCACCGCCTCCACGTGGGCGGCGTTGGCGCGGGAGCCCTCCTCGCGGTCCACCGACGGCGACAGCGAGTCGGTGTCCAGCAGCACCAGCGGATGGGCCGGACCGTCGCGCTCGCGGACCTCCCCGGCGTCGGTGAGGCGTCCCCCGTAGAAGAGGTCGCTCACCAGCCGCCGGATCTGCGGCGCCATGCGGTACTGCTCGGTGAGCATGGCGCAGAGGCGGTCGTGCTCGGCGGGGAGCGAGACCTCCCCCTCCGGCGCCTCCCGCACCACGCCGGCCTCGCGGAAGGCGTCGCGGCTCATCCACCGGTCGGCCTTCTCGCCGCGGCTCACCACCACGGCCGGGAGCTGCTGGAAGTCGCCGATGGCCACCGCCCGGCCCGACGTCTGGGCCGCGGCCAGCGCCACGTAGGGGAGGGGGCTGGTGCTCGCCTCGTCCAGCACCAGCGACTCGAACCGCAGCTCGGCCAGCTCGTCCCAGACCGACAGGCGGGCCAGCGTGCTCAGGACCACGTCGGCCTCGCGCAGGGCGAGCACCGACTGGCGCTGCAGCTCGCCGCCGATGTGGGACAGCTCCCGCAGGGCCTCCTCGTCGCCCGCGCTCCGCGCCATGGCCGTGAGCCGGCCGTGGCGCGTCCGGAGCCGCCCGCCGGCCTTCTTCCGCTGCTTCGGCGTCAGCATCCGCCGCTCCATCTCCGCCACCGCCTCGTCGACGTCGCTGGCGCCGGCCGCCACCCGGCGGTCCAGGGCCGCGTCCAGCGACAGCCGGTCGTCGCCGGTGGCGGCGTACTCGGCCCCCACCCGGATGACCCGGTTCGCCTCCACCGCGCCCGCGTCCAGCGCGTCGGCCACCCGGGCCGCCGCCTCGTCCAGGGCGCCGTTGGTGATGGCCGCCACCAGGACGCTCCCCTCCCCGGTCAGCTCGGCCACGACGTGGCCCAGCAGGAGCGTCTTGCCCGTGCCGGGCGGCCCCCAGACGAAGTGGACGTCGCTGCCGAGCACCCGCCGGAGGGCGTAGCGCTGGTTCTCGTTCAGCCGCTCCGAGCGCTCGCGGCTCAGCTCGGCCTCGCCCAGCTCGGGCCAGGAGCGGCCGAACAGGCGGAGGACGGTGTCGGGGTGGTAGTCGCCGGGCGACTCGCGGATGGCCTCGAGCCGCTCGGCCAGCGCCGCGATGAGCCAGGTGGGATCGAACTCCAGCTCGGCCGGCGTCGGGCGGCGGCCGAGCCAGTCGGAGGCGGCCACCCGCAGGCGCGATCGCTGCCGGCGATAGCCCACCACGAACCCGGTGGTCTCGCGCGATCCGGCGCGGATCCGGACGGCGTCGTCGGGCCGGATGTCGTAGGGCCCGCCCTCGAGCCGCCACTCGTAGAAGAAGCTGCCGCCCGCGGAGTCGTCCACCCGGCCCTCGTCGGCCCGGAGCGGCTCGCCGAGCCCGCGCCGCTCCAGCTCCTCGCGGACCGCGTCGACCTCCTCGCCCAGGGCGTCGAGGCAGCCGTCCAGGATCTCGGCGAACTCGCTGTCGAGGGCGACGTCGCTCATGCGGACCGTGGCTGGCGGACGGGATCGGCGGGCCGGGACCGGGCCCGCGGGCCGCCTGCTGTACGCCGCCCCCGGCCATACGGTCCCGCGCCGTCCCCCGCGCGGCGGCGTCGTCGGCGGCGCTGGCGCCCGGGCCCGAGCCCGGGCCATCTTGGCCCCGACGCCCCGGTCCGCCCCCCGATCCCCACGGAGGCCCGATCCCGTGAGCGACGACCACGAGCACGACCGCCTGGAGGAGTTCCGGTCGTTCCGCGAGCGCATGGACGAGCGGATCCTGGAGGCCGACAACCTGGAGATCCGCCGCTTCTTCGCCCTCGACGACCGGACCTACCGCGACGGAGCCCTCCCGTCGGAGACCAAGGAGCTGCTGGGCCTGGTGGCCTCGATGGTCCTGCGGTGCGACGATTGCATCACCTATCACTTGGAGCGTTGCCGCGAGGAGGGGTTCACCGACGAGGAGCTGTTCGAGGCCTTCTCGGTGGCCCTGGTGGTGGGCGGCTCCATCGTGGTCCCCCACCTGCGCCGGGCGGTCGACCTGCTGGACGACCTGCCGGACGCCTGACGCGGAGGCTCCCGGCGCGGCCCCGGCCGACCCGAGGGTCCGGCGGGAGACGCCGGCCGTCGGGACCAGCGTCGACCGACGGTCTCAACCCCCCGACAACGGGGGTCGACGCCGCCGGGGCGGCGGCGACCGGGACGCGGCTCCGCATCCGTCGGACGCGAGCGCGAATCTACTGGAGGAGGTTGGACGATGGGTCCCTTCGACTGGCTGTTCCTCATCGGCCGCGTGCTGTTCTCGGCGATCTTCATCTTCTCGGGGCTCGGCCACTTCATGCAGCTCGAGGAGATGAGCGGCTACGCCGAGAGCAAGGGCCTGCCGGCGCCGAAGGCGATGGTCCTGCTCAGCGGCGTCGTGATCCTGGCCGGGGGCCTGAGCGTCCTCTTCTGGACGCAGGTGATCATCGGGAGCTGGCTGCTCGTGGGCTTCCTCCTGCTGGCCGCCTTCACCATGCACGACTTCTGGGCCGTCGAGGACCCCCAGCAGGCGCAGACCGAGCAGGCGCAGTTCTTCAAGAACCTGGCGCTGGCGGGCGGGGCCGTGATCCTCTACGTCCTGGCCCAGAGCCCGGGGACTCTCCTCTGACGCCGACCCGATGCCCGAGCCCTCCGATCTGAAGGACTTCCGTCGCCACGCCGAGTGGGCGCTGGTGACGGCGACGGCCCTGGAGCGGGGCCTGCTGGACGCCCTGGCCGAGGAGCCCGACGACCCCGCCGGGCTGGCCGACCGACTGGGCCTGGATCGGCGGGCGACCCGGATCGTGCTGGGCGTGCTCGAGGAGATGGGGGTGGTCCGGGTCGAGCCCGGCGGCGTCCGCCGCGTCTCCGGCGAGGCCCGGGGCCTGCTGATCGACGCCGACACGCCGGACTACCGCCGCGACCCCGTCCTCCACTGGCTCTCCCACCTGCGGGACTGGGCCGAGAGCCTGCCGGAGACCCTCGAGACGGGCCGCCCCCCCTCGGACGAGGGCACGCTGGACGAGGAGGAGGCCATGGAGCGCTTCCAGGCGGCCATGGCCAGCAAGAGCCCGGAGCTGGTGGAGGCGGTGGTGGACGAGGCCCTCCGCCGCGCGCCGGCGTCGGGGCGGGCCCTGGACCTGGGGGGCGGCCCCGGCACCTTCAGCCGGGAGCTGCTCGACCGGGGCTGGGAGGTGGTCCTCGTGGACACGCCGGCGGTGATCGACCACGTCGCCGACGCCTACGGGCTGGCCGACCTGGAGGGGCTGGAGCTGGTGGCCGGCGACTTCCACGAGGAGCTGCCCGAGGGGCCTTTCGACCTGGTCCTGCTCGCCAACATCACCCACATCTTCGACGACGAGGCCAACGCCCGGCTGATGCGCCGGCTGGGCGAGCGCACCGCCCCCGGCGGCGTGGTGGCCGCCATGGACTTCGTCCGCGGCGTCGAGCCGTTCGCGGCGCTCTTCGCGGTCACGATGCTCATGCACACCGAGCGGGGCGACACCCATCCCCTGGCCCGCTACGAGGCCTGGCTGGAGGCGGCCGGCCTGGAGGAGGTCCGCTGCCGCCGGGTGCCCGAGGAGCGCCAGGTGGTGACGGCGGTCCGTCCCGGGGGGGCGGGCTCCGGGGCCGACCGCTGAGCCGCCCCGGGCGTACAGCGACCCCCGCCGACGACGCACCTTCCGGAAGGACCGCCCGATGGAGATGACGCCCGAGGAGTTCCGCGACGCCGCCCGCCGCGCCGCCGAGTGGGTGGCCCGCTACCGGCAGAAGGTGGAGGACCAGCCCGTGAAGGCCCGGGTCGACCCCGGGGACGTGGCCGCCCGGATCCCCGCCTCGCCCCCCGAGGAGGGCGAGCCCTTCGAGGCCATCCTGGCCGACATGGAGGAGGTGGTCGAGCCGGGGCTGACCCACTGGACCCACCCCCGCTTCTTCGCCTACTTCCCGAGCAGCGCCTCGGCCCCGGCGGTCCTGGCCGAGTTCCTGGCGGCGGCGCTGAACCAGAACGCCATGCTCTGGCGGACGGCCCCGGCGGCGACCGAGATGGAGGAGCGGATGACCGGCTGGGTCCGCGAGCTCGTGGGCCTGCCCGACGACTTCGAGGGCGTGATCCTCGACACCGCCTCCACCAGCTCGTTCACCGCCCTGCTGGCCGCCCGCGAGCGCGCGGTGCCGGAGGTCCGGCGCCGGGGGCTCGCCGGCCGGACCGACCTCCCGCCCCTGCTGCTGTACGCCTCCGAGCAGGCCCACTCGTCGCTGGAGAAGGCCGCGATCGCCGCCGGGATGGGCCGGGACGGGGTCCGCAAGGTGCCGGCCGACGACGGCTGGCGCATGGACCCCGACGCCCTGGACGAGCGGCTGCGGGAGGACCGTGAGGCCGGCCGCAAGCCGGTGATGGTCTGCGCCACCGTCGGCACCACCTCCACCGCGGCCGTCGACCCGGCCGACGCGATCGCCGACGTCTGCGAGGAGCACGACGTGTGGCTGCACGTCGACGCCGCCTACGCCGGCCCGGCGGCCATGGTGCCGGAGCTGCGGAAGCGGTTCGAGGGCTGGGAGCGGGCCGACTCGGTGGTCCTCAACCCCCACAAGTGGATGGCCACGCCGCTGGACTGCTCAGTCCTGCTGTTCCGCGACCGGGACGCCCTCCGGCGGTCCCTGGCGCTGACGCCCGAGTACCTGGAGAGCGACGAGGGGGCCCGGACCGACCTGATGGACTTCGGGCTGCCGCTGGGACGGCGGTTCCGGGCCCTGAAGCTCTGGTTCCTGATCCGGTGGCACGGGGCCGACGGCCTCCGATCGATGCTGGAGCGCCACGTCGCCTGGGCCCGGGACTTCGCCGGGGAGATGCGCGACGACCCCCGCTTCGATCTGGTCGCCGACCCGTCCTTCTCCACGGTGTGCTTCCGGGCGCTGCCGCCCGAGAGCGTCCGCGGCACGCCGAAGGGGGAGCACGACCGCTACGCGGCGACCGGCGGCGAGCGCCGCGAGGCGGCGGAGGAGCGGGACGGGGACGCCGCGGAGGAGGGGAAGGCGGCCGAGAAGCCCAGCGCCCGCCCGCTGGACCGCGGCGAGGGGGTCGACGAGCTGGCGGCCAACGAGCTGAACCGGCGCCTGCTGACGGCCGTGAACGACAGCGGCGAGGCCTTCCTCTCGCACACCGAGCTGTCGGGCTCGTACGTGCTGCGGCTGTCGGTGGGCGGCCCCTTCACCCGTCGGGAGGACGTCCGGCGGGTCCGCGAGCTGCTGGGCGAGGCCTACGACGAGCTGACCGGATAGCGGCCGCGGCCCGCCCCGCGCCGGGCGTTCCCCGGCGGGAGGGGCGCCGCCGGCCGGCGCGGTTTGGACGGATCCCCCCCGGCGCGTTAGACTGGGCGTCCGTTCGCCCGGCCCGACCTCCGTCCTCCTCGAACCCCGACCCGGGATCCACCATGGAAGCCTCCCGCCGCGCCGCCGACCGCCGCACCCGGACCCCGCCCTCGCCCCCGGCCCGGACCGCCGGCGCGCTGCTGCTCGCCCTGGTCCTGGTGGGCTGCGACGGCGAGCCCTCGGCGGCCCAGGAGGGCGACGGCGAGGCCGTCGTCCCGTCCGAGCGGTCCGTGGTGGTCGAGCGGGCGGACCGGGCCCGGGCGAAGGGCGACAGCGCCCGTCCCCTGACGATCATCGAGATCTCCGACTTCGAGTGCCCCTACTGCCGGCAGTACTACCGGGAGACCTATCCCGGCGTGGACAGCCTCTACGTCGAGACCGGCAAGGCCCAGTACATCTTCGTCGTGTACCCGAACTCGAACCACCCGCTGGCCGTGCCGGCGGCCGAGGCCGCCTACTGCGCCGGCGCCGCGGGGCTGTTCTGGCCCATGCACGACCGCCTGTTCGAGAACCAGGACGAGTGGACGGAGTCGGAGGACCCGAAGGAGGCGTTCGTGCGCTACGCCACCGACCTGGGCGTCGACGAGGCGTCCTTCCGCCGCTGCCTGGACCGGGACCTGGCCGCCCAGCTCCAGGTCCGGGACCTCGAGCAGGTGGCCCGGGCCCGGCTCTCCAGCACCCCGTTCTTCATCATCAACAACGAGACGGGGATCCAGGGGGCCCGCTCGCTGGACCGCTTCCGGACGGTGCTCGACAGCCTGCTGGAGGTCAGCGGCGAGGGCGGGCCGGAATAGACGGCGCCCGCCACGGCGGACGGCCGTTCAGGCGCGGCGGAAGACCTGGCGCATCCGCTCCAGGGCGCCGGAGGTGATCGTGGCGCCGCGGCCGAAGATCCGCGCCAGCTCCCGCTCGCTGGCTCCCTCCAGGGGGATGTCCAGGCCGAAGTAGAGCGAGACGCCGGCCGGGCGGACGCGGCCGGGCCCCTCCATCTCGGTCCAGCCGCTGTCGGCCGCGTCGACGGCCCCCTCGATGTGGACCTCGACGTCGTCGGCCTCGTCGCCCAGCTCGTGGGCCACCTCGGCCAGCCGGGTGGCCAGCTCCTCGTTGGCGTCGGGGTCGGGCTCGCGCTCGTCCAGCCACCGGGCCGGCGGGGCCACGTCCAGGCTCAGCCAGCCGAGGACGGCGTCCGGATGGAAGAAGAAGGAGCCCGGGTCGGGCGGCGCCGCCTCGCCCTCGGCCGTCTCCACCATCAGGTACTGGGCGACGCCCTCCCGCCCCAGGTTGGCGCAGGCCAGCGCCATCTCGTCCACCACCAGCTCGACCAGCGCCGACGGGGCGTGCAGCTCGTCCACCGCGCCCGACTCCAGGATGTCGAGCTCCGACTGGTCGTAGGCCAGGCCCCGGAAGTGCCAGGAGAGCGGCTCCTGGCGTCCCTGGAAGAGGTCCCGGACGCCCAGGCCCTCCTGCCGGAGCTCCTCCAGCAGCACGGCGCCCATCTGGTGGCGAACGAGCTGGCTCACGATGTCTCCCCCTGGATGTCGTGTCGCGTCTCCCGGGCCGGGGTCCTCCCGGCCGGCGGGCGGCCCGGACCCGGGCGCCGGCCCCGGGCCACCCGGAGCGTCCCTCCGTTCCGCCGCCGCGTCTTGCACCGGCCGTGGGCCCGGAGCCATTCTCGTGCCCACGTCATGCAAGGACCGCGCATCCGGCCCGGGAGCGGACCGACGGCGCAGGCCGCGGGGCCCCGGCCGGGAGCCCAGTCACCCGAGCGGGGAGATCACCGTGTCCGACGCCACCTACAAGGCCATCGAGCTGGTGGGCACCTCCACCGAGAGCTTCGAGGACGCCGTGGACTCGGCCGTCCGCCGGGCCTCGGAGACGATGCGCGACCTCCGGTGGTTCGAGGTCGTCGAGCACCGGGGCCACGTCGAGAACGGCGCCGTCAGCGAGTGGCAGGCCAAGGTCAAGGTCTGGTTCCACCTGAACGAGTGACCCCCCGGCGAGGCGCCGGCGCGGGGCCGGCCCCCGCCCGGACCGGGCTCCGCCGGCCGACAGCGGGCCTCCGCGAGGGGGGCGCCGGATGATCGTCGCCGCGCTCCGGGAGACCACGCCCGGCGAGACCCGCGTGGCGCTGACCCCCGACGCCGCCGGCCGGCTCGCTTCCGACGGCCACGAGGTGCGGCTGGAGGCGGGCGCCGGCGAGGACGCCTCCTTCGCCGACGAGGCCTACCGGGAGGCCGGCGCCGAGGTCGCCGACGACCCGGCGGGGGTGCTGGACGGCGCCGACGCCGTCCTGACCGTGCGGCCGCCGAGGGGACGGGAGGGCGGCCTCGACGAGGTCGAAGTCCTCCCCCGCGGCGCGCTCCTCCTCGGGCTCCTCGAGCCCCACGGCCGCGGCGAGCTGCTGGAGCGCCTGGCCGACGGGGGGATCACGGCGCTCAGCCTCGAGCTGCTGCCGCGGATCACCCGGGCCCAGTCGATGGACGCCCTCTCGTCGATGGCCACCGTGGCCGGCTACAAGGCGGCCGTCCTGGCCGCCGACTCCCTGATCAAGTTCTTCCCCATGCTCACCACCGCCGCCGGGACGGTCCGCCCGGCGAAGGCCCTGGTGCTGGGCGCCGGCGTGGCCGGCCTCCAGGCCATCGCCACCTGCCGCCGGCTGGGGGCGCGCGTCGAGGCCTTCGACATCCGGCCGGAAGTGAAGGAGCAGGTGGAGAGCCTCGGCGCCGACTTCCTCGAGCTCGAGGGGGCCGAGGAGGACGTGGCCACCGAGGACGGCTACGCGAAGCAGGTCTCCGAGGAGACCGAGCGCCGGGAGCGGGAGATGGTGGCCCGGCACGCCGCGGAGGCCGACGTGATCATCACCACGGCGCAGGTGCAGGGGGGGGACGCGCCCACCCTGGTCGACCGCGCCACGGTCGAGGCGATGCGCCCCGGCTCGGTGATCGTGGACCTGGCCGGGGCGTCGGGCGGCAACTGCGAGGTGAGCGAGCCGGGCCGGACGATCGAGCACCGGGGCGTCACGGTGCACGCCCCGCTGAACCTGCCCGCCGCCCTCCCCTACCACGCCAGCCAGATGTACGCGAGGAACCTGACCGCCCTGCTGAAGCACGTCTCCGACGAGGAGGGCCGACCGGCGATCGACCTGGAGGACGAGATCGTCGACGCCGTCTGCGTCACCCACCGGGGGGAAGTGAGGTTCGAGCGATGACGGGCATCCTGCTGCTGGTGATCTTCGTGCTGGCGATGTTCGTCGGCTTCGAGGTGATCACCAAGGTCCCGCCGACCCTCCACACGCCCCTCATGTCGGGCGCCAACGCCATCTCCGGCATCTCCATCGTCGGGGCGCTGGTGATCGCCGGCTCCGGCGCCGAGGCCTCGCCCCTGCTGGTGGGGCTGGGGGTGGCCGCCGTGGTCTTCGCCACCATCAACGTGGTGGGCGGCTTCATGGTCACCGACCGGATGCTGAAGATGTTCCACCGGCGGCGAGAGGACCGGGAGGAGGCCGCCCGATGAGCGCGGGCCCTCTCGTCCAGCTCGCCTACCTGCTGGCGGCCGTCCTCTTCATCTTCGGCCTCAGGGAGCTGGGCCATCCCGACAGCGCCCGCCGGGGCAACGCCATCGCCTCGCTGGGCATGCTGGTGGCCGTGGTGACCACGCTGGTCGGACAGGAGATCCTCGACTTCACCTGGATCGTCGTCGGGGTGGGGGCCGGCGGGCTGATCGGCGCCTGGCTGGCCCGGACCGTCGAGATGACCGAGATGCCCCAGATGGTGGCCGTCTTCAACGGCTTCGGGGGCGGGGCCAGCGCCCTGGTGGCCGGCGCCGAGCTGCTGAGGCCGCTGGGCTTCGGGGTCGACGCGGGCGCGGCCGGCGGGCTGGCCGCCCTGCCCGTCGACACGGGCGTCTCCATCATGGCCGGCACCCTGATCGGGGGGCTCACCTTCAGCGGGAGCTGGGTGGCCTTCTTCAAGCTCCAGGGCCACTTCGAGCAGCCGGTCACCTATCCGCTCCAGAAGACGCTCAACTCGCTGATCCTGGCCGGGACGCTGGCCGTGGCGGCCCTGCTGGTGGCGTCGCCGCCCGCCGCGCCGGCCCTCTGGTACCTGGGCCTGGCCGCCGCGTCGCTGGTGCTCGGGGTCCTGGTGGTGGTCCCCATCGGGGGCGCCGACATGCCCGTGGTGGTCGCCCTGCTCAACTCCTACTCGGGGCTGGCCGCCTCGGCCGCGGGCTTCGTGCTGGCGAACATGGTCCTCATCATCGGCGGCGCCCTGGTGGGCGCCTCGGGCCTGATCCTGACCGCCCTGATGTGCCGGGCCATGAACCGGTCGCTCGCCAACGTCCTCTTCGGCGCCTTCGGCGGGGGCGGCGGGAGCGCGGGGACGGGGGCCGGCGAGGCGGGCGAGAGGGACGTGGCCGAGATCGACGCCGAGAACGCGGCGATGATGATGGCCTACGCCCGCCAGGTGGTGATCGTGCCGGGCTACGGGCTGGCGGTGGCCCAGGCCCAGCACGCGGTCAAGGAGCTGGCCAACCAGCTCACCGGCCGCGGGGTGACGGTGAAGTTCGCCATCCATCCCGTCGCGGGCCGGATGCCCGGCCACATGAACGTCCTGCTGGCCGAGGCCGACGTCCCCTACGACATGCTGTACGAGCCCGACGACGTGAACCCGGAGATGCCCAACACGGACGTCGCGCTGGTGGTGGGGGCCAACGACGTGGTGAACCCTTCCGCCCGGGACGACCCCGGCAGCCCCATCGCCGGCATGCCCATCGTCGAGGTCGACCGGGCGGACCACTCCATCGTCGTCAAGCGGAGCCTGTCGCCCGGCTTCTCCGGCATCGACAACCCGCTCTTCTACCTGGACGACAACTTCATGCTGTTCGGCGACGCGGCCGTGCGCATCCCGGAGCTGGTCGACGAGGTCAAGGAGGCCTGAGTCCCGGCGCCGCCCCCCGCGACGCCGGCCGCCACGGCAGGCATCCTGCAGCGTGACGAGGGTGGACGTCACCAGCCCGAGGGTCACCTCCGCCGGGAGCGAACCATGCCCCATCCCGCCTCTCCCCTCCGCCGCGCGCTCCACGCCGTCCTTCCCGCCGCGGTCCTCGCGGCGGCGCTCGCCGCGACCAGCGCCGATCCCGTGGCCGCGCAGGAGCGGCCCGCGCCCGATCGCGCCCCGACGGGGGAGGCCGAGGCTCCGCCGGCGACCGCGCCGCTCTCCGGCGCGCTCCGCCACGGCGTGGACGGGGCCCTGCCCCCCGACGGCCGGCCGGAGCTGGCGGTCTACGCCGACGACCGCGCCCTGGTCCGCGAGGGCCTCCGCCTGGAGCTGGCGGCGGGCACGGACACGGCGCGCTGGACGGGCGCCCCGGACGCCCTCGATCCGACCAGCCTCTCGCTCGTCTTCCCGGGCGAGCGGTCGCCGGAGGTGCTCGAGACGGTGTACCGTCCGGCCGCGACCGGGCCCGGCGCCGCGCTGTCCGGGCTGGTCGGCCGCGAGATCGCCGTCCGGACGGAGGAGGAGCTCCACCGCGGCCGGCTCGTCTCGTCCGAGGGGGGCGCGGTGACGCTCCGGGCCGGGGACGACGGCGCGGAGAGCGACGGGGCGGAGGCCGGCGAGATCGTCGTGGTCCCCGTCGAGCGGATCGAGAGCTACCGCCTGCCCGGCCTCGCCCCCGGCTTCCGGGCCGGGTCGTCGGTGGTCTGGACCGTCCGGTCCGAGCGCGGCGGCGAGCGGCGGGTTGAGGTGAGCTACCTGACCGGGGCCACCGGCTGGGACGCCGAGTACGTGGCCCGCCTCTCGTCCGACGACGAGCGGCTGTCGCTGGACGGATGGGCGGTGCTCCGCAACGGCACCGACCGCACCTGGGAGGACGCCCGCGTGAAGCTGGTGGCGGGCGAGGTGGGCCGGGAGGACCGCCAGAGGCCGGAGATGGCCATGGCCGCCCGGGCCGGGGGCGCCGACGACGCCGGGGCCGAGCGGCGCGCCGTGGGCGACTTCCACGTCTACGAGCTGCCGCGCCCGGTGACCCTGGAGGCCGGCGCCACCGTCCGATCGCGCCTGCTGCGGGCCGAGGAGGTGGCGGTCCGGCGGGTCCTCCGGGTCGAGGGCGGCGGCGGCCGCTGGCCCCCGCCGCGGCCGATGACCGGTTCCGGCTTCGGACCCGACCGCCAGGAGGAGCACGCGTCCGTGGTGCTGGCCCTGGCCAACGCCGAGGCGAGCGGGCTCGGCCGGCCGCTGCCGTCGGGCCGGGTCCGGGTCTACCGGCGGGACGACGACGGCGGCCTCCTGCTGGCCGGGGCGGACCGGATCGGGGACGTCCCCGCCGGCGACTCCGTCCGGCTCCAGATCGCCCGCGCCTTCGACGTCGTCCGCGAGCGGACGGTGACCGACTTCCGCCGGCCCTCGGCCCGCGCCATGGAGGAGGACGTGCGGGCGGAGCTGCGGAACGCCGGCGAGGAGCCGGTCACCGTGCAGGTGGTCGAGCGGCTGGCGCGATGGACCGACGCCGAGGTCGTCGACCCCCGCGTGGACGGCGAGGCCGCCGCCCCCGAGCGGCTCGACGCCGGCCGGGTCCTGTGGCGGATCCGGGTGCCCGCCGGCGGCACGGCCACCCTGACCTACACGGCCCGCTACACCTGGAGCCCGGAGGACGAGCGGTAGCGGATCGCCGGCCCGCTCGCCGGGCGGCCTCCCGCCGGAGACCGGCGGGCCGGCCCGCGGGCCGCGCGGCGGCCCGCCCCCGGCATACCGCTCAGAAGCGGAAGGTCACCCCGGTGACGAAGGTCAGGTCGTTCTCCTCCCGGCGCTCGCCGGTGGCCGGGTCCTCGAAGGGCTCCGAGTCGTACTGATCGCGCAGGGTGAGCTGGAGCCCCAGCGTCTCCGTGATCATCGTGGACAGCTTCACCTCGGCGTCCAGCAGGAAGTCGCCGAAGTCGGACGTGTTCGGCTCCCAGGTGAGCGCCTGGGTCAGCTCGGTGTCCTCGGCCAGCCGCAGGTGGAAGCTCTCCGAGGCCACGAGGAAGAAGTCCTCGGCCGTGGTCCCGTCGGCGAAGCCGTCCCGGATCCAGCTCGCGCCGCCCTCCAGGCTCAGCTCCATCCGCTCCCGCTCCAGCGCCTGCCAGCCGACGCCGGCGGCGGGGGCCAGCCGGAAGTCGATCCCCGCCGGCTCGTTGTAGGAGGCCGCGGCCCGGCCGAACAGGTAGGTGGGCCCGGCGGCGAACCAGTCGTACTGGACGGCCAGGTCGCCCTGGTCGGCCTCCACCTCGCCGTCGGTGGTCGTGCGGACCAGGCCCCCCTCCAGCGTCCAGCGGTCGCCCTCGCCCCGGCGGACGGCGCGGGCCGCCAGCGACAGGCTGGTGGTCTCGCTGTTCCCCTCGGTGAAGGTGAAGCCCAGGTCGGCGTCGCCGCGCCACCCGAGGGGAGGCGCCTCCCCCTGCTCGTCGGCGAAGCCGGGGCTCGCCTCCGACGGACCGGCCTGGGCGGCCGCGGGGGCCGGAGCCAGCGACGCCATCGCGAGCGCGGCCGCCGCCAGGGCGGCCGCCGCCCCGACCGCGGGCGTGCGGCCGGGACCGGCACGGTCCGGACGACCCCGGGACCCCGGCACGGGGCGCATCGGCCGCCCCCCGCTCACGTCAGCTCCTCCGCCGCCTCGCCCAGCGTCGAGCCCACGGTGCCCTCGGTGATCCGGACGTCGCGGATCGGATAGGGGAAGTCGACGTCGTGGGCGTCGAACTTCTCCTTGACGGCCTGGATCACCCGGCCGTGCACCTCGACCAGGCTCGACTGGCTGGGCCGGGTCCACCAGCGGGCCCGGAGGTTCACGCTCGAGCCGCCCAGCTCCCAGACGAACACCTGGGGCTCCGGGTCGTCCACGATCCCGTCGACCTCCCGGAGCGTCTCCTCCAGCAGGTCGTGGGCGAGCTCGACGTCGTCGTCGTAGTCGATGCCGAAGTCGTACTGGGAGCGGCGGAGGTCGTAGGCCGTGTTCACCACCACCGCCTCGGTGTAGAGCTGGCCGTTGGGGATGACCACCCGGCGGCCGTCGTACGTCTTGAGCGTCGTGGCGCGGGTCTCCACGTCCTCCACGGTGCCCTCGTGGGAGCCGACGATGATCTGGTCGCCGATCCGGAAGGGCT
>CAZJJO010000021.1:0-26434 GCA_964546375.1 uncultured Gemmatimonadota bacterium
TGGCGGCGACTGCTCGCCGGCGGTCTCCGCCGGGACTTCCACGGACGCCGTGTCCTCTGCGGCGGCCGACCCGCCGGCGAACCCGTGGGTGAGCAGGTAGGCCGCGGCGGCCCCCGCCACGGCCGCCAGGAGCAGGCCCAGCGCCACCAGGACGCGCCCGCGGCGGGTCACCTGGCGCCGCAGCTCGGCGGCGTCCGAGCCGCCTCCGTCGCCCGCGGCCTCCCCGGCGTCCGCCCGGGCCACGGGGCGGGTGCCGAGCGGGACCATCTCCACCCGGACGCTGGGCCCTTCGCGGCCGAACTGGACGACGTCGCCGTCCCGCAGGCGGCGGTCCTCCTCCACCGGCTCCTCGTCCACGAACGTGCCGTTCTGGCTGCCCAGGTCCCGCACGAGCCAGCGGCCGTCGTCCTCGATCAGGACCGCGTGCCGGCCGGAGGCGGCCCGGTCGACGTCGGGGTCGAACTGCAGGTCGCAGTCCGGATGCCGGCCCACGGTCACGCGCGGCCCCTCGAAGGCCCGCCGAAGCCCCTGGCGGGCGCCGCTCAGCACCTCGACCTCCAGCCTCACGTCCGACCCCCCGCGGGCCGGGGGCCACCGGTCCACGGACGACGGGTCACGGACCGCCGCCCCGGAGGCTCTCGAGGAGGGTCTGGAAGCCGGTCCCGTCCGGATCCAGCTCCACGGCGCGCTCGGCCCAGGTCTCGGCCGGCCCGAGCTCCCCTCGTTCCTGGCGGACCCGAGCCCTGAGGTAGGCGGCGAAGCCGCGGTTGCTGTCGGTCTGTCCGGAGGCCTCCCAAACGAGCTCCGCCGTGTCGTCCACGGCCCGGAGGACCGCCGGGGCCGTCCCGCCTCCGGGATCCAGCCGCGCCAGCTGCCGGAAGAGGAGGCTGTCCACCCCCGCCGCCGACCGGCCGGCCAGGGGCGAGGCGTCCGCCTCCCCGCCGGCCTCGGCCCCGCCGCCTCCGGTCTCGGCGGCGGCCTCCTCCGCCTCCTCGGCCGCGCCAGCCCCGTCGCCGCCGCCCGTCGGGGCGTCCGCCGGCTCCGTGGCCTCTCCGCCGGCCTGGCCGCCGCCGGTCTCCGCGCCTCCCCCGCCCTCGGCCGCGGCGTCCTCGGCGGCGGGTTCGTCGCCGCCGTCGGCCGACGCGTCCGCGGGCCCGTCCGCGCCGTCCCCGTCCGACCCGCCGCCGGCCGCCCCCGCGTCGCCGGTGCCGCCACCGTTCGTCCCGCCGTCCCCGTCGGACGATCCGCCCGTGGCGCCGCCGGCGGTGGCGTTCCCCCCGGCCTCCCCGGCCCGCGCCACCTGCTCGGCGGCGGGATCGGCGCCGGACTCGCTCGCCTCCGTCCCGGCGTCCCCGCCGCCCAGGGCCGACATCCCGGCCCAGGCCGCGCCGCCGAGCCCGGCCACCACCAGGGCCGCCAGGGCCGCGCGCCGCCAGGGCTCGGGCCAGGCGGAGGGGTCCAGCAGGGCCGGGCCGCCCCCGGTCACGTCGATGTGCTCGGTGCCCGGCAGGGCGGCGGTCCCCTTCCCCTCCCCCCGGATGGCCTCGCGGAGGGCCCGGCGCATGGCCTCGGCGTCCTCGTACCGGTCCTCCGGCTCCCGGCTCAGCGCCCGGTGGATCACCCGCTCCAGCTCGACGCCGACGTCCAGGTCGGGGGCGGCCGCGCCCAGGGGCGTCGGCTCCTCGGACAGCCGCTTGGTCATCACCTCGCGCCAGCCGCCGCCGGTGAAGGGGAGCCGGCCGGTGAGCATCTCGTAGAGGACGATGCCCAGCGCGTAGAGGTCCGAGCGCTGGTCCAGGTCCCCGCCCGAGACCTGCTCGGGGCTCACGTACCGGGGCGTGCCCACGGCGAAGCCCTGACGGGTGATGTCCTGGCCGCCCTCCTCGTCCTGCACCGCCTTGGCGATGCCGAAGTCCACGACCTTGACCGTGCCCGGGTCGTCCTCGTCCGAGCCGTGCTCGTCCCGGGACAGCATGATGTTCTCGGGCTTCAGGTCGCGGTGGACGATCCCCCGGTCGTGGGCGGCCGACAGGGCGTCCAGGATCTGCTCGGCCAGCTCCAGGACCCGCTCCGGCGGGAGGGGGCCCTCCCGCTCCATCAGGTCGGAGAGGGTCTCGCCCTCCACGTACTCCATGGCGATGAAGGGAAGGCCCTCGTCGGTCTCCCCGAAGTCGTAGACGGTGCAGACGTTGGGATGGTTGATGTGGGACGCGTTCCGGGCCTCGCGGGTGAAGCGCGCCCAGGCGTCCTCGTCGTCGGCCAGGTCGGGGTTGAGGAGCTTGATGGCGTCGCGCCGGCCGATGCGGACGTGCTCGGCCAGGTACACGGCGCCCATGGCGCCCTCGCCCAGGTGGGCCTCGACCCGGTAGCGGCCGCCGAGGGTCTGGCCCACGAAGGGGGCCTCCTCCTCGTCGTCGCCGCGGCGGATCTCGCGGGTCGGGTCCGGGTCCTGCGGCCCGTCGGTCTCGTCTCGTCCCGGGGTCATCTCGGGCTCGTCGTCGGGGGCGCCGGCCCGGGGCGGCGGCCGGCCGGGGGGCGCCGGCGCGTCAGCGCTGTTCCGAGCCGCCGGAGCCGGACGCCTTGGACGCCTCGGCCGCCGATCCCGCCGGGACCAGCGACCCGACGGCGCCGGAATCCGACTCGTACTCCATGGTGTTGACGGGCGTCACGGTCGAACCCTGCAGCTCGAAGACGGTCCAGAGGGTCCCGTCCTGGTTGGGCGGGAAGAACTCCGCCTCCAGGGTGCCGTCGATGAAGACCTCCACCGTGGCGCCGGACTGGGCGAGGGCCGAGCTGGGGCTGTCGGGGGTGGCGCTCCGGTTGGTGAAGTCGTGCACCGAGTACCGGTACACGCCGTCGCGCACCTGGGTGATGGTGATCGTCTCCGGCCCGAAGGAGGTGACGTCGTCCACGTCCAGGGCGGCGAACGGGTCCGTGTCCAGGCTGCCCGTGTTGCCGAAGTAGACGTGGAAGCGCCCGCCCGAGCCGTCGGGTCCGGTGAGGTGGGCGTCCAGGTCCGAGGGCGTCTCGCCCCAGGTGAGGACGATCCGGACCTCGCCGGACGTCCCCGACGGGGAGAGGGCCAGGCCGCGGCCGGTGAGCTGGGTGCCGCCCACCACCGCGGCGGTCCGCGCCCCCTCGACGAAGTCCGAGCCCGTGGCCGTGACGGTATAGGTCCCCGCCGGCTGCTCGAAGAACGTGTACTGCCCGGTCTCGTCGGTGGTGGTCGTCGCCGCCGCGGTGCCGGAGGTCGCGTTCACGCCCTCCCGGAGCTCCACGGTGGCGCCGCTCACGGCGGTCCCGTCGCGGGCGTTCACCACCGTGCCCGCCAGCCCGCCGACCTGGACGCTCGCCGGGGCCAGCGGCACCTGGCCCACCGAGGTCTGGCGGCCCGCCTGCGCGTCGGCGCCGAAGAGCGTGGTGTTCTCGCGGTCCGGGTGCTCGAAGGTGACGTCGTAGGTGCCCGGCTCGAGCGGCGGCGACGTCCAGGTGCCGTCCGCGTCGGTGGTGACCGGCTCCACCTGGGCGGCCACCCGCGAGGCGCGGGGCGCCGCGGCGGCGCTGCCGGTGTCGACGGCGGTGAACCCGACGGTCACCCCGCCGACCCCCGTCCCCTCCTGAGGCGAGACGATCCGGCCCTCCAGCAGGGCCTCGGCCGCCTCCTGCACGCTCACCTGGACCGAGTCGGTCTCCCCCCCGGCGGAGGCCACCAGGGTGGCCTGGCCCACCGACTGAGCCGTGAGCAGCCCGTCGGCCGTGGTCGAGACGATGCCGGGGTCCCGGCTCTCCCACAGGGGAGTCCGGCCGGGGATGGTGTCCCCGGTGGCGAAGAGCACCGCGCCCTCCACCCGGAGGGTGTCGCGCACGGTGGGGATGGCGAGGGGGCCGGCCGGCGCCCGGACTCCGGCCGCCACCGGCGCCAGCGTGACCTCGGCCGTCGTGGTGGCCCCGGCCCGGAGCGTGACGGTGCGCGAGGCCGAGAACAGCGCGTCCTCCCCGCGCAGGAGGTCGAGGTTCAGCAGGAAGTCGGTGCTGTCCCCCTCGACCGGCACCTCCACCTCCACCTCGGCCGTCCCCTCCGAGGGATCGAAGGGCTCCTCGAGCTCTTCGACGGCGCTCTCGTCGGCGGTGTCCAGCAGCCGGACCGCCACCCCGTCGGCCGAGTCGTAGGCGGCCGAGAGGGTCCGCGCCGCCGCCCGACTCGTGTCCGCCTCGAACGAGCCGGCCACCACGAGCGACCCGACCCCGGCAGGTCCGTCCTCCCCCGGCCCCTGGACGTCGCTCTGGCACGCGGCCAGGGCGGCGAGCCCGCCCAGCAGCAGGGCTCCGAGGGCCGGGAGGCGCCGCCGCACGTCGGCGTCCCCGGATCCCGCTCCCGTACCGTTCCCGCGTCCGGCGCCCGGAGCGCTCATCGCGACCCGCCCCCCAGGCGCACGCTGGCGCCCACCTCGACCCCCAGGAAGTCGCTCTCCTCGCCCGGACGTATCCCGGCGTTGCCCAGGTGTCCCCGCAGGAGGGGCAGGACGGTCGTGCCCCCCATCGGCACCTCGGCCCGGCCGCCGACCCGGATCCCCCAGCCCTCGCTGCGATCGTCCTCACGCTGGACCACGCGGGCGTCCACCTCGGGCCGCAGGAGGATCCCGCCCGTCCGCATACGGAGGCCAGCCCCCGCCAGCAGGAGGTCCTGCGCCGCCGTCGCCTCCTGAAGCTCGAGGCGGCGCCCCTCGGAGCGGCGCTGGTAGCCTCCGTAGAGGAAGCCCGCGTCCTCGCCCACGGGGAAGGAATAGGTGCCCAGGACGTCGTACCGGTTGCCGCTCTCGAAGATGGCCTGGTCCCGGCGTTCGTCGTCGCCGAACCAGCGGAAGCCGCCCTGCAGCCCGATCTGGCCCGCCTCGCCCACCGGCGCCGTCAGGCCGGCCCGGGCGCTGAGCCGGTCGCCCGGTCGGTAGTCCACGAGCCGCTCCTCCAGCAGGTCGAACTGCCCCGACCGGAAGTATCCGAGGCTCAGCGTGGCGTCCACCGGCCCCAGCTCTCGGGCCGTCGAGGCGCGGAGGCCGAGCCCGCCCCCCGTCCCCCAGCTCGAGATCCGGAAGGGGAAGAGGTCGGCGGCCACCACGCCGACCACGTCCAGCTCGCCGGTCTCGTAGCCGGTCCGGCCGGTGGGGAGGCGTCCGACGGCGGTGATCGTGGCGGCCCCGTCGCCCACCTCGAGCGAGGCGCTCAGCGTGGCGTCGGTGAAGCCGGAGACGGTGGAGGCGGTGCCGTCGGGCCGCTCCAGCCGGCCCCGGGCCCAGTGGCCGCTCAACTGGACGGTGACCCGTTCGCCCACCTCGACCCGGCCCGCCACGGGGACGGTGAGGAGGGAGACGTTGTCGATGGAGGCGGCCGACGGGTCGTCGAAGCCGATGTGGTGGAAGCGGACGCCCGTGCCCGCCTCGGGCGAGGAGAACTGGGCGGCCGCCGGCTCCGGCGCCGCGGCCGCGAGCAGGGCCGCCGCCCCGGCCGCCAGGAGGGCGCGGGCCAGCGTCCGGCCGCTCCCCTCCTCACGCCCGGTCGTCGGCTCCGGCGTCGCCGCGGCGCGCGGGGTCACCCCCCCGGACTCCGGCAGGGTCTCGGCTCGGGATCGCGTCGTCATCGGAGCCCTCCCCCGGGCGGCGGAATCAGGATGCGCAGGATGGCGCTGCCCCCCGAGACCCCCTCGACCCCCAGCACCTCGGCCGCGGGGTCACGGTCGAGCCCGACGTCCTCGCCGCCGATCGTCTCGTCCATGAGCTCGGACGAGGCCGTCTCCACTTCCTCGGCCGCCTGGTCCTCGCCGAAGGCGGCCTGGGCCAGCTCGTCGGTGCTCTGGCCGGAAGCCGCCGTGAGGTCGGAGGCCGCCTCGGCCCGCTCGGAGGCCGCCTCGAAGCCGGGATCGATCTCGGCGGCCTGCCGGAACTGGGCCGCCGCGCCGGCGAAGTCGGCCGTGTCCTCGGCCATCAGGCCGCGCCCGAAGGACACCAGCGCCTGCAGGTTCTCGGTGGGCCGGTCCCGGATCGCGCGCCGCTCGGCCGGCGTCAGCTCGATCCCCATCCGGTCGAACACGGAGAAGGCGATCTCCGCCTCCAGCTCGAGGATGTCCTCGGCGGACCGCTCGCCGTCGAAGATCGGCGGCGGGGCCTCGTCCGTCGGCTCGCCCCCGGCGTCCACCATCGACGTCTCGACCCGGAGGCTCTCCTCGCTCCCGCTCATCACGCCCTGCACGACCCGGGAGGCGCCCAGCAGCCGCCCGCTCCGGACGGCGGTGGCGGGATCGACGTACCGGCTCTCGGACAGCTCCATCTCCTGGAGGAGGAGCTGGACCCGCGTGCGCTCGAGGACGGTGATCCGGTCGGACCGGGCCAGGTCGGTGACCAGGAACTCGGCCATCGCCCGCGACAGGGGCCGGAATTCGGGCGAGGCGCCCTGGTAGAGGTAGGGGAAGACGGCGACGGTGTTCTCGGAGGGCGGCCGGTCGGCCAGCTCCTCCTCGCGCTGGAGGGTCTGCCGGATCGACGCCTCCAGCTCCCGGCGGTCCAGGTAGGCCAGCCGCGCCTCGACCCGGCCGGCCAGGTCCGGACGATCGGCCGACGAGAGGTAGCTCTCGTAGACCTGCCGGGCGTCCCCGTACCGCTCCAGGTCCTCGTAGGTGAGGCCCAGCAGCAGGGCCGTCCGCGCGTCGTCCGGATCGAGGCGCCGGGCCTCCTCCAGCACCCGACGGGCCTGCTCGAGCCGGCCGTCGGCCCGGTAGGCGGCCCCGAGCCGGACCCGGGGCTCCACGGCCTCGGGGTTCGCCTCGACCCGCTCCTCCAGGGTCGGGATCTCCGCCGGGGCGGGGGGCTCGGGCACGGCCTGGCGGCCGGCGCAACCGGCCACCGCCAGCAGGCCGGCGGCCACGAGGGCCCACCGCAGGAGCGCGGGAGGACGGCCCCGCGCCGCGAACGCCGAAACGGACGAGCTCATGGATCCCCCTCTTCCTCCGGTCCTGCGACGGCGCGGACGCCCGGAGGCCGGAAACGGCCCTCGCCCCGGCCTCTCTCCGGCCGATCGCGGCCGCCGTCGCCGACGCGGCCCCGGACGTGACCGTCCGGCCGACCGAGAAAGCAAAGCTCACGGCCCGTCCCGTTCACCGCAACCGCCTCCGGGGCGGGGTCCCGGCCCGACGGGAGCCCCGCCCCGGGGCGCAGCCCGGCCGGGGCCGGGACGGTCGCCGTCGGCCCGCCCCCGCTCAGCGCTCGTGGAACCGGAAGGCGACCCGACCCATCTCGATGCGCTCGCCCCCCGACAGCCCGATCGTCGCGCCCTCCTCGGTGAGCTCCTCCCCGTCCACCCGAAGGGGGTTGGTCGTCGAGCGGTTCTCGATCTCCCACCCGCCGTCCTCCCAGCGCATCACCGCGTGCTCGCGGCTCACCGTCGGCACCTTCAGCTCGACGTGGGTCGGATCGCCGGGGCTCGATCGCCGCCCGAAGGTGAACTCCGGCTCGCCGGAGGGCGGCTTCTCGAAGCGCACGTCCTGGCCCTGGTCGGCCCCCTCCAGGACCTCGAGGCGGCCCGGCAGGAGCTGCACCGTCCCGCCCCCCGACGACGGCGTGGTGAACGCCACGGTCTTCCCGTCGTAGGTGTCGCGGCCGCCGGCCCCGCCGCCTCCCGGGCCGGCCCCGCCGCCCGGGCGGGGCGCGCCGCCCCCCTGCTCTCGCCGGCGTCCGCCCCCGGCCGAGCGCCCCGACCCGGGCCTTCCGCCGCGGTCCCCCGGCGGGTAGGCGTGATCGCCCTCGTCCGACGGATCGCGGACCACGCCCTCGGGGGTCACCTCGAACGCCCACGCCATCACCAGCGAGATGGGGAAGCCCACGATCACGAGGATGAGCACCAGGTCTTCGGTCCAGTCGGGTGCCCGGAGCTGTCCGATGAGGTAGGAGGAGAACTCGATCACGCCCCAGCCGACGGCCAGGTAGAGGCCCGCCACGCGGAAGACCCGGCGGCGCTTCATCTCCTGGAAGAACTCGACGAGCCGTCGCATCCGCGGCTCCAGGTCGGCGTGAGAGGGATCGGTCGCCCGCACCCTATGTTATAAGGTCCGGAGCCCTTCCCTCACCACCCTGGCCGCCGCCCGATCCCGCCGGCCCCGTTGTGGGGACCGTGCCCCGCGCCTAGCCTTGGCGTGAACCCCGGACCGGAGGCGATCATCGAGACGACGACGACGAACTGCGAGGCCTGCGGCGAAGGGCTCCGGGAGGGCTTCCGCTACTGTCCGGCCTGCGGCGCGGCCGCCGGCTCCGCCGGGGGGCTCTCCTGCCCCGCCTGCGGGCTGATCCAGCCCGAGGAGGTCGTCTTCTGCTCCCGCTGCGGGGCCCACCTGGGCTCGCTGGGCCGGGCGGAGCGGCGCGTGGTCACCGTCCTCTTCGCCGACCTCTCGGGCTTCACCCGCATCACCGAGCGCCTCGACCCGGAGGCGGTCCACGAGCTGGTGGCGAGCTGCCTGGAGCCGCTGGCCGAGTGCGCCATCCGGTGGGGCGGCCACGTGGACAAGTTCATCGGCGACTCGGTGATGGCGCTGTTCGGCGTGCCCGAGGGCCACGAGAACGAGCCCGAGCGGGCCGTCCGCGCGGCGCTGGAGATGCACCGGACGCTGGCGGACTGGAGCCCCGCCGACCGCCACTCGCTGGAGTTGACCGAGGGGAGCCGGCCGAAGCTCAGCGTGGGGATCAACACCGGCCCGGTGGTCACGGGGCTGCTGAGCGCCGGTAGCGCCTGCGACTACACCGCCCTGGGCGACGTGGTGAACGTGGCCTCGCGGCTCGAGTCCGCCTGCGAGCCGGGGGGGGTCCTGGTGGGCGACCGGACCTGGCGGGAGACCCGGGACGTCTTCGAGTTCGACGAGGGCGAGGTGATGGAGGTCCCCGGCCGCGCCGAGCCGGTGCGGGTGCGCCGGATCATGGGCGTCCGCGGCGGGCGCCGGGGCGGCCCCTCGGCCGCCGACCGGACCCGGCCGCTGGTGGGCCGGAGCGAGGAGCTGGAGCGCCTGCGCACGGCCTGGGCCGCCGCCCGGGAGGGGGAGACCGTGCGCCTGCTGGTCGTCGGGGAGCCCGGGGTGGGAAAGACCCGCCTGCTGGAGGAGCTGGTCGCCACCGAGGGGCTCGGCGACGAGGACGTCGGCCACGCCGTCGCCCGGGCCCACGCCGCCCGCCGGCCGTGGGAGCTGGCCGCGAGAATGGTGTCCGAGCTCCACGGCCTCCCGCCGGACGCGGCGCCGGAGGAGGCCGCCGGCCGGGTGATCGCCGCGGGCCCCGGGGGCGGGAGCGACGAGGAGCGCGACGCGCTCGCCGCGGTCCTGGCCGGCGAGGCGGAGGAGCCGGCCGACGCCGGAGCGGACGACCGGGCGGCGGCGCTCGCGAGGGCGCTGAGCGGCCCCGACGGCCCGCCCCGCCTGCTCCTGCTGGAGAACCTCCACTGGGCCGATCGTCCCACGCTCGGCTGGCTGGCCGCCGGGGCCCCCGGAATCTCGGGGCCCCGGCTGCTGGTGGCGATCACCCGGCCGCCCCTCCCCCGCGAATCCGGGCTCCTGGAGGTGATCGACGGGCCGCTCCCGCGCCTTGACCTCGAGCCGCTGGACCCGGAGGAGAGCCGGACCCTCCTGGGCTCGATCCTCGGCGACCACGAGCTGCCGGACGCCTTCGTCGAGCGCGTGCTCGGCCGGGCCGAGGGGAACCCCTTCTTCCTCGAGGACCTGCTGTCGACGCTGGACCGCCGGGGCGTGATCGAGCGCCGCGACGAGAGCTGGCGGCTGGTGGAGGAGCCGGAGCGCCTGGGCGTCCCCGACGGGGTGGAGAGCCTGCTCAGCACGCGGATGGACGCCCTCCCCTCCACCACCAAGCGCCTGCTCCAGTGCGCGTCGGTGGTGGGGCGCCGGTTCTGGGCGGACCTGCTGGCCGACGAGCTGCTGGGGCGGCCGGTGGACGAGGACCTCGAGCGCCTCCGGGCGGCCGGCATGATCCGGCCGGCCGCGGACCCCTGGCTCGCGGGCGAGGGGGAGCACCTGTTCGAGCACGTCCTTCTGCGCGAGGTGGCCTACGGGACCCTGCTCCGGAGCGTCCGGGCCGACCTGCACGGCGCCGTGGCGGCGTGGCTGGAGGAGCGTCCGGCGGGGGAGGTCCCCGGCTACCACCGCCTGGTGGCCCGGCACTGGGCCCGCTCCGACCGTCCCGACCGCGCCGAGGCGCACCGGGCCGAGGCCGGGGAGGCGGAGAGGGCGTGACCCCCGAGGCGGCCCTCCTGCTGCTGGCGCTGCTGACCGGCCACTTCCTGGGCGACTTCACGCCCCTGGTGACCGAGCGGATGACCGAGGCCAAGGCGGCCGGCGGGCCGCTGGGCCCGATCCTGGGCCACGCCGCCGTCCACGGGGCGCTGACGGGGGTCGCGGCCCTGGCGGTCGTCCGGCCCGACCCGTCGACCCTGGCGCTGGCCGCGGGGATCGAGCTGGTCACCCACTTCGTCCTGGACGCGGTCCGGGCCCGGCTGGGCGCCCGGTTCGAGGGCCTGCGCGACCCGAAGCGCCAGCTCTTCTGGACCGGGCTGGGCCTCGACCAGCTCGCCCACGGCGCTGTCCTGGTGGGCATCGCCGCGCTCCTGCTCTGAGGGCACGGGAGAGGTCGGGGCACACGGATCGCCGGTTCCCCGCGAAGGCGCGGAGGCCGGGCGCGCTCCCGCCGCCCCCCGGCCCGACGCGGGTTTGCGGCGCCCGGGTCGGAGCCGGTAGTATCGGTGCCGTCGACGGCCCCGCGCGCGGCGGACCGTCCCGAACCCGATCCCGGGAGGTCGACATCCGAGCCGTGCCCCCCGAGACGCTCCCCGGCCCCGACGGCGCGGGCTCCCCGGCCGCGGACGCCGGCGGGCCCCGCTCCTCCGCCCGCCCCGACGGCTCCCTCCTGCCCGACCGCCCGGCCCTTCGGGCGGCGGGGATCCCGGCGGCCGCGGCGCTCCTGGCGGCGGCCCTCCTCGCGGGCGGCGCCTCGCCGCTCGCGGCCCAGGAGGATCCGAGCCGGATGCAGGTGGACAGCATGCACCTGGAGGCGCTGGAGTACCCCTCCGCCAACCAGTGCGCCGAGTGCCACCCCCGCCAGTACCGGCAGTGGTCGATGTCCCCCCACGCCTACGCCCAGCTCAGCCCCGTCTACAACTCGTTCCAGGCGACGCAGATCAAGCTGAACAACGGCACCACGGGGGACTTCTGCATCCGGTGCCACAACGCCACCGGGATGTCGAAGAACGAGCCGGTCTTCACGAACAACGCGAACCGCGACCCGGTCTCCCGCGAGGGCGTGACCTGCATCACCTGCCACCGGATGAACAAGGACTGGGGCAAGTTCAGCGCCCGCTTCCGCATCGTGCCCGGCGACATCTACGGCACGATCTACGGGCCCTCCGACGGCTCCAACTTCGACTCCCTCCAGCAGGACCCCTCCCTGCGGCTCGCCACCGAGCGCGACCAGAACCGGAGGCGGGCCCTCCACCTGGACGTGGAGCCCTTCTTCGAGATGACCGAGCCCGCGATGTGCGGCACCTGCCACGACGTGCTCTCCCCGGGCGGTTTCCGTCTCGAGGAGGCCTTCAGCGAGTACAAGAGCTCGCCGGCTGCCCGCCGGGGCGTCTCCTGCCAGGACTGCCACATGGGCAAGACGCCGGGCGAGTTCACCGGCGACCCCGCCACCAACTACGCCACGGGGCCCGCCGCCAGGGTGGGCGGCGACCCGACCCCGCCCCGGAAGGCCACCGACCACAGCTTCGCCGGCCCCGACCACTCCATCATCCACCCGGGCGTCTTCCCGCACGACCGGGAGATGCAGGAGTTCGCCACGATGGAGGCGTGGCTGCAGTTCGACTGGACGGCCGGCTGGGGCACCCCGGCCTTCGAGGACACCGTCTCCGAGGACTACGAGTTCCCCGAGCGGTGGTCGTTCTACACGGACCGGCTCGACGCCCGGTTCTACCTGGAGCAGCAGTTCGAGAAGCTCAACGAGTACGCGAAGAAGCGGCGGACGGTCCTGCGGAACGGCTACCAGATCGGCGAGATCAAGATGCACGAGGTCTCCGCCGACGGGATCTCCTTCGAGGTCGAGGTCGAGAACGCCACCGACGGCCACAACGTGCCCACCGGCTTCATCGCCGAGCGGCCGGTCTACCTCCGGGTGATCGTCCAGGACGCCTCGGGCGACACGGTCTTCATCTCCGGCGACCTGGACGCCAACGGCGACCTCCGGGACTCCCACTCCATCCTGGTCCACGCCGGGAAGGCCGAGCCCGACCCCTACCTGTTCAACCTCCAGTCGGAGTTCACCATCCAGATGATCCGCGGGGGCGAACGGGAGCAGGTGCTGGCGGTGAACCAGTCCATCGACCCGCTCCCCTTCGGCCGGCCGTCGGCCTCGCCCACCGTCCTCCGGGGCCACCCCGGGGGCGCCCGGATCCACCGGCGGGGGATCGAGCCGAATGGCAGCCGCTGGCCCGAGTACGAGGTGAGCGGGGAGAAGCTGGCGGGCACCGAGGGCCCCTACCGGGCCACGGTGAAGCTGATCTCCGGCATGGTGCCGGTGAACCTGATCGGCAAGATCCAGAAGGTGGGCTTCGACTACGGGATGAGCGCCCGCGAGGTGGCCGAGCGCATCGTGGCCGGGCACGCCGTGCTCTGGAAGTACGGCGCCACCTTCGAGCTCGGCCAGGATCCCGACGAGGTCGAGTGGGAGAAGCGCGACCCGCCGCCGGCCACGTGGCTGAACCTTTCTCCGGCCGGGGACGAGGCCGATGACGCGAACTGACCCGCCCGCCGTGAGCGCCGCCCCGGCGGCGCTCCTGCTGGCCGCCGCCCTGGTCCTGCTCGGCGCCGCGCCCGCCGCGGCCCAGCAGGGATCCGTGGACCCGACCGACGACCCGGCGGTGGCCGACTCCGGCTACGGCCTGGACGAGAAGCCCAAGCCCCTGCAGGAGCTGCCCGACCGGCCGAACCTCGTCCTCGAGATCGGCGAGGACTTCCTCTCGCCCGGTCCGTTCGGCGACGGATTCACCCTGCCCACCGGCGCCACCTGGCGCCCGGCCCTCTGGGTCTTCGGCACCTTCCGCAGCGGGGTGCAGAGCTTCGAGACCGGGGCGCCGGCCGGGACCCCGTCGTCCACGAACAGCGAGTGGGCCAACCGCCTGGACCTGGTCGCCAACCTCCGGCTCACCGGCACCGAGCGGCTGGTGGTCGAGTACCGGCCCTTCGGGCTCGGGAGCGGCCTGGGCTACCAGTTCGGCGACAACGTCGTCGGCGACCGGTGGGAGGCCGACCTGCAGGAGGAGCTGCAGAGCCTCTTCTTCGAGGGCGACTTCGGCGAGCTCTTCCCGAACCTGGACGACGACGAGACCGCCGCCCTCGACTACGGCTTCTCGGTGGGGCGGCAGACCGTCAGCTTCCAGGAGGGCCTGGTCGTCGGCGACAACCTGGACGCGGTCGGGATCACCCGGAACAGCCTCCGGCCGGCCGGGACCTCGAACCTCCGGATCACCGGGCTCTACGCCTGGAACCAGGTCCATCGTCGCAACGTGGAGGACGAGTCGGCCCAGATCGTCGGGCTCTTCAACCAGGCCGACTTCCCCGGGAGCACCGTCAGCCTGGACGTGGTCTACACCTTCGCCGACGACGTCACCGGCGACGCCCTGCACGCCGGGGCCTCGGCGGTCCAGCGGCTCTGGATCGGCGACCGGATCTTCAACACCGCCTTCCGGGTGGCCGGCTCGCTCGTCACCGACGATCCCGTCGCGTCCGGGCCCGGCTCCGGCGGGAGGCTCGTCCCGGCCACGGGCGAGGGGCTGCTGCTGATGAGCGAGGTCTCCTGGACCCCGCACGGCGAGTACGGCCTCTGGTACGTGAACGGCTTCTGGGCGGCGGGCGACTACACGCCGGCGGCCCGGGAGGTGGGCGGTCCCCTCGGCCCGGTCGGCATCCTGTTCGCGTCGCCGGGGCTGGGCCGGTTCGGCTCCGCCCTGAGCCCCGTGGCCAGCGACGCCGTGGGCGGCGCCGTCGGGCGGCAGCTCCTCTTCGCCGACGGGCGACGCCAGATCGTGCTCGAGGCCGCCGGACGGAAGGAGACCGACGCGGGCGGCGGCTCCGTCGGCGCGGCCGTCCGCTTCCAGCAGGCCATCGGCCGCCGCCTGGTCCTCCGGGCCGACGGCTTCGCCGTGGCCCGCGACGCGGGCGATCCGCCGCTGGGCGTCCGGCTCGAGACGCTGGTCAAGTTCTGAGCGCCCGACCCGCCCGAGCCGCGGGGTCCCGGCGGTCGCGGGCCCCGCGCCCGCTCGGAACCACCTCCGGGAGAGCGATCCGATGATCCTGCTGCAGGCGGCCGGCATCCTCCTGGTCACCGCCGTCACCGCCGGCGTCCTGTACCTCCTCTGGACCGTCGTCCAGGGACGCCGCCGGAAGCTGGAGCTGCTCGACCAGCGGGTCCGGGCGGCCCGGGAGGAGGTGCGGGCCCGCCACGAGGCGCTGGAGCGGGAGCGGCGGGAGCGCGACCTGTCGTGGAGCGGGCACCGGAAGTTCGAGGTGGGCCGCAAGGAGGTCGCCTCGGGCGACGAGATGATCCGCTCCTTCTACCTGGTGCCCCACGACAAGCGCCCCCTCCCCTCCTTCGAGCCCGGGCAGTTCCTCACCTTCGAGCTGAACGTCACCCGGCCCGACGGCACCCGGGACACGGCGGTCCGGTGCTACTCGCTCTCCGACTGCCCGGACCCGGACTACTACCGGATCTCGGTGAAGCGGCTCCTGCCGCCCGAGGACGAGGACGTCCCCCCGGGGCTGGCCTCCAACCACTTCCACGACGAGGTCGAGGAGGGCGACATCCTCGACGTGGAGGCGCCCGGCGGCCAGTTCTACCTGGACCGCACCCACGACCGGCCGGCGGTGCTGATCGGCGGCGGGGTCGGCGTGACGCCGATGATGAGCATGCTCAACCACGTCGTCGACACGGGCTCCGGGCGCGAGGTCCACTTCTTCCACGGCGTCCGCAACAGCGACGAGCAGATGGAGAAGGAGCACCTGGAGCGGGTGGCCCTGGAGCACGAGAACATCCACCTCTACTCCTGCTACAGCGACCCGCTGGAGAGCGACGTCGAGGGGGAGGACTACTTCCACGAGGGCTGGGTCACGGTCGACCTGTTCCGGGAGGTCCTGCCCTCGAGCAACTTCGAGTACTACATCTGCGGCCCGCCGCCGATGATGAAGGCCCTCTTCTCGGACCTCCGGGACTGGGGGGTGCCCGAGAAGGACATCAAGTTCGAGGCGTTCGGACCGGCCTCGATCAAGGAGGACGAGGAGGGGCACGAGCCGGCCGAGGTGATCTTCGCCCGGTCGGAGACGACCTGCCGCTGGGAGGACGATTCGCAGACCCTGCTGGAGCTGGCCGAGGAGAACGGGGTCCCCATCGACTTCGGCTGCCGGGTGGGCAATTGCAACACCTGCCTCACCGCGGTGAAGGAAGGGGAGGTCGACTACGTCCGGGACCCGAACGAGATGCCGGAGGAGGGGTCGTGCCTGACCTGCATCGGGGTTCCGGACGGGGACGTGGTCCTGGACGCGTAGCGCGTCCGCTCGAGCGACCGGCCCGACCGCGACGACACACGCCTGCAGCGAGGGAGCACCGACGATGAAAAAGACGAGCCGGGCGATTCCGACGGCGATCCTGGCCGGCGCGCTCCTGCTGGGGGGCGCCGAGGCGCAGGATCCGGCCCAGGTGGTGGGATCCTCCGAGTGCGCGGAGTGCCACGAGGCCGCCCACGAGGTGTGGGAGGGGACCGCCCACCAGGAGGGCTGGCGGACCTTCCACCGGAGCGACTCGGCCCAGGCCGTCCTCGATCGGATGGGCCTGCGGAGCGCGCGCCGCGGCGTGTGCGTGGACTGCCACTACACCCAGGCGGAGCAGCGGGGGCGGGAGCGGGCCATCTCCGGGGTCGCCTGCGAGTCCTGCCACAGCGCGGCCCAGGAGTGGCTGGACGTGCACAACGACTTCGGCCAGACCGCCGCGGGCGAGCGGGCCACCGGGGAGACCGAGACCGAGGAGCACCGCCGCACGCGGATGCAGCGGACGGCCGAGATGGGGATGATCCGGCCCGACATGCCCTACGAGATGATCCGGAACTGCTACAGCTGCCACACGGTGCCGAACGAGGAGCTGGTCAACACCGGCCAGCACATCGCCGGCAGCGACTTCGACGTCCTCGAGCGGCTGGACCAGATCCGACACAACTTCTCGGCCACCGACGGCGACACCAACCGCGAGGCCGCCCGCACCTACGACCCGCAGAACCGGAACCGCCTCCTCTTCGTGCTGGGGCAGATGGTGGACCTGGAGTACGCCCTCCGCGGGCTGGCCCAGGCCACCGGGCCCGGGGACTACGCCGACAGCATGACCGAGCGCGCCCGGGCCGCCATGGATCGGCTCGGGAGCGTCGCCGAGGCCGCGCCGTCCGCCTCGGCCACGGTCCAGGAGGCGCTGTCGGCGGCCGGCGGCGTCGAGCTGACCCCGGGCAACCAGGCGCTGACCTCGGCCGCCGACGGCGTGCAGGCGGCGGCGCGCTCGTTCGCCGGCGAGCACGACGGCAGCGGGCTCGCCGGCGTGGACGCGATGATCGAGAGCGGGGGCTGAGGCCCGCGACGCCCTCCGGCGTCCCCCGCGGGAGAGCGTCGGCGGCGACCGGGGCGGACGAGGCAGCGACACGCAGGCAGGAGGAGCGAGGCAGGCGATGGCCGAACCCGACACCCGAGCGTCGCCGGAGGAGCGCGACTTCGTCGACGTGCGGGAGGGGCCCGAGCGGTGGGACGAGCCGTTCGGGCCCGACATGACCGGGGAGGACGTGGACCGCCTGCTCGCGCGCGCTCCCTTCAACCAGATGGACCCGGAGCACTTCCCCTCCTCCACCCCGCTCCGGGGCATCCTCCGCAACGACACCCGCATCCGGCGCTACGAGCACGGCGACATCGTCGTGCGCGAGGGCGACTACGGCAACTCGGCCTTCCTGATCCTCTCGGGCCAGGTCCGGGTCGACATCTCTCCGGAGGACGAGATCCCCGCCACGGTCCTGGGCCGGCGGGAGCACGACGAGAAGACCCTCTGGGAGGCCTTCGCCCAGCTCTGGCGGAACTCCCGGATCCCCGAGGCCCGGGACTCGGCGGGCTCAGCGGCCCTGGAGGGCGCCGGGGAGCGGGAGGACGAGGCGGGCAACGTCCGGCTCTTCCTCCAGGACGTGCCGGCGGTGCTCGAGGCCGCCCGCACCGTGGCCCTCGAGGAGGGGCAGTTCTTCGGCGAGGTGGCGGCGCTGGGCCGCATCCCGCGCACGGCCACCGTCTTCGCCGACGGCGAGGCCGAGGTCCTGGAGATCCGCTGGCAGGGCCTCCGCGACATCATGCGGCGGGACCCGGAGCTGAAGGAGCACATCCACCGGATCTACCGCGAGCGGAACCTGGAGACCCACCTCCTCTCCACGCCGCTCTTCCAGCACCTGGACCACCGCGACGCGCCCGAGGGCTGCACGTGCGAGAAGTGCAGTGCGCTCCAGGAGATCGTCGACAACACGAAGTTCGACACCTGGGGCGACTTCGACTGGCACCTGACCTACCAGCAGCTCCTGGACGAGCAGACCATCGAGAGCGAGCCGCTCATCGCCCGGGAGGGCCACTACGCCAACGGCATCATCATGGTGCGGTCGGGCTTCGCCCGGGTGAGCCGCCGGTTCGGCGAGGGCCACCGCACCCTGGGCTACCTGGGCCGGGGCCAGGTCTACGGCCTGGAGGAGACCCTCCGGAACTGGCGGGACCCGGAGGACCCGGTCCCGCTGCAGAACTCCCTCCGGGCGGTGGGCTACGCGTCGGTGATCCTGGTCCCCACCCGGATGGTGGAGAAGCACGTCCTGGGAGCGGACCGGGACGATCCCATCGTCGACGAGTCCCTGCTCCCCGACGTCGAGACCGCCGGGGACGGCGACGGTCTCCCGGTGCCGGGGGCGCCGACGCCCGACGAGGAGGGGGCCCGGGACGTCCTGGAGGAGGGCGAGGTCGACCAGGAGCTGATCGAGTTCCTGGTGGGCAACCGCTTCACCAACGGCACGGCGGCCATGGTCATCAACCTGGACCGGTGCGTCCAGTGCGACGACTGCGTCACCGCCTGCGCCTCCACCCACGACGGCAACCCGCGGTTCATCCGCCACGGGAAGCAGGTGGGCAACGTCCAGGTGGCCAACGCCTGCATGCACTGCCAGGACCCGGTCTGCATGATCGGCTGTCCCACGGGCGCGATCCACCGCGACCTGGAGGGCGGCGAGGTGGTCATCAACGACACCACCTGCATCGGGTGCGGCACCTGCGCCCACTCCTGCCCCTACGACAACATCCGGCTGGTGGAGATCCGGAACCGGGCCGGCGAGATGATGCTGGACGCCGACAGCGGGCGCCCGGTCCAGAAGGCCACCAAGTGCGACCTGTGCAGCGACCAGCCCACCGGCCCGGCCTGCCAGCGGGCGTGCCCCCACGACGCGCTGACCCGGATGGACCTCAGCGACCCCGACGAGCTGGCGGCGCTGGCCGAGTGGGCCGAGGCGTGAAGGCCCGGGTCCGGCGGAGGCTGATCAACGGAGGCCTGGCCCTGGCCGGCGTCCTGGCCGCCGGCGGGCTCTACGCCGCCTGGACCCTGTCGCTGCACGACGCCAGCTTCGTCACCGGCTGGCTGCTGCTGGCCCTGCTGGTGGCGCTGACGCTCTTCAACGCCCGCAAGAAGCTCCCTTTCCTCCCCCTGCTCTCGGCCCGGGCCTGGCTGCAGGCGCACGTCTACGTGGGGCTGGTCACCGTGGCGGTCTTCCTGTTCCACGTGGACTTCCGGGTGCCCGACGGGATCCTGGAGGTCACCCTGGCGGCGCTCTTCCTCGGGGTGGTCGTCAGCGGGATCGTCGGGCTGCTCCTGTCGCGGGCGATCCCCGGCCGGCTCCGGAGCCGCGGCGAGCTGGTCCTGCGCCAGCGCCAGCCCCGGCTGCTGCAGCGGCTGCGCGAGCGCCTGGAGGAGCTGGTGGACGAGGTGGAGGCCACGGCCGTCTCCGACCTGTACGTGCGCTACCTGCTCCCCTTCTTCGAGGAGCACCGCAACTTCTGGTGGCACCTGGCCCAGTCGCACCGCCCCCGCCGCCGGCTCCTGGAGGAGCTGGAGGGGCTGGAGCGGTACCTGGACGAGGAGGAGCGCGCGGTGGTGGAGGAGATCGAGGAGCTGATCGAGAAGAAGGACGACCTCGACTACCACCGCGCCCACCAGGCGGTGCTCAAGCGCTGGCTCTTCGTGCACGTGCCCCTGACCTACTCGCTCCTGGTGGTGGCCGTGGTGCACGCGGCCGTCGCCCACGCCTGGAGCTGACGGCCCGTGGACGACCGGCTCCAGCGCCACGGCTTCGAGGAGAGCGAGTACGAGCGGCCCAACCGCTGGTGGAAGTGCGGCCACGCCGACGAGGGCCGGCCCTGCCACGTCGGCCCCGACGCCCTGGGCCGCTGCCGGGCCACCCACGAGTGCTCGCCGGCGCGCCGGGGCGACCGGTGGGAATGCACCCGTCCGCCGCGCCGGGGCGGGGCGTGCGAGCACGGCCCCCGCCCCGACGGCACCTGCTCCTGCCCCATCGAGACCTGTCAGCCCGAGCTGACCGTCCGGGCGAAGCGCGGGCTCACCACCCTGGGGGCGGCGGCCGTGACGCTGGGCGCGGTCCTGGCCCTGCTCGCCGGCCCCTGGTTCGAGGAGACCCGCCGCTCGGTCCTCCTCCCCGGCGACCTCACCCGGGGCCACGCCGCCATCGACGAGTGCGCGGCCTGCCACGTCGAGGGGACGGCCGGCGAAGGGGAGATGGCCGCCGCCGGCGCGGGGGCGGCGGCCGGTCCCGACACGGCGTCCGGCGAGGAGGGCGACGGGGCCGCGGCCGACGGGACGGGTGCCGGGGACGCCGACGGGGCGGAGGCCGCCGCCGGCGGGGCGGCCGGCGACCCCCACGCGGGCCTCGACCCCAGCGCCCGGTGCATGACCTGCCACGTCCCCGGCGGCGAGCGCCCGCTCTCCCCCCACGGGCTGTCCCGGGACACGCTGGACGCCATCGCCCGGGGGATGGAGGAGCGCGGCGTCGACGACGCGGCGCCGCTGGCCCTGCGGCTGGCCGCCCTGGGCCCCGAGCCGCCCGGCGGCCCCGGGGAGGGGCTGGCCTGCGCCACCTGCCACCGGGAGCACCGCGGGCGGGACGCCCGGCTCACCGAGATGGGGAACCTGCGCTGCCAGTCCTGCCACTCGGTCCGGTTCGCCGGCTTCGACCGCGGCCATCCCGAGCTGGACCTGCCCGGCCCGCGCGAGGAGCTGCCCTACCGCTTCGATCACGCCGCCCACGAGGCCGAGCACTTCCCCGACGAGGACGCCGAGTTCACCTGCGCCGGCTGCCACGGGGGCGCCCCGGAGGCCGGCCCGGCGGCGGGCTCGATGGGCGAGAAGAGCTTCGAGACGATGTGCGGCGACTGCCACACCGGGGAGATCCGGGAGGGGGCCCTGACGCTCGTCCAGATCCCCGGCATCGACTACCGGATCCTGAGCGAGAACGGGGTCTCGGTGGGCGCCTGGCCGGTGGACGCCGGCATCGACGTGGTGACCCCGATCTCGCCCGTCACCCGGGCCCTGCTGGCGGCCGACTCGACGGCCGCCGAGGACCTGCGCACGTTGCAGGGCGTCGACCTCACCTTCGTCGAGGGGCTCGGGAGCGACATTCTGCGGGCGGCCGGCGACCTGGCCTGGCAGGTCAAGGAGCTGTTCCGGGACCTCTCGGACGGGGGGCGGGACGCGCTGGTCGACCGGCTCGAGCGCGGGCTGGGCGTCGAGCTGACCGGGCGGGAGGCGGTGGCGCTGGCCGACCAGCGGTCGGCCGACGAGCCCCGCCCCCGGCAGCCCGCCTGGCTGACCGCGGTGCGCTCGGCGCGCGCGGCGTGGCTGCCCGGCCTCGAGGGGGAGCTGTCGCGGCGGGAGGCCGGGGCGACGCCGCCGCTGGACGTGCTCGAGGACTACGGTCCGGTCGACCCCGCGCCCGAGGGCTGGATGATCGACTCGTTCGACTTCACGGTCCGCTACCTGCCCCGCGGCCACGCCGATCCCTTCCTCCGGACGCTGACGGAGGTGAGCGCCCGGGCCGCCCCGGCCGACTCGCAGGCGGCCCGGCTGTTCGACCTGCTGACGTCCGAGGACGGACCGGTGAGCTGCGGCAAGTGCCACACCCCCGCCGCGGACCGGTCGCCCGGGGGAGCGTCGGAGCCGGCGGCCGAGGGCCGCGCCGCGGGCGCGGGGCCGGGCGGGGCGGCCGGCCGCGACGTGGGGGCGGAGGGCCGCCGGGCCTCGCTCTGGACCGAGGGGACCGTCGGCCTCGACCTGGGACCGCTCACCCGCTTCGACCACGGCCCCCACCGGGTCGTGGCCTGCCGGGACTGCCACACGGTGGAGCCCGAGGGCGGGATCCGGCCCGCCGGCCGGAAGACCTGCGCCTCCTGCCACGGGAGCGACCGCGCCAGCGCCAGCTGCCTGAACTGCCACGCCTACCACGCCGACGCGTTCGCCCTCAACGTCGAGCGGGCCATGCACCCGCCCGCCGCGGAGGAGGCCGGCGGGGCGGACGGGGGGGACGCCGACGACGGCGGGGACGACGGGGGCGCCGGCGACGACGCCGGAGACGACAGCGCCGACGAACCGGAAGGAGGGGCCGAATGACCGATCGGAGCGACGACGACCGCGGAGACCCCGACCAGGGGGCCCTCGAGCGCCTCCTGTCGCGGGTCCGGAACGTCCAGGACCTGGAGGCCTTCGAGGCCACCCACCGGGGCGACGGCCGCTTCACCTTCCAGCTCCAGAAGCCGCCCCGCGACCTCTCCCCGCGGGAGGCGCGGGAGGCGGCGGACGCGCTGGAGGAGCTGGCCGACCTGGTCCGGCGGGCCGGCGACTAGCCGGGGCTCAGCCGCCGGAGGGGACGACGGCCCGGTCCGGGCGCGGGGGCCCGGAGGCGACGGGCCGTTCCGGACGGGCGTCGGGCCTCAGAACCCCCGCTGGCGGGTGGCGGTCTGGACCCGCTCGATGGCCACCAGGTAGGCCGCCAGCCGGTAGGAGATGCCCTCGGCGGCGACCCGGTCGCGGACCACGTCCCAGGCCTCCCGCATGATGTCGCGCAGCTCCTCGTTGACCCGGTCCTCCTCCCAGTAGTAGCGCTGGCGGTTCTGGACCCACTCCAGGTAGGAGACCGTCACCCCGCCGGCGTTGGCCAGGATGTCCGGCACCACGTGCACGCCCCGCTCCTCCAGCCGGACGTCGGCCCCGCAGGTCACCGGCAGGTTGGCCGCCTCGATCACCAGGCTGGCCCGGACGTCGCTCACGTTCCCCTCGTGGATCGCGCCCTCCAGGGCGGCGGGCACCAGGACGTCGACGTCCAGGGCCATCAGCTCGTCGTTGGTGATGTCGTCGTGCGGCACGTCGCTCTCCACCACCGACCGGATCTCCCCCTCCTCCTTCTGGCGGAAGAGGGTCTCGACGTCCAGCCCGTCGCCGCGGTGGATGCCGCCCTCGACGTCGCTCACCGCCACGACCTTCGCCCCCATCTCGTCCAGGAACTTCGCCAGGTAGCTGCCCACGTTCCCGAAGCCCTGGATGGCCACCGTCGCGCCCTCCAGGCCGATGCCCTCGGCCTCGCAGGCCCACCCGGTGACCATGGCGACGCCGCGGCCCGTGGCCGCCGTCCGACCCCGCGAGCCGCCCACCTCCAGGGGCTTGCCGGTGACCACGCCCGGCGCGTCGGCCTCGTGCGTCGCCGCGTAGGCCGAGTAGATCCAGGCCATCTCCCGGGGGCCGGTCCCGACGTCGGGGGCCGGGATGTCCAGGTCGGGGCCGAACAGCGGGCCCATCTTCCGCACGAAGCGCTTGGTCAGCGTCTCCAGCTCCCCGTCGGAGAGCTCCCGGGGGTTGCAGTCGATGCCGCCCTTGGCCCCGCCCATGGGGATCCCCACCACGGCCGTCTTCCAGGTCATCACCGTGGCCAGCCCGCGGGCGTGGTCGGCGTCCATCTCCGGGTGGAACCGGAGCCCCCCCTTGAAGGGGCCGCGGTTGTTGTCGTGCTGGACCCGGAAGCCGTGATAGACCGACAGCTCGCCGTCGTCGTCCCGGAGCGGCAGCTCCACCACGACCTCGCGGTCCGGCCCGCGCAGCAGGTGGCGGACCTCGTCCTCGACCCCCAGGTGGTCCAGCGCCCGGGTCAGGAACGACTCGCTGCATTCCTTCGGCGTGTGATCTCCGTGCATCCGGGCCTCCCTCGCCCTCGGTGCTCGCGTCGACGCGGCGGCCGCCGCGCTCCCCCTTCCTTCCGGGGCGCTCCGACAGAACCGTACCGGTTCCGGCCCGCGCGGGCCAGCGCGTCCGGGGGCCGGCGGGCGCCGCCGGACGCACCGCTTGCGGTCGCCCGCGCCGAGCCCGACACTTCGGATCCATGGACGTCTACCTCGACTACCTGCGGGACATCCTCGAGAACGGCCGGCCCCACGAGGACCGCACGGGGACCGGCACCCTCCGGGTCTTCGGCCGCCGGATGCGCTTCGACCTCTCGGAGGGCTTCCCCCTGCTCACCACCAAGCGCGTCTGGTTCCGGGGGGTGGCCGCCGAGCTGCTCTGGTTCCTGGAGGGCGGCACCAACATCCGGCCGCTGGTCGAGCAGGGGGTCTCGATCTGGACCGACTGGCCCCTGGCCCGCTACCGGGAGGAGACGGGCGAGGAGATCCCGAAGGAGGACTTCGAGGCGCGGATCGTCGAGGACGAGGCGTTCGCCGCCCGGTGGGGCGAGCTGGGGCCGGTCTACGGCGAGCAGTGGCGGGCCTTCGCCGGCCCCGACCGGCGGGTGGACCAGATCGCCCGGCTGGTGGAGGGCCTGCGCCGGAACCCGGGGTCGCGCCGCCACCTGGTGAGCGCCTGGCACCCGGCCCGGACCGACGAGATGGCCCTTCCGCCCTGCCACTACGCCTTCCAGTGCTTCGTCGAGGGCGAGCCCGGCGACGGCCGGCTGTCGCTGATGTGGCAGCAACGCTCGGTGGACTCCTTCCTCGGCCTCCCCTTCAACATCGCCAGCTACGCCGCCCTCACCCACATGCTGGCCGACCAGGCCGACCTCGAGCCCGGCGAGCTGATCTTCAGCGGCGGCGACTGCCACCTCTACCTGAACCACACCGAGCAGGCCCGCGAGCAGCTCACCCGGTCGCCGAAGCCGCTTCCCACGCTGCGGCTGGGCGAGGCGGACTCGATCTTCGACTACGGGCCGGACGACCTGGCGGTGGAGGGTTACGAGCACCACCCCGCCCTCGACGCGCCCATCGCGGTGTAGCCGGTGGAGCCGGGATCGACGCCGGCCGCGGCCGGGGAGCGGGCCTGACCGTGCCCGAGATCGTCCTGATCGCCGCGCTGGCCGAGGAGAACCGCGTCATCGGACGCGACGGCGAGCTGCCCTGGCACCTGCCCGAGGACATGCGCCGCTTCAAGCGGCTGACCACCGGCCACGCCGTGCTCATGGGCCGGAAGACCTTCACCTCCGTCACCGACCGGCTGGGCGGTCCCCTGCCCGGCCGCCGGAACGTGGTGCTCACCTCCCGGGGCGAGCTGCCCGGCCACCCCGACGCCGAAGCGTACGGCTCGGTGGAGGCGGCCCTGGAGGCCGTGTCCGACGAGGAGGTGGTCTTCGTGGCCGGCGGCGAGTCCGTCTACCGCCAGCTCCTGCCCGAGGCCGACCGCCTGGAGCTGACCCTGGTGGAGGGCGCGTGGGAGGGGGACACGTTCTTCCCGCGCTGGGAGCACCTGGTGGGCGAGGCCTTCGAGGTCACCGCCGAGGAGCCGACCGAGGGCGGACGCTTCGTGACGCTGGAGCGGACGGGCTGAGGCGGCCCGAGCGCGAGCGACACCTCCTCCGGGTACCCCGTCGGCGGGCCGTGCCGCGGGGACGGGCCGGGCCGGCCGGTGCCGAGGGGGGCGCGCCCCCGCTTCCGGGTTGCGCCCGGAAGCGACGACGGTTTACGTAGGCCCCCGTTCGCCGACCGCGGCTCACGAGCACCGAGGAGCGCCATGCGATCCGTCCGATCCGTCTCCGCCCTCGTCCTGGCCCTGGCCGTCGCCGGCTGCGTCACCATCAACAACCAGCCGCCCGAGGACGAGCCCTCCCCCGCGCCCGGCCCGCAGGCCGGCCCGCAGCAGCAGGAGGGCCCCTTCGCGCCCTGGAGCGAGGTGCTCGAGGACACCCGGGAGATCGAGGGCTTCTTCACGCTGCACGAGAAGCGCGACAAGACGCTCTACCTGGAGCTGCCGCCCGACCGGCTGGGCGAGGACTTCGGCCTCCTGCTCCACTACAGCCAGGCCCCCGGCGACCTGGGCCTCCAGGAGGGGCTCCCGGCCGACTTCGGGACCCACATGCTCCGGTTCCGGCGCACCGGCGACCGGATCTACCTGGTCCGGCGGAACCCCCGGTTCACCGCCGACTCGGGCTCGGCCATGGAGACCTCCCTGGAGGACAACGTGGGCCACTCGGTGGTCGGGGCGTTCTCCATCGAGAGCCGCCACGACTCCACCGGCCACCTGCTGATCGACGTCACCGACTTCCTGGTCTCCGACTACGCGAACACGGGCGAGCTCCTGGGCGCCCTCTACCAGGGTCCGGGCCCGCGGCTGGACCCGGGCCGGAGCCACGTCGCCCGGGTGCAGGCCTTCCCGCGCAACGTCGAGATCGACGTCCGTCTCACCTACTCGGCCGACGACCCGCCGAGCTTCGGCGGCGTGGGCCTCGCCGACTACCGCTCGATCCCCGTGGGCATCCGGTACTCGTTCTTCCGGCTCCCCGAGGAGCCGATGCAGCCGCGGATCGCCGACCTCCGGGTGGGCCACTTCCTCACCACCGTGCAGGACTTCTCGCGCGACCAGAGCACCGACCCGTTCCTCCGCTACGTGAACCGCTGGCGGCTGGAGAAGAAGGATCCCTCGGCCGAGCTGTCGGAGCCGGTCGAGCCCATCGTCTTCTACGTCGACCGCAGCGTGCCCGAGCGCTACCGGGAGGCCGTCAAGGAGGGCATCGAGGCCTGGAACGCCGCCTTCCGCGAGGCGGGCTTCGAGAACGCCGTGGTGGCGAAGGACCCGCCCGAGGACTCGACCTGGAGCGCCGAGGACGTGCGCTACTCGACGGTTCGGTGGACCGCCGCCCACGACATGGGCTACGCCATCGGGCCCTCGCAGGTGGACCCGCGGACCGGCGAGATCCTGAACGCCGACATCCTGGTCGCCGCCAACTGGGTCCGGTTCTGGCTGTCGGAATACCAGAACGTCGTGGCCCG
>CAZJJO010000022.1:0-24621 GCA_964546375.1 uncultured Gemmatimonadota bacterium
TTCAGGTAGTAGGCGTGCTCCCAGACGTCGAGGCCCAGGATCGGGGTGTGGCCCTGCAGGTACGGGCTGTCCTGGTTCGGCGTGTTGTAGACCTGGAGCTTGCCGGCGTCGTCGACCGCCAGCCAGGCCCAGCCGCTGCCGAAGCGCCCGGTGGCGGCGTCGTTGAACTCCTGCCGGAAGTCCTCGTAGGAGCCGAAGGAGCCCCGCAGCTCGTCCATCAGGGCGCCGCCGGGCTCGCCGCCGCCCTCGGGCGACATGACCTCCCAGAAGAGGGCGTGGTTGACGTAGCCCCCGCCGTTCCGGCGGACCGTCGTCCGGACCTCGCCGGGCACGGCGTCCAGGTCCCGGAGGATCTCCTCGGCCGAGCGGTCCTGCAGCTCGGGATGGCCCTCCAGGGCGGCGTTGAACTTCCGGGTGTAGCCCGCGTGATGGCGGTCGTGGTGGATCTCCATCGTGCGGGCGTCGATGTACGGCTCCAGGGCGTCGTAGGCGTAGGGAAGATCGGGCAGCTCGAATGCGGCCATGTTCGCCTCCTGCTCGGGTCGGGGCGCGTCCACGATCGTCGTCGTCGGGCCCTCCAACCAATGCAGCATCCGGGCCACTCGCGGGTCAGCCGCCCGCCCCCAGCTCCCCCAGGAGGTCGGCGGTCCGCCGGAGGGCCTCCCGCAGGCGGGACCGCTCGACCCCGAAGCCCAGCCGCAGGTGGCCGTCCATCCCGAAGTGATCGCCCGGCACCACCAGCACGCCCTTCTCCCGCCGCAGCCGCTCGGCCAGCTCGGAGGAGCCGACGTCCAGGCCGTAGCGCACCCAGCAGATGGCGCCGGCGTCGGGCGGCCGGTAGTCGAACAGGCCCGGGCGGGCGTCCAGCCAGGCGGCGAGCAGCTCCAGGTTGTCCCGAACGATCCGGCGGGTCCGCTCCAGGATGCGCCGGCGGGCGGCGGGCTCGAGGGCCGCGGCCGCCAGCCGGTCCGAGAGGGCCGGCGGCGCGATGGTCGTGTAGTCCTTCCGGCCCCAGAGCCCCTCGATGGTCCGCTCGGGCCCGACCAGCCAGCCCAGCCGGAGGCCGGGTAGGCCGTAGGCCTTGGACAGCGACCCCGTCACCAGCGTGCGCTCCCACCGGCCCCACAGCGTGGGCGTCTCCTCCCCCGCCCGCTCCGCGCCGGCGTAGACCTCGTCGGAGAGGATCCACGCCCCCTCGCGGCGGGCGGCCGCCACCAGCTCGTCCCGGGCGCGCTCCGACAGGGCCGCGCCCGTGGGGTTGTTGGGGTGGGTGACCACCGCCAGCCGGGCCCCCTCCAGCGCCTCGTCCAGGGCCCCCGGCGCGGGCTGCCAGCCCCGGTCCGCCTCCAGCCACACCTCCCGGACCTCCGCGCCCAGCCCCCGGGCGAGCCCGTCGGTCTGGGCGTAGGCGGGCAGGACGGCCGCCACGGCCTCGTCGGGCCCGGCCAGCCGCCAGAGGGCCAGGAAGTTGGCCTCCGCCCCGCCCACCGTGGCCAGGACGTTCTCGGGGCCAGCCCCGGGATAGAGGGCGGCGATCCGCTCCCGGAGCCGGCGGGTGCCGTTGGTCTGGGTGTAGCCCAGGCGCGTCGCCCCCAGGTCGTCGACGTCGGCGATCTCACGGAGCTCGTCCACCGACAGCGGGGCGACGCCGCTCTCCGACAGGTTCAGGTCGACGCGGTGCTCGTGGAGCGACTGCCAGCGCTCCATCTCGAACGGGGGCAGGGACACGGCGCTCCCGGTCAGCGGGAGGGGCCCGCGTCCGGGGGAGCGCCCCCCTCGGAGCGGTCCTCGTCCGGCGCCGGCGCCCCTTCGGCCGCCGGACCGTCGCCGGGCTCGCCATCGCCCCCGTCGTCTTCCCTCGTCCCGTCCTCTCCTCCGGCCGGCCGGCGCGGGCGCACCTCGCCGCTGGGGGCCCCGCCGCCGTCCTCGCGCTCCGCCCGGTCGGACCGGGCCGGACGGTCCATCTCGTCCAGCTCGCGCCGGACCTCGTTCACCCCCCGCCGGAGCTGGCGGAGGATCCGGCCCGCCGAGCGGGCCATCTCGGGCAGCCGGCGGGGGCCGAACAGCAGGAGGACCAGCACCGCCACGATCAGCAGCTCGGAGATGCCCAGGTTGCCGAAGCCCAAGGGGCCCTCAGCTCCTCAGCGCCTCCAGGACGTCCTCGCCGTAGAACATGGCGATGTACTTCGCCTGGATGGGGGTCACCTTGCGGACGGCCCAGATCAGCTCCACGTGGTTGGGCTCGCCGGGCTGCTTGCGGAGCGACATCCCGGCCTCCCGCGGCAGCCGGTCGCCCTTCTCCAGGTTGCAGCGGCTGCAGGCCGCGACGACGTTGCTCCACTCGTTGCCCCCGCCCCGGGACTTGGGGACGACGTGGTCGCGGGTGAGCGACTCGCGGTAGCCGAGGTTGGAGCGGTGGCGGCCGCAGTACTGGCAGGTGTACTCGTCGCGGGCGAAGAGGAAGGTGTTGGTCACCTGCCGCCGGAAGCGCCGGGGCACCTCGATGTAGCGGACCAGCCGGATGACCACCGGGGCCGCCATCTCCAGGTGCTGGGACCGGTAGGGGCGGTCGTCGTCCACCTCCAGGGCCTCGGCCTTGCCGTCGATGACGAGGCGGAGGGCCCGACGGACCGGGACGATGTTGAGCGGCTCGTAGGAGGCGTTGAGTGTCAGACAGCCCATGGGGATCCCCGGGTTCGTCGCGTCCCCCGAGTGTAGGACCGGGCGCGGAACCGGTCAAGAATCGGCGCCGGTCGGCGGCGCGGCCCGGGACCCGCCGGCGGCGGAGGCGGCCCGGCGGCGCGGGCGGCCCCCCGGGCGGCGGTCGGGCGCCGGCGGCTCGTAAAGCGATAAAGTAAAGCGACTCGCGGCGGGAACGTGACCGTGAACCTTTACGACGGCGCAAAGAACTGCTCCGCCCCGTGTCCCCGGGCCGTTCTCCACCTGTACAGGTGTACGGTCGGGGGGCGCGGCGGAAAGGAGCGGTGCGGATGACGGCGGCGTCCTACTGTCACGTGGCCCTGCCGCGCCCCCTGCGGCAGACCTTCGTCTACCGGCTCCCGGAGCCGCTCCGGGAGGAGGCGCGGCCCGGGATGCGGGTGCTGGTCCCCTTCCGCCGGCGGAAGGTCGTCGGCTGCATCGACCGGCTCGCCGACGAGACCGAGCTGGACCGGGTCCGGGCGGTGGAGGACCTGCTGGACGCCCGGCCCGTGCTGGACGGCCCGCTGCTGGAGCTGTGCCGCTGGGTGGCCGGCTACTACGTGGCGCCGCCGGGGACGGTGCTGCGGGCGGCCCTGCCCCCGGGCCTGTTCGAGGAGTCCTCCTTCCGGGTCGCGCTCACCCCGGAGGGCCGGGAGGCCGCCCGCCTCGCGGCCGGGGGGGACGGGGAAGAGGGCCCGGGGGAGGACGACGACGGGACGGGCGAGCTCCCCGACGCCGCCCGCGGCGGGGCGGCCCGGGCCGCGCTGGCGCGGCTGGGGCGCGCCTCCGGCCCCCTGCTGGCCGCCACCCTGCGGAAGGCCGTCGACGGGGGCGCCGTCTGGCCCGCCCTCCGCCGGCTGGCCTCGGCCGGGCTGGTGGAGACCGAGGAGGAGCCCCCCGACGCCGGCGACCGGGGCTCCACGCGGCAGGTGATCCGCCTGGTCCGGAAGCTCCCCACCCTCACGGCGCGGGAGGAGGCCTTCGGCCGCGCCGACCGCCAGCGCGAGGCCTACGGGGCGCTGGAGGCGATGGGCGGCGAGGCCGAGGTGGCCCACGTGGAGAACCAGCTCGGCTTCAGCCGCTCCGTGCTGCGGGGGATGGCCGAGAAGGGCGTGGCCGAGATCACCGACGAGGAGGTCCGCCGCGACCCCTTCGCCGACGTGGAGGTCCCGGACCCTCCGGACCTGGAGCCCACCGCCCGGCAGGCCGAGGTGATCGGCGACCTGCGGTCGGCGGCGGCCCGGGACGAGCCGGGGGTCGCGCTGCTGCGGGGCGTGACGGGCTCGGGCAAGACCCTGGTCTACCTGGAGGTGATGAAGGAGGTCGTCGGCCGGGAGGGGCGCGGGGCCATCGTGCTGGTGCCGGAGATCTCGCTCACCCCCCAGACCGTCCAGCGCTTCCGGGCCGTCTTCGGCGAGCGGATCGCGGTCCTCCACTCCGGTCTCTCGGCGGGCGAGCGCCACGACGAGTGGCGGGCGCTGCGGGAAGGCGAGAAGCGGGTGGCCATCGGCGCCCGGTCGGCCGTCTTCGCCCCCGTCCGGGACCTGGGCCTGGTGGTCGTCGACGAGGAGCACGAGGGCAGCTACAAGCAGTCCGACCTCCCCCGCTACCACGCCCGGGCAGTGGCCGCCATGCGGGGCCGGCTCGAGGGGGCGCTCTGCGTCCTGGGCTCGGCCACCCCGTCGCTGGAGAGCTGGCACAACGCGGCCCGGGGACGCTACGAGCTGTGGGAGCTGCCCGAGCGGGTGACCGCCCAGCCGCTGCCGGAGGTGGAGCTGGTGGACCTGCGGGTCGAGCGCGAGGCCCGCCGGAACCGCTCGGTCGACCGGACCGACGGCGCCGGGCGCGGGCGGGCGGAGGGCGACGGCGGCTCCGGCCGGGGCTCGGCCGACCGGGGGCCCACCGACCGGGGGCCGCTGGTGCTGGCCGACCCCCTGCGGGACGCGCTGGCCGAGACCCTGGAGCGGGGCGAGCAGGCGATCCTCCTGCTCAACCGGCGCGGGTACGCCTCCTTCGTCCAGTGCCGCGAGTGCGGGCACGTGTGGCGGTGCCCGGCCTGCAGCGTCACGCTCACCTTCCACCGGAGCCGGAGCCGCATCGTCTGCCACCACTGCGGCTGGCAGGAGCGGGTGCCGGACGCCTGCGAGGAGTGCGGCGCCGCCGGCCTCCAGTTCTCCGGCCTCGGCACCGAGCAGGTCGAGCGCCGGGTGGGCGAGCTCTTCCCCGACGCCCGCGTCGCCCGGATGGACCGGGACACCACGGGCACCCGGTGGGCCCACTTCGAGATCCTGGACCGGGTCCGCCGGGGCGAGGTCGACGTGCTGCTGGGCACCCAGATGATCGCCAAGGGGCACGACTTCCCCGAGGTGACCCTGGTGGGCGTGATCAACGCCGACGTGGGCCTGAACCTGCCCGACTTCCGGGCCAGCGAGCGGACCTTCCGCCTGCTGACCCAGGTGGCCGGCCGGGCCGGGCGCGGCGACCGGGCCGGGCGGGTGCTGGTCCAGACCGCGAGGCCGGAGCACTTCGCGCTGGAGCGGGCGGTGGAGCACGACTACGAGGGCTTCGCCGAGCGGGAGCTGGAAGACCGGTCCGGCCCCGGCTATCCGCCCCACGTCCGCCTGGCCAACCTCACGATCACCGGGCCCGAGGAGACCGAGGTGGCCGACGCGGCCGGCGAGCTGGCCGACTGGACCCGGGACGCCGTCGAGCGCGGCGGCGCCGAGGGGGTGGAGGTGGTCGGGCCCGCCCCCTGCGTGCTGGACCGGATCCGTGGCCGGTGGCGGTGGCACTTCCTGCTCAAGTCCGACCGGGCCGCCCCGCTGGGCGCGGTCCTGCGCCACCTGGACGACGTGAAGGGCCAGCCGTCGGGCGACCTGCGGCTGCAGATCGACCGCGACCCGGAGTCGCTGCTGTGACCGGGAGCCGCTACGGGTCGCCCCCGGGTCTCGTGTAGCGACGGATCGCGGGCACGGGACGCATGGAGGAGCCGTAGAGGATCGAATCCCCCGCCGCCTCGATCGCGATCAGGCCCTCGTCGACGCGGAGGATCCGCCGGAGGCGCCCGTCCCACGAGAAGACGTGGACGTGGTGGGCGAGCGACGCGTCCTCCGACCCCTGGAGGAGACGCCCCGAGAAGAGCCCGTAGAGCCGACCGTCGGTCGCGGCCAGGTCCACGTAGCCGAGACGGGTGTCCTGCTCCAGGGACATCCTGTCCCCGTCAGCGACGTGGAACGCCGGTCGGAAATCGAACGGCGTCCGCGCCGTGTCCCGCACCGTGCCGTCGGGACGCACGATCAGGAGCTGGCTCCCGTAGCGGGTCCCCAGGGCGAGGAGGTCCCTTCGGGGGTGCCGCACCAGCGTGGACTGGTACGCCTGCTGTCGGACGAGCGGGGGTTCGTCCCGCCCCGGCGCCGGGAGAGGGCCGACCTGGGTCCGGAGGTCTCCGGCGCGGTCCATCACGCCCAGGCGCCCGTCGGCGAACATGCCGGTGGCCACCAGCGTGCTGTCGTCGACCCACACCGGATAGTGCGAGGAGGCCTCGTAGAGCGAGATCGTCTCGCCCAGGAGGTCGTCGGTGAAATCGAGGTTCTGCTCCGGCTCGTCGCCGCCCGGGAGTCCGACGAACGTCAGCCGTCCCTGGCTGAGGTCGAACAGCGACACACGGCGGCCGGGACCCGGCCCCTGCGCCATGTACTTCAGGGAGGAGAACTCTCCCGGCCCGCTTCCCTCCTCTCCGGCCGAGAGCAGCCGCTCCCCGGTGGCCGCCGAGAAGAGATGGAAGTAGGGCGGCCCGAGGGCGTCGTTCGCCAGCAGGTAGGGGCCGACCGCCAGCAGGTCGGTGGCGAGGCCGAGCGTGTCGGGCGCGGCGAGGAGCTCCCCCGTCACGGAGTCTACCGGGGTCGCGAGTCCGCTGTGGCTCAGGTCGTCGGGACGTGCCGCGTCGTGGGCGTTCTCGCCGCACGCCCCCGCCGAGAGCGTCAGAGCGACGACCAGCAGCAGGAACGACACGCACTCTCGACCGGAGCGGACACCGGAGCGCGCTCCGGGATCGACCGTGTTCGGAGCGTGGGAGAAGGAGAGACCTATCCGCGCCGGCCCCGCGAAGTCCGAGACCCCCATGGCACCGTTCGGCTCTTCTATTCTTCGATTCGAAGCGCCCCTAACAACTGGCTACTGGAGCCGGGGCTTGTCGTCCTCACATGGACCCTCTTCCAGATAATACGCATTGTCCTGCGGCGGGTAGTCATCGCCGGGATAACAGGTGGCATCCGGGTCCCAGCAACACGTTCCCGCCGCACACGCCTCGGCCGCCGCGACGCCATTCGTCGCATCCACGGTGAGCGGCGCACCGACCGCGAGAAGACAGACCGTGACCATGGCCAGGAAAGTACCTCGCCGAAGGTTCAGCATAGCCGTGTCGTCACCTCCTCGATCGTGACGGTGCCATGGGAGCCCGACTTCGCCGCCCTTGCTTAATTGCAATACGTATTCCAAAAGGAATACCTAGATAGTCCCCCTCAGCCCCGCGGCTCCACGCCCAGCCCCGGCGCGTCCGGCAGGACGATCCGGCCCTCCGCGAGCCGGGGCCCGCCGAACGGGTCCTCGGCCAGCAGGGCGGCGCCGTCCAGGTCCACCCAGTCGGCCAGCGGCGCCAGGTGCATCCCCGGCGCCACGCCGAGCGTCGTCCCCACCATGCAGCCGATCATCACCCGGAGCCCGCAGGCCCGGGCGGCGTGGATCGCCCGGAGCGCCTCCCGGGGGCCGCCGGTCTTGGCCATCTTCAGGTTCACCCCGTGGCCCCGGGCGGCCAGGCGCGGCACGTCCGCCGCCAGGAGGCACGACTCGTCCAGGACCACCGGCAGGGGGGAGGCGTCTTTCAACCGCCGCAGGCCCTCGTCGTCCCCCGGCGGGAGGGGCTGCTCGACCAGCTCGACGCCGAGGTCGGCCAGCGTCCGGATCCGCTCCTCCGCCGCGTCCGCGTCGGGCCAGCCGGCGTTGGCGTCCACCCGGACCACGGCGTCGGGGGCCTCCGAGCGGACCGCCTCCAGCAGGGCCCGCTCCCGGCCGGCGTCCTCGAGCCCGAGCTTCACCTTCAGGATCGGCCATCCGGCCGCCACCCGGGCCTTCTCGGCCACCACCTCCGGCTCGTCCAGCCCCAGGGTGTAGGAGCTGGCCGGCGCCGCCGCCGGGTCCAGGCCCCAGAGCCGCCAGAGGGGGCGGCCGAGCCGGCGGCCCCACAGGTCGTGGAGGGCGGCCGAGACCGCGGCCCGCGCCGCGGTGTCCCCGGGGACACGGGCCGCCGCCTCCGCCTCCAGCGCCTCGAGCGCCTCCGGATCCTCCGCCTCCTTCAGGGCCGGACGCATCGCCTCCAGCGCCGCCGAGGCCGAGTCGACGTCCTCGCCGTAGTAGGCCGTGGGCGCCGCCTCCCCCCGGCCGACCTCGCCGCCGTGCTCGACGCGGACCCGGATCCGGCCGAGCTCCTCCCGGGTGGAGCGGCTGATGGCGAAGGGGTGCTCCGTGCGGACGGTGAAGACCTCCCAGGCGAGCCTCACGCCGATCCGCCCCCGACCGCCGCGAGGACGCCCGGCCGGGGCTCACCCATCGGTCCAGGGCTCCTCCTGGGGTGACGGGGTGGTGACTTCCGGCCCGTCGGCCGTGACGTGCACGTCGATCTCCGAGCGGATCCCCCACGCGCCCTCGAAGTAGAGGCCCGGCTCGACCGAGAAGCCCACGCCCTCCAGCAGGGCCCGCTCGTCCCGGGTCTCCACGCTGTCCAGGTTCGGCCCGAAGCCGTGCAGGGCCCGGTCGATGCCGTGGCCCGTCCGGTGGAGGACCGCCTCCTCGTCGAAGCCGGCGTCGAAGAGGATCGAGCGGGCGCGACGGTCGGCCGCCGCGCCCGACGGGGCGACGCCCTCCTCCCAGCGCTCCTGGACGAAGTCCACCGTGCCGTCCCGGGCGTCCCGCACCGCCGCCCACGCCTCGCCGAACCCCTCGGGCGGCTCGGGGCCCAGGATCCCCATCCAGGTCTGGTCGGCGAAGACCGCCCGCGGCTCGTCGGCCACCCGGCCCCAGAGGTCGACCAGGAAGACGTCGCCGGACCGGAGCGGCCGGCTCCCGGAGGCCGGCGGCTCGTAGTGGGGGAGCGCCGAGTTGGGGCCGCCGGCCACGATGGTGTCGACCTCCTCCAGGCCTTCGGCCTCCAGCCGCTCGAGGATCCCGTCCGCCACCGTCCGCTCGTCCAGGGGATCGCCCGCGCGGGCCGCCTCCAGGGCCCGCTCCCAGGCCCGCCGGGCCACCCCGGCCAGCACCTCGCCCGCCCGGTCGTGGAGCGTCCGCCCCTCCGGCCCCCAGCGGGCGCAGGTGCGAGAGATGAGCTCGGCGGAGCCCACGACCCGGACTCCGGCGGCCTCCACCAGCTCCACGACCCCGGCCGGCACCTGGTCGACGAAGGGGACCGCGTCGCCGGGCGAGACCTCCATGGCCACCGTCTCCAGCCCCTCCAGCAGGCCGGCCAGCTCCTCCTCCATCTCCTCCCAGCCGACGTACTCGATCCGCTCGCCCGGCCATCCCTCGAAGCTCTGGCGCTCGATGCGGTGCGCCAGGGCCACGGGCGGGCGTCCCGGGCGGAGGAGCACGAAGGTCCGGCGCGAGGTGCCGTCGGGCAGCCCCAGGACGTCGGTGGCCACGTCGTTGCGGCCCTCCACGTCGTAGAGCAGCCAGGCGTCGGCCCCGGCCGCCCCCAGGGCCTCCTCCACCCGCGACAGCAGCCGGTCGGAGATCGTCGCGCTCATCCCTCCCCCTCGCTCGCCTCGATCAGCCCCTCCAGGTGGGCGACCGCCAGCTCGCCCAGCCGGTCGGCCTCGTAGCCGCCCTCCAGCACCGACACCAGCCGCCCGCCGGCCGTGGCCCGGGTCCGCCGGGCCAGCTCGACCGTGAGGCGCCGGAAGCTCGCCGCCTCCAGCGTGAAGCCCCCCAGCGGGTCGCCCCGGGCCGAGTCGAAGCCGCAGGAGATCAGCACCAGATCGGGCGCGAAGTCCTCCAGCGCCCGGTCCAACGCGTCCAGCAGCTCGCGCTCGTAGCGCCCGGTCTCCAGGCCCGGCGGCAGCGGCACGTTCAGGGTCCGGCCCTCGCCGGCGCCCCCGCCGGTCTCGTCGGCGTCGCCGGTGCCCGGATAGTGGGGGCTCTGGTGCATCGAAAGATAGAAGACGTCGGGCTCCTCCCAGAAGATCTCCTGGGTCCCGTTGCCGTGATGGACGTCCCAGTCCACCACCAGCACCCGCTCGGCCAGACCTCGCCGGCGGACCCGGCGGGCGGCCACGGCCACGCCGTTAAACAGGCAGAACCCCATGGCCCGGCCCGGCGTGGCGTGGTGGCCCGGCGGGCGGACGGCGCAGAAGGCCGACGACAGGCGCCCTTCGCAGACGGCCTCCGCCGCGTCGGCCGCACAGCCCGCGGCCGCGGCGGCCGCCTCCCACGAGTCCGCCGAGACGACGGTGTCGGGGGTGAGCTGGACCGGCTCGCCCCGCCGGCGGGCCGTCTCGACCCCCTCCCGGACCCGCTCCAGCAGCCCGGGCTCGTGGACCCCGAGCAGCTCCTCCTCGTCCACCGGCTCGCCCCGGACCGGCTCCACCCGGTCGATCAGGTCCGGGAGGGACGCCTCCAGCGCCCGCGACACCGCCCGCAGCCGCCCCTGGTGCTCCGGGTGCCGCCATCCGGTGTCGTGCCGCCCGCAGGCGTCGTGCTGGTAGACGCCGACGCTGGGATGGTCCGGCACCGCCTGCCTCCTCGCGCTGATCGCTCGGTCCGCGCCACGTTGCTCCCGGCCTCCGGGAGCGGCTAGCTTGCCCTACCCGCGCCCCACCCCGCCTTTCCACCGCGCCCCGGAGCCCGATGGCCCGCTCCCGCCCCCTGCCGATCCTGGCGACCCTGGCCCTCGCCGCCCTGCTGGCCGCCGGGTGCGAGGTGGAGTGGGGCGGGGCCCGCGTGGGGCTGGAGACGCCCGAGCGGGCCGAGCCCGTCGACACGGCCGCGGCCGAGCCCGAGACGCCCGACCTCCCGCCCCTGCCCGAGGGCCCGCTCCTCCACGTCGTGCGGATCCGGGAGGGCGGCCGGGCCCTGGCCCTCCCCGCGGCCCGGATGACGGCCCGGGGGCCCGTCGCCCTGGACCTGCCCGCCGATCCCCCGGACCCGTGGTGGGACCGGTTCGACGACAGCCTCCGGGCGCCGGGCACGGAGGTCCCGCTCTACGCCACCGGCCGCCGGATCGGGACGCTCGTCCTCGGCGAGGTCCGCGGGCCGGCCGAGGCGGGGTGTCCCGCGCCGTCGGACGGGCGGATCCTGCTGCCGCCCGGCGCCGAGGCGCCGGAGCTGGCCTTCGCCTGGACCCCGACGCCCGGCGCGACCGCGCCGTCGCCGGAGCCGCGAGCCCGGCCGACGTCCAGCCGCCGGCTCCGGCTCTTCGGACCGATCCTGGCCGAGCGCCTGCTGCAGGAGGCCGGCGTCGATCGCTCCTTCCTGGCCCGCCGCGCGGCCCTCGAGCCCGTCGCCTTCCCCGGCGACACCGCCCCGGGGATGGCCGCCACCTACCTGATCGGCGACACGCTGGCGCCCGTCCCGCCGACCTCGGACGAGGCGAGCTCGCTCTTCTTCCTGGCCCGCTACGACCCCTCGGAGGGCTACGTGCCGGTCTGGAGCCGGGCGGCCAGCTACGCCGACACGGCGGACAAGCTGGTGCTCTCGCACGTGGACTGGCTGCCGGCGCCCGAGGGGCGGGTCGAGGTGCTCCGGCGCACCGACGCCCGGTCGGTCCGCCTGGCGGCGGCCCGGGTCGGCGGCGAGGACGCCTCCGGCGAGCTGGACTGGACGGCCTCGTCCCGCTGTCCGGTCCTGGAGCCGCTGGGGGTGGCCGGGCCGTAGGGGGGGGTCCCCCCCGGCCCGCGCCGGCAGGCGGCGCGCGACCGGCGGCGCGCGGGGTGTCGCCCCCCGCCTCAGGCGGCGAAGGTGCGGAGGACCTCCCCCATCTCGCTCTCCCGGATCTCCCGCAGCCCGCGGTCGCGGAGCTGGCGGATCCGCTCGCGCGTGACGCCCATCATGTCGCCGATCTCCTCCAGGGTGTGCTGCTCCTCCCCCTGCAGGCCGTAGTACAGCCGCACCACGCGGGCGTCCCGGGGCCGCAGGTCCCCCAGCGCCCGGGCCACGTGGTCGCGCAGCAGGTCCTCCTCCAGCTCCTCGTGGAGGTCGACGTCGTCGGCCAGGAAGCGCTCCAGCACCTCGCCCCCGTCCTCGTCGTCGTCGCCCACCGGGGCGTCGAGCCGGACCTCGGCCACGTTGATCCGCATCAGCAGCCGGACGGTGCGGACGTCCAGGTCGACGGCGTCGGCGATCTCGTCGGGGGTGGGGTCGCGCCGCAGCTCCTGGCGCAGCTCCTCGCGGGCGCGGAGGACCTGTCCCATCTCGGTGGCGCGGTTCAGGGGCAGGCGGACCGACCGGCTCTGGCGGGCCAGGGCCGAGAGGATGGCCTGGCGGATCCACCAGACCGCGTAGCTGATGAACTTCACCCCGCGGTCGGGATCGAACTTCCGGGCCGCCGTCACCAGGCCGACGTTGCCCTCCTGGACCAGGTCCTCGAAGGAGAGCCCCCGGTTCTGGTACCGCTTGGCCACCGAGACCACGAACCGGAGGTTGGACCGGATCAGCTTCCGGAAGGCCCGGTCGTCGCCGTTCCGGGCGCGGCGGGCGACGCGCTCCTCCTCCTCGGGGTCGAGCAGGGGATAGCGGCCGAGCTCGTCCAGGTAGAAGTCCAGCGCGTTCGCCCCGGCGTTCGTCCCCGCAGACCCGCCGGAGGCGGAGAGCCCACCGTCGGCGGGTCGGGCGTCGGGGGTCATGGCTGGATCCGGGCGAGGGGTCGGCGCTGTGTCGGGCCCGTGTTCCCGGCCGCCGGAAGGGCGCCGGGAGCGGGCGGCGATGCCGCCGGACGGCGCAAGCTAGGCCGGCCGATCGGACGCGTCAACGCGGGCGGCGGGCCGGGGGAGGCGGAGGCCCGCGGCCCGCCGATCAGTGCTTGCCGCGGCGGCGCTCGGCGGCGGGCAGGACCTCCAGGCAGGTCGTCCACCAGCCGGTGAGGATCGTCTCCACGAACTCCTCGGGCAACTCCTCCCGGCGCATCTCCTCGGCCAGCGCCTCGTGGTCGTAGGCCACGGGCACGAACTCGACCTCCGGCTCCTCCCCGTCGGTCCCGGGCCGCAGGATCGCGTACCAGACCTCGGTGCGGCCGTCGTTGGCCGGCCGGCCGATGCAGCCGACGTTGGCGGCCAGCCGCCCGTCCTCCAGGCGGCGCTTCCAGTGCAGGCCGGTGTGGGTGAACAGGAGCACCTCGGCCCGGTGCTCGTCGGCCAGGTGGGCGAGGAAGTCGGCCGAGGTGGTGGACGCCCACAGGAACTCGTTCATCCGCCGGGGGCTGCCGTGGCACATCAGCACCTCGCGGCCGTCCATCCCGACGCGGACCTGCTCGGGCAGCCCCCCCATCCAGTTCTTCCACCGCTCGGAGGTGTTGCGGAACGTGTAGCGGTAGGAGATCCGGGCGAAGTGGTTGTCCCGGGGGTCGGTGTAGCCGCACTGGCAGTCCTCCAGCCCCCGGGCCAGCGAGTCGTCGTAGTTGCCCCGGATCACCGTGGCGCCGGCGTCGCGCAGGATCGGAGGGACCCGGTCCGGGCTGGGCCCGAACGCCCCCAGGTCGCCCAGGCAGTAGAAGGCCTCCGCGCCCCGCTCCCGGGCGTCCCGGAGCACCGCCTCCAGCGCCAGGTGATTGCTGTAGACGCCGCCGAAGACCGCCACCGGGCCCTCGTGACGATCGTGGAGCCGCCCGGGAGGCGGCCGCTCGCCGCGGGACGGCCCGCCGGCGTCAGGAGGCATCCTCGCCCACCCCGCCGTAGTTGCTGCAGATGGCCCCGTGCATCCAGCAGGTGTAGCAGGCCTGGTGGCGGAGCTCGAAGGGCTCGTCGGCCTCCTCCAGCGTGTCGCCCATCAGCGAGTCCGGGTGGTCGATGAGGATCGGGCAGACGTGGATCCCGCGGTCGGTGACCACCCGGCTGCTGGAGCAGAGGAGCTGGCCCTCGTCGTAGCCCTCCATCATCTGCGCGGTGACCCACTCGTGGGGATCGTAGCCCCGGTCCCGCAGCATCTCCCGCCCGATCTTCAGCGAGGGCAGGATCTTGAGCCTCGGCTTATCGCAGCCGAGGGACCGGAGCCGGTCCATGAACTCGCGCCGGACGCGCTCGTCCTCCTCCCGCGGCCACACCTGGGTGGCCGTGACGATGGGGAGGAAGCCGTGGTCGACGAGCCGGCGGACGCCCTCCATGGCCCGCTCGAACGTCCCCTCGCCCCGGACCTCGTCGTTCATCTCCGCGTTCGGGCCGTCGATGCTGACCCGGACCTCCAGCGAGTAGTCCGAGGCACGGTCGGCCGCCGCCAGCCGCTCCAGCTCCCGCTCCCGCAGGAGGGTGCCGTTGGTGAGGATCGAGACCGGCGCGAACGGGAGGATCGCCTCCACCATCGCCGGGAGGTCGCGGTTCATGAAGGGCTCGCCCCCGGTGAAGTAGTACTCCTTCACCCCCCAGGACCGGGCCCGCTCGACCCAGCCCATCACCTCTTCGAATTCCAGGAACTCGAAGCTATGGTTGTCCGGTGAACAGCTGATGAAGCAGTGGGAGCAGCGGAGGTTGCAGATCGTGCCGGCCACCTGGAACCAGAGGGTGTCCAGGTGCTCCAGCTCCACCGCGGGGGCGTCGTCGGCCAGCTCGACGGTGGCCGGCCCGGCGCCCTCGGCGGCGTCCGGCGCCGTGCCCGGCGCGGCGCCCTCCCCGCCCGTCCCGGCCGAGCCGCTCCCCTCCCCGTCGTCGGGCGAGGGGCGATCCTCCAGGACGGGCAGCTCGGACGACGGCATGGGGCTTCCATCGGCTCGGGGGAGCGGCCGCGGCGTCGCTCCCGCGGCACGGGGCTTCGTCGCGTAGGGTTGGCCCCGCGGCCGGGCGTGCGCAAGCGCCCGGCGGCCGCGCTCTCCGCTGTCACGCGATCACACGAACGCTGGAGGCGACCGATGGGTTCCCGGGGCCTGGAGCACGCGGCGCGCACCGACGTCGGCCGGGGCCGATCCCGGAACGAGGACGCCGTCCGGACCGAGCCCGACGCGGGGCTGTTCGTCGTCGCCGACGGCATGGGCGGCCACGCCGCCGGCCACGTGGCCAGCGCCCTGGCGGTGGAGGAGGTCGGCGACCGGGTGCTCGAGGGGGATCCCGACGAGGGCTGGGAGGCGACCCGCCGGCGGCTCGCCGGGGCGGTCGAGGCCGCCGGCGAGCGCATCGTCCGCGAGGCGAGCGAGAACCCCGACCGCCAGGGGATGGGGACCACCTGCACCGCGCTGCTGGTCCGGGACGGCCGCTGGGCGGTGGCCAACATCGGCGACAGCCGGGCCTACCGCCTCCGGGACGGCGAGCTGGAGCAGATCTCGGTGGACCACACGGCCTTCCCGGGCGGCAGCGCCCTCACCCGGGCGCTGGGCACCGGCGGCGACCCCTCGCCCGACCTCTTCGACGGCGAGATCCGGTCCGGCGACGTCTTCCTGGTCTGCTCGGACGGGCTGATGCGGACCCACCCGGACGACGAGATCGCCGACGCCCTGCGCCGGGCCGGCGGATCCGACGACGGAGGCCCGGACCCGGCGCCGGTGGTGGACGGGCTGATCGAGGAGGCCAACGAGCGGGGCGCCCCCGACAACGTCACCGTGGCGATCGTGGCGGCCCGGTAGCGGCCCGCGGGGGCGCCGGGGGCGGACCGTCGGCGGCCCCCGTCAGTACAGCGGCGCGTCGTCCTCCAGCCGGCCGCGGACCTGGTCGGCGGGGGCCTCCAGCAGCTCCAGCACCGGCCGCGGGTCCTTCCGCTCCTGCCGGGGCAGCGTGTAGACCCGGAAGACGCGGGCGCTGTGGTGGAGCGAGCGGCTCATCCGCGGCAGGTCGATCAGCCCCTCCTCGCCGGCCGAGGTGAGCCGCTGGACGTGCCCGTCCCGGCGGACCAGCGGCAGGTCCAGCTCGAGCATCTTCGGGTAGGCGGGGTAGTCCAGCAGCACCACCCCGTCGGCGAGCCCCCACTCCCGCGCCAGGCGGTCCTCGAGACGCCGGACCAGCTCGGGGTCGCTCTGCATCCACCCGCCCATCCCGTCGGGCATCTCGTCGCCGAACAGCTCGACGCTCCGCTTGGGGAGGCGCCGGTCCCGGAGGGCGGCGTGCAGCAGACGGACCCGCCCCATGGCGTCCGCCCCTCCCGCCCCCCGCGGGCCGCGTCCGCCGTCGGGGCCGTCGGGCGCTCCCCCTCCGCCCGCCGGCCCCCGGCCGACCCCCTCGGCCCGGTGGCTCAGCAGGCCCATCAGCTCCTCGTCGGTGCGGCCCGGCAGCTCCTCCCGGGCCAGCAGCCCCGCGTCCACGGCGCTCTCCACCAGCCGCCGGAAGGCCGCGGTGGCCGCCCGCACCGTGTGGTGCCAGTAGACGTTGCGGAACATCTGGTACTTCGAGAAGAGCAGCGACTCCAGGGCGGTGATGCCCTTCTCGGTGACGCCCACCTCCGGCGCCCCCTCGCCCGCCCGGGCCAGCGTCAGGGCGTCCAGCAGCCGGTCCACGTCCACCGCCCCGTAGGGGACGCCGCAGAAGAAGGCGTCCCGGCGGAGGTAGTCGACCTTGTCCAGGTCGAGCGACCCGGAGATCAGGCCCTGGAGGGGGTGGTCGGAGCGGCCGCGGATCAGGTCGCCGATGCGCCCGGGCGCCTCCGGGTGCACGCGCTCCAGGGCGTCCCGGATGGAGTCGGCCCGCAGGAAGCGGTCGGCCACCTCCTCGTGGTGCCCGGGCAGCGAGTCCGGCTCGACCTCCTCCATGGCGTGGGAGAAGGCGTAGTGGCCCACGTCGTGGAGGAGGGCCGCCAGGGGGAGCAGGGGGAGCGTCTCCCGGTGCCCGGCGTCCAGGGCCTCCAGGGCGCCCCGGGCCTCCAGGGCCTCCAGCGCCCGGCGCGTCAGGTGGTGGACGCCCAGCGCGTGCAGGAACCGGGTGTGGACGGCGCCCGGGTAGACCAGGTGGGCGAAGCCGAGCTGCTTCACCCGGCGGAGGCGCTGGAACTCCGGCGTGTCGACGACGGCCGCCGCGTCGGCGTCCAGGCGGACGTTGTTCCAGAGGGGGTCGCGGACGGTCCGGGGCCTGGGCTCGGTCATCCCGCTCGCTCCCCCTCTCCCCCGCTCACCGTCGCTCCGCCGCGCTCGTCCCGGCACCGGGGGCCGCGGGCCGTGCGGCCCGGCCCGGTCAGTACACCGCCTCCCGCAGCTCGTCCGGGAACTTCGGGAAGCGGTCCAGCCAGGCGCGGCGCTCCTCCCGCAGCCCGGCCAGCCGCTCCTCCAGCTCGGCCTCGCCGAAGTGCTCGCCCAGCCGGAACTTCGAGTCCGCCACGCCCGGCACGGTGCCGCGGGCGGGGATCTCCAGGCCCGAGGCCGGATCCTCCACCCACTCCGGCTGCCGCCGGGCCAGCGCCCGGAGGATGGCCACCGTGTCGGGCAGGCGGATCACCTCGGCCTCGTCGCCCTCGCCGATCCTGCCCGTGTTCAGCAGGAAGCAGTGGAGCTGCGGGTTCTCGCCGAGGATGTCGTGGAAGATGTCCCCCTCCTCGCCGGCGGGGCCCATGATGAAGGGGTTGGTCCCCACCTCGCGGACGGGCTCGCCGCTGGCGTCCGGGTCGGCGGCCGAGGTCTTGATGGACTCGCCCAGCATGAAGGCCACCGCCGCCTGCTCGGCGGTCAGCCGCCCCACGGCCGGCACCAGCGGGTTCCGGGTGATGAAGAAGACGTGGGTGATCTCCTCGACGTCGATGGTCTGGTCGGTGTTCAGCACCTCGTCGATGGGGACCACCGCGCGGCCGTTGCTGGTGAGGGTGTCGTCGTCGAAGTCCACCGACCCGTCGTCCTCCACCCGCACGTTCTCCAGGATCGCGCGGGGGCTGGTGGCCGCGTCGTAGAGGGCCTTCTGGTCGCGCGGGTTCAGGCTGTCGGTCTTGATGTAGAAGCCCCCGCCCTCGGTGCCCTTGCAGAAGGCGTCCCGGTCGAGCAGGACGACGTCGTCCTGGCGCACCCGGACGTGCTCGCCGGCGTCCAGGTCCAGGTCGAAGTCGTGGCAGGTGAGGCTGGTCTTGCCGGTGCCCGAGAGGCCGAAGAAGAGGAAGCCGCTCTGGCGCAGCTCGCCGTCGCCGGCGCCGCGGGCCCGGACCAGCTTGCTGCCGGCGTGCAGGCCGAGCCAGCCGCGCTGCTTGGCGTGATACATCGCCTGGCGCAGGAACGACTTCTTGATCTCCCCGAAGTAGTCGGAGCCCAGCACGAAGGTGGTCCCGGTCTTCGGGTCCACCAGGATGTCCTTGCCGTGGGGCCACTCCGGGACGTCCACGGTGACGAAGTGGGGGTCCCCGCCCGGGTTCGGCGCCGGCTCCAGGCTCGCCTCGAACATGTGCGCCAGCCGGGCGAAGGGCTTCGTGACGTAGAGGCGGCAGTGGAGGGACCCGAAGCCGCTGTCGGTGCCCATCCGGCGGTCCAGCCGGATCAGCTCCCGGTCCTCCAGGAAGGCCTTCGCCCGCTCCACCGTCTCCAGGTCCTCCTCGGTGACCTGCTCGTCGACGGTGGTGCGGGTGTCGGCGGCGCTGCGGGACCGGTGCTCGGTCACGTAGGCCGCGCTCCCGAACTCGGTGGTCCGCTCGTCGTGCCGCGCCATCTCGCGCAGCTCCCGGCGGCTCGGGTTGTCCAGGATCTCGCGGGCTTTCGGCGGTGCGTCGCTGGCGATGATCACGGTTCCCCCGTCGGTCGGCTCCGTCTCGGTCGTGGTGCCGGGCGCGGCCGGCGGCCGCACCGATGCGGCGAGCGCTCCGGTCGTCCCCCGGGGCCTACCCGTCGGCCGGGTCGCCGGACCCGTCCTCCCGTACGGTCGCGGAGGCCTGCAGGTCCAGCTCGGTCTGGCGGCGGCGGGTCTCGGCGTCCACCACGGAGATGGCGGCCAGGTTGACGATCTCGGCCGCCGTCGCACCACGCTGCAATATGTGCACCGGCTTCTCGGTGCCCAGCAGCACCGGCCCGATGGCCTCGGCGCCGCCCAGCCGGGACAGCAGCTTGTAGCAGACGTTGGCGGCCGAGAGCTTCGGGAAGACCAGCACGTTCGCCGCCGCCTCCAGCTCGGAGAAGGGATACGTCTCCCGCAGGATCTCCTCGACCACGGCCGTGTCCGCCTGCATCTCGCCGTCCACCGCCAGGTCCGGCCGCTCCTCCTTCACCCGCTCGGTGGCCTGCCGCACCTTGACCGCCTCCTCGTGGCGGGAGGAGCCGAAGTTGGAGAAGGAGAGCATGGCGATCCGGGGCGGGATGCCGAGGCGGTCGGCGAAGTCGGCGGCGAGGATGGCGGCCTCGGCCATCTCCTCGGACGAGGGCTCGATGGTGACGGTGGTGTCGGCGAAGAAGTAGAGGTCGTCCTCGAACACCATCATGTAGAGGCCCGCCACGCGGCTCCGCTCCGGCCCGGTGCCGATGGTCTGGAGGGCCGGCCGCAGGGCGTCGGGGTAGTACATGTTGACGCCGGCGATGAGGGTGTCGGCGTCGCCGGACTCCACCATCATCGAGGCGAAGTAGGTCGGCTCGTCCATGAGCCAGTCGGCCTCGGCCCGGGTGACGCCCTTGCGCTGCCGCTTCTCCCAGAAGCGCTGGGCGTAGGGCTGGTGGAGGTCCGAGCGCTCGGGGTCGATCACCTCGACCCCCTCCAGGTCCACGTCCACGCGGTCGGCCACCCGCCGGACGTCGTCCCGCTCGCCCAGCAGGACGGGGGTCCCGAAGCCCTCCTCGCGGATGATCGTCGTCGCCCGGATCACGTTCTCGTTCTCGCCCTCCGGGAAGACGATGCGCTTGGGCGCCCGCCGGGCGCGGTCCATCAGCGACCGCATCAGCTCGCGGGCCGGGCCCAGCCGGGCCTCCAGCTCCACCCGGTACTCCTCGAGGTCGATCTCCCGGCGGGCCACCCCCGTCTCCATGGCGGCCTCCGCCACGGCCGGCGCCACCCACAGGAGGACCCGCGTGTCGAAGGCCGTGGGGATGAGGTACTCCCGGCCGAAGCTCATGCGGTCCTCGCCGTAGGCCGCCGCCACCGCCTCGGGCACGTCCTCCCGGGTCAGCTCGGCCAGCGCCCGGGTGGCGGCCATCTTCATCTCCTCGTTGATGGCCCGGGCCCGGACGTCCAGCGCCCCCCGGAAGATGAAGGGGAAGCCCAGCACGTTGTTGACCTGGTTCGGGTAGTCGGAGCGGCCGGTGGCCATGATGGCGTCCTCCCGGACCTCCGCCACCTCCTCGGGCAGGATCTCGGGGTCCGGGTTGGCCATGGCGAAGACGACGGGGTCGTCGGCCATCGCGGTCACCATCTCCCGGTCCACCACGCCCCCGACCGAGAGGCCGACGAAGACGTCGGCGCCCTCCATGCCGCGCCGCAGGTCGCGGCGGTCGCTGTCCCGCGCGTAGCGCGCCTTCTCGGGGCCCATCCCGCCCCGGTCGGGGGAGACGAGGCCGCGGCTGTCGTACATCAGGATCTTCTCCGGGTCGGCGCCCATCTCGACGTAGTGGTCGGCGGTGGCCACCGCCGCGGCGCCGGCGCCGGAGAAGACGATGCGGACCTCGCCGATCTCCTTGCCGGCCAGCTCCAGGGCGTTGGTCAGCGCGGCGCCGGAGATGATGGCGGTGCCGTGCTGGTCGTCGTGGAAGACCGGGACGTCGAGCCGCTCCCGCAGCTCGCGCTCCACCTGGAAGCACGCCGGGGCCCCGATGTCCTCCAGGTTGATGCCCCCCACGGTGGGCTCCAGCATCTCGCAGAACCGGACGAGGTCGTCCGGCCCCTCGACGTCGACCTCCAGGTCGAAGACGTCGATGTCGGCGAAGCGCTTGAAGAGGACGGCCTTGCCCTCCATCACGGGCTTGGAGGCCCCCGGCCCGATGTCGCCCAGCCCGAGCACCGCCGAGCCGTCGCTGACGACGGCCACCAGGTTCCCCCGGGCCGTGTAGCGGTAGCTGTCCTCCGGGTCCTCGTCGACGGCCCGGCAGGCCTCGGCCACCCCGGGCGTGTAGGCCAGCGACAGGTCCCGCTGGGTGCGGGTCGGCTTGCTCGGGACCACCTCGATCTTGCCGGGGCGGCCCTCCTCGTGGTATCGGAGGGCCTCTTCCCTGCGGACGTCCACCATGGAGCCTCCAGCTTCGTGCGGGGCGGGTCCGGTCGGATCGGCCGCTCGACGGCCCGATCCGGCGCGAGCGTCGTCCGGGGTCCGGGGGGGTGCGGGGCCGCTCTCCACCCCGGGCTACCGGAGCCCCGGCCGAGCCCCCATCTTGTCGGACGATCGACGCTCGCGCACACCAACCGACGGAGGTCCCGTGGAGATCGAGCGCGACCGGATGGTCCATCTCGGCTACGCCAAGTACTGGCGATCCGACCACGTCCTCGGCCTCCTGCCCATCGAGGAGGACCGCGGGCCGGGCCGACGCACCTTCGTCTACGTCACCGGCCGGGAGGAGCCCGTGGTGGCGTCCCGCACCGAGGAGGCCATCCTGGACGACCTCCTCCGGCAGGGGGACGAGGGCCAGCGGGGGGAGCTGGAGGAGGCGGCGGAGGAGCTGGCGGACGAGCTCCGGGACCTGTCGCCGGTGGTCCGGCGGATGCTCCGGACCGAGGCCGGGTTCGACGTCCGGGCCTGGATCGCCCGCCTCGCGGAGCTGACCGGGAGCGACGAGGCCCGCGTCCCCGACGGACAGGAGGAGCTCTTCCCGGACCTCTGATCGCGGCCCCCGGCTCCCCCGCGGACCCTGGCCCGCCTTTTGCCCCCTGTGGGAGGACGAGCCTCCCCGAGCGTCGAGAGGGCCATCACCGACATGTCCGATCCCACCCGCCGAGACGACGACGAGCTGGTCGTCCTCCGGACCCCCGACCGGGGGAGCCGGGAGGAGCTGCGGGAGCGCGCCCGGGAGCTCGGCTGCGACCTGGTGCCCTACGGCGGCTCGGAGGACGAGCTGGAGGTCCGCGAGGACGGGTTCACGCCCCGGCCCGAGGAGGCGGTCGCCCTCTGCCGGGCGCTGCTGGAGGGCACCCGCGACGAGGTGCTGGTGGCCGACGACGAGGGCCGGGTCACCTTCGTCAGCCGCCGGCTGGCCGACCTGGCCGACGCGGACCCCGCCGAGGCGGCCGGCCAGCCCGCCGACCGCATCCTGGGCGCCATCGGGCTGCCCGACTTCGAGGAGCTGCGCGGCATGCTGGCCCGGGTGAGCTGCGCCCGCACCGAGGACACCCTGGTCGACGGATCCGGCACCAGCCGTCCCGTCCTGCTGCGCGGCGTCAGCACCGCTCCCGCCGGCGCGGGCGGCCGCTACGTCTGGTTCGTCACCGAGCTGACCCGGGTCCGGAGCGTCGAGCGGGCCAACCGGATCCTCCGCTCCGAGCTGGAGACCCAGTCCCGCCTGCTGGCGCTGGTGAGCCACGAGCTGCGCACGCCGCTCAACGTGATCCTCGGCCAGCTCTCCCTGCTGCAGCGGGGCCTCCAGGGCGAGCTCACCGACGAGCAGCGTGACTCCATCGAGCGCTCGGCGCGGGCGGGCAACAGCCTGCTGTCGCTGATCAACGACCTCATCGACTTCGCCCGCCTCGAGGCCGAGGAGCTGGAGCTCGAGGACCGCTCCTTCGGGATCGTGGAGCTGGTGGAGGAGGTGGCCCGCACGGCCCGGGGCCTGCTGGCCGAGAGCGAGCGCGAGGTCGTGGTCCGGCTGCCCGACGGCGCGCCGGAGCTGACGGTACGGGGCGACCCCGACCGCACCCGCCAGATCCTCACCCAGCTGGTCACCAACGCGGTGAAGTTCAGCGACCGGGGGGAGATCGGGCTCGTGGTCCGGGCGGTCGAGCCCGACGAGCTGCCGGCCGAGGCCGACCTCCCGGACGACCGGCGCTACCTCTCGATCTCGGTCCGCGACCGGGGGGAGGGGATCCCGCGCGAGCAGCGCGAGCGGGTCTTCGAGCCCTTCCACCAGACCGCCCGGCTCCTGAGCCGGAACCGCGAGGGGAGCGGCCTGGGCCTGGCCATCGCCCGCCGGCTGGCCCGGCGCCAGGGGGGCGAGCTGACCGCAGGCCGGGGCGACGAGGGCGGCTCGAGCTTCACGCTCCTCCTCCCGCGGTCGGGCTGAGCCGACCCCGGGCCCGCCCGGAACGCCCCCCAGCCCCGGGGGTTACCTCCCACGCGTGACCCCGCGCGCCGCCACGCCCCGCCGCCCGGCCCCCCTGCTGCTCGCCGCCGCGCTCGTGCTCGCGGGCGCCGGGGAGGCGCGGGGCCAGGCCGCCGGGGCCGGCGCCGACACCCTCTCCCCGGACGCCTGGAACGCGCCCCGGGTCCGCGAGCTGGTCCGCTCGGCCGTCGAGGCCCGGCGCCACGGGTTCTCCGACAGCACCCTCCGGTCGTTCCGGGCCCGGGCCCGCGGCCACGTCTACTTCCTGGGCTCGATGGCCCCGGGGGAGGCGGCGGGAGAGGCGGCGGGAGAGGACGCCGAAGAGCGGCTGGTCCGGGCCGACCAGGTGGCGCTCCGGATCCGCTGGGAGGCGCCCGGCCGCTCGCGCCAGACGGTGGTGGGCCGCCGGGGCGAGCGCCGCCTCCCCACGGGGATCCACTACCACATCGACCACCTCACGGCGGTGCTGGAGAACTTCGGCGACCGGATCCGGATGGGCGAGGGGACGGAGGTCCGGGACGTGGTCCATCCCCTGGCGCCCGACGGACCCGAGACCTACGACTACCGGCTGGCCGACTCCCTGGGCCTGGAGGTGGCGGGCCGGGAGAGGACGCTGTACCGGGTGGAGGTCCGCCCCGCCGACCCCGGGGCCGCCGCGGTGGTGGGCGAGATGCACCTCGAGGCCGGCTCCGGCGCCGTCGTCCGGCTCCGGATCACCTTCACGCCGGCCGCCTACCGGGACCCCCAGCTCGAGCGCATCACCGTGGACCTCCGGTCGGCGCTGTGGGAGGGCCGCTGGTGGCTGCCCGCCCGCCAGACCACCACCATCCGGCGGACCTCGCGCTGGCTGGACCTGCCGCTGGCCAGCGTGATCCGCACCCGGCTCCGGATCTTCGACTACGAGATCAACCCCGGGGACGCGCCGGCGCTGGCGCCCGGCCATCGGGTCGTCACCCTGCCCGAGGAGCGGCTCGAGGCCTTCGACGACTGGCGCGAGGGGCTCTACGCCGGCCTCCCCGGGGACGGGGCCGGCGACCGCGCCGACCAGGAGGACCTCCGCCGGCGGGCCCGCACGATCGCCCGGGACCGCCTGCTCTCGGGCGGTCCCCGGCTGGGCCCGTCGATCCCGGCGCTCTCCGAGCTGATCCGGGCCCGGCGGGCCGAGGGCCTCCGCCTCGGGGCCGGATGGCGCTTCCGCCTCGACGACGTCCGGTCGCTGGAGCTCGCCGCCGGCCATCCCGTGGCGGCCGGCGGGACCGCCTGGCGGGCCTCCTGGCGGGGTCCGCTGGCCGGCGAGGTCGACCTGCGGCTCGACGCCTACGGCGACCGCTTCACCGACGTCGGCCCCTGGCCCGGGGCCTCGGGCCTGACCTCCACCCTGGGCTTCCTGCTCCGCGGCGAGGACTTCACCGACCCCTACTTCCGCACCGGCGGCCGCGCCCGCGTCGCCCTCCCCGCCGGGGGAGGCCGGCTGCGGCTCGGGCTGGGCGCCGAGACCCACGACCGGGCGGAGGCGGTGGCCGAGCCGCCGGGCGACGACCCGGCCCGGCGGGTCCGTCCCGTGGACGAAGGCGAGCTGGCCTGGCTCGCGGCCGGCTGGCGCCGGCCCCTGGGGCGCG
>CAZJJO010000023.1:0-18510 GCA_964546375.1 uncultured Gemmatimonadota bacterium
ACGTCCTGGAGGGCTACAAGGTGGCCTCGGAGATGGCCGAGCACGGCGCCGGCGGCTCGACGTTCAGCGACTGGTGGATGTACAAGCTCGAGGCGTACGACGCGATCCCGTACAACGCGGCCGTCATGCACGAGCACGGGGTGGAGACCAGCATCAACTCCGACATCCCGTGGCTGCAGTCCTTCATGGTCTACGAGATGAACAAGCCGGTGAAGTACGGCGGGGTCTCGAAGGAGGAGGCCCTGCGGATGCTCACCCTCTACCCCGCCCGTCAGCTCCACCTGGAGGACCGGGTGGGCTCGCTGGAGGAGGGCAAGGACGGCGACGTGGTCCTCCTGTCGGGCGATCCCTTCGACACCTCGTCCCGGGTGGAGACGACGGTCCTGGACGGCCGCGTCTACTACGACGCCGACCGCGACGAGGAGACCCGCGGCGAGCCGGTCCGCGAGCTGGCGGAGCTGCCCGACTCGCTCCCCCACGCCACCCCGGTCCCCGAGGGCTGGCCCGACGCGCCCGCGGCACGGGCCTTCCCCGACGCCGGAGCGGACGACGACGGGTCCGCGGCGGACGGGTCGCACGCAGCCGACGTCCGCGCGCTCGCCCCGGGCCGGACCTTCGCGCTGACGGGCGGGACCGTGCATCCGGTCACCGGTCCGCCGGTGGAGGACGGGGCCGTGGTGGTGCGAGACGGCCGCATCGCCGCCGTCGGCCCCCGGCGGGAGCTGGCCGAGGAGATCGAGGCCCTCCCCGCGGAGGCGGTGCACGAGGTGGAGGGGCGGCACGTCTACCCGGGGCTGATCGACCCGAACACGCGGCTGGGGCTGGTGGAGATCGGGGCCGTGGGCGCGGCCCGGGACGACCGCACGGTGGGCAAGTACAACCCCCACCTCCGCACGGTGGCCGGCATCAACCCCCACAGCGCGGCCGTCCCCGTCGCCCGGGCCAACGGGATCACGGCCGCCCTCACCGCGCCCGGGTCCGGGGTGGTGCGGGGCTCCGGGTCGGCCATCCAGCTCGCCGGCGACACGCCCGGCTCGATGGCGCTGGTGGACCGGGCCGCCCTGGTCGTCGACTTCCCCTCCCCCGGCGGCAACGCCTGGGACGAGCCCGAGCTGAAGGGCTCCGAGCTGGAGGACCTGACGGAGCTCTTCCGGCGGGCCCGGCTCTACGCGGCCCGGCCCTCGGTGCGCGAGGAGCCCTCCTCCCCCTTCGGCCCCAACCTCCGTCCCGGCGACGGGGTGATGCTGGAGGCGCTGGTGCCGGCCCTGCGGGGCGAGATGCCGGTGCTCTTCGAGGCGAGCCGCGAGCGGACCCTCCGCACCCTCCTGCTCTTCCTGGACGAGTTCCCGGAGCTCGACGCCGCGGTGGTGGGGGGCGATCAGGCCTACCGGCTGGCCGACGCGCTGGCCGAGCGGGGCGTCCCCGTGATCGTGGGGTCGGAGCGTTCGCCCACCGCGGACCGGGACGACCCGGTCACCGCCGGCTGGGAGAACGCGGCCCGGCTGCACGCGGCCGGCGTCAAGGTCGCCTTCGGCACCGGCAGCGTGGCGGACGTCCGCACCCTCCCCGAGCACGCCGCGAAGGCCTGGTCGTACGGCATGCCCCGGCGGGCCGCCCTGCAGGGGATCACCCTGGCGCCCGCCCAGATCCTCGGCATCGACCACCTCACCGGCAGCATCGAGGCCGGCAAGCGGGCCGACCTGATCGTCACCGACGGCGACCCGCTCCAGATCACCACCCGCGTCCGCCGGGCCTGGATCGGCGGCCGCGAGGTGAGCCTGGAGAGCAAGCACACCCGGCTCTGGAAGGAGTACCGGGACCGGGAGTAGAGGCCGGCGTCGGGGACGGGCCTCCCGTCCGACCGAAGGGGGGCGGCGGGCGGGCCGGGACGGTACGCCCGCGGTACGGTCCCTGCTCCCCCACCTCCCGGGCCGCCCGCCGGAGGGCGCCCGGACCGACGTCGTCGGCGAGGGCCGCGAGGGGTCCGGGCGCCGGCCCGGCCGTCGCCGCTCCGGCCGGGGGCCCGTCGCGCCGACACCTCACCACCAGCCAGCGGAGAGCACGACCATGCCCTACACCGTCACCCGGATGACCGTCGACGACTACCCCCACTGGCGCCGCGCCTTCGAGGAGAACGCCGAGGCCCGCGAGGAGGCGGGCTCCCGCGGCGGCCACGTCTTCTGGAACGACGACGACCACGCCGACGTCGTCGTCTTCCTGGCCTGGGAGGACCTCGGCGACGCGCGGGCCTACATGGACTCGGAGGCCGTGGAGACCGAGATCGAGGAGGGCGAGGTGGAGGGCGAGCCCGAGACGCTCTACCTGGAGGAGCTGGGCCGGCTCAACGCCTGAGCCGGCGGTGCGGCCGGCCCGGCCCGCCCCGCCGGCGCGCCCGCTTGCCCGCGCTCCCGCCCCGTCCGACCTTTGGAGCCGCTCGCCCCCGGGCGGCCGCCCCTCCCGGCCGGACGCCCGGCCCCGACGACAGCCCGCAGCCGGAACCTCGCACAGGAGAGTTCCATGACGCCCCGACGCGCCCGTCTCGCGCTCCTCCCCGCGCTCGCCGCGCTGGCCGCCGCCGCGCTGGCCTCGCCCGCGCCGGTCGACGCCCAGGCCCCCACCGGGTTCCCGCCGACGGTCGAGGCGGAGAACCGGACCTTCGACCCGGCCCTCTTCGACGCCCTGGAGTACCGGATGATCGGCCCGTACCGGGGCGGCCGGGTGACCGCGGTGACCGGGGTCCCGGGGAAGCCGCACACCTTCTACATGGGGAGTGTCGGCGGCGGCGTCTGGCGGACCACCGACGCCGGCGAGCGCTGGGTCAACCTCACCGACGGGCAGATCGCCGTCGGCTCCATCGGCGACGTCAAGGTCGCCCCGTCCGACCCCTCCGTGATCTACGTCGGCACGGGATCGGCCTCCACCCGCGGCAACGTCTCGGTGGGCAACGGCGTCTACCGCTCGACCGACGGGGGCGAGACGTGGGAGCACCTGGGCCTCCCCGAGGCGGGCCAGATCGGCAACATGGTGGTCCACCCCGAGGACCCGGACCGCGTCTGGGTGGCCGCCCTGGGCCACATCTTCGGGCCCAACGAGCAGCGGGGGATCTTCCGCACCGACGACGGGGGCGAGACCTGGGAGAAGGTGCTCTTCGTCAGCGACAGCACCGGCTTCGTCGACATCGAGGCCAGCCCGGCCAACCCCCGGGTGCTCTACGCCGCCGCCTGGCGGGCCGAGCGCAAGCCCTGGACGATGATCAGCGGCGCCGAGGAGGGGGGCATCTGGAAGTCCACCGACGGGGGGGACAGCTGGACGAAGCTGGAGAAGGGCCTGCCCGACGGGAAGGTGGGCAAGATCGGGCTGGACGTCTCGCCGGCCGACCCCGACCGGGTGTACGCGCTGATCGAGGCGAAGGACCCCGAGGGCGGCCTCTACCGCTCGGACGACGCCGGCCGTAGCTGGCAGCGGGTGAACCGCAACCGCGAGCTGCGCCAGCGGGCCTGGTACTACACCTACATCGAGGCCCATCCCACCGACGAGAACACGCTGTGGGCCATGAACGCCGGCTACTGGAAGTCCATCGACGGCGGGAAGACCTTCGAGCAGAAGCCCACCCCCCACGGCGACAACCACGACCTCTGGATCAACCCGAAGCACCCGGAGATCCAGGTCCAGGCCAACGACGGCGGGGTCAACGTGACCGTGGACGGCGGGGAGACCTGGACGACCCAGCTCAACCAGCCCACGGCCGAGTTCTACTCGGTGACCGTGGACGAGCAGTTCCCCTACCGGGTCTACGCGCCCCAGCAGGACAACAGCACCATCTCGCTCCCCTCCACCCCGCCGGGCGGCATCACCGCGAAGCAGCACTGGTTCTCGGTGGGCGGATGCGAGACGGGCCCCATCGCGCTGGACCCCGACGACCCCTCCACCGTGTACTCGGGCTGCTACAGCGGCACCCTGGACCGATGGGACCGCGAGACCGGCACCGCCCACAACGTCCGGATCTATCCGGAGCTGCAGATCGGCCAGGCGCCGAAGGAGCTGAAGTACCGGTTCAACTGGAACTCGCCCATCGAGATGTCGCCCCACGACCCCGAGGTCCTCTACCACGGCTCCCAGCACGTCCACCGCACCCCCGACGGGGGCCGGACCTGGGAGACGATCAGCCCGGACCTCACCGAGCCCGACTCCGCCAAGCTGGAGGCGGCCGGTGAGCCGATCACCCACGACGAGACGGGGGTCGAGGTCTACCACACCACCCAGGCCATCCAGGAGAGCCCGCGGGAGCGGGGGACGATCTGGGTGGGGACCAACGACGGGCTGGTCCACCTGACGCGGGACGGCGGGGAGAGCTGGACCGAGATCACCCCGGAGGGGATGCCCGAGGAGGGCACGGTCAACCGGATCGAGCTCTCGCCCCACGCGGCCGGCGAGGCCTACATGGCCGTCTACCGCTACCGGGTGGACGACTTCGATCCCTACGTCTTCCACACCGAGGACCACGGGCAGAGCTGGGAGCTGCTCACCGACGGCACCAACGGCATCCCCGCCGGCTACCCGGTGCGGGTCGTCCGCGAGGACCCGGAGCGGGAGGGCCTGCTCTACGCCGGGACCGAGTTCGGACCCTTCGTCTCCTTCGACGACGGCGAGCGCTGGCAGAGCCTCCAGCTCGAGCTGCCCGCCACGCCGATCACCGACCTGAAGGTCCACCGCGGCGACCTGGTGGTGGCCACCCAGGGCCGGTCGCTCTGGATCCTCGACGAGCTGGGGCCCCTGCGCCAGCTCACCGACGAGGTGGCCGACGCCGACGCCTGGCTCTACGCCCCGGGCGACGCCTGGCGCGCCGACCTGGGCGGCTGGGGCGGACCGCGGCGCCCGGACCCGGCCCCCGACCCGGCCCTCTTCCGCTATCACTTCGCCGAGGCGCCCGAGGGGAAGGTGACGCTGGAGATCCTGGGGCCGGAGGGCGACGTGGTCCGCGCCTGGAAGGGGAAGGCCGAGGACACCGGCGACGACATGGAGTCGTCCGGGGGGGAGGAATCCGCCGAGAGCGGCGACGAGGCGGCCGACGAGGAGGCCACCGAGCCCGCCGACGACGTGGAGTACGAGAAGGGCCTCCCCGCGGGCCAGGGCTCCCACGCCTTCGGCTGGGACCTGGAGGCCCCGGGCGTCGACCAGCCCGAGGGCGTGCAGATCTGGGGCTACACCGGCGGCTACGAGGTGCCGCCGGGCACCTACACCGTGCGCCTGAGCGCCGGCGACTGGAGCCGGGAGCGCACCTTCGAGGTGAAGCTCGATCCGCGGCTCGACGACCTGGAGCGCGACGAGCTCGAGGCGCAGGCCGAGATGGCCGCGACGGTGCGGGACACCCTGGACGCGGTCTACGACCAGCTCCGGCGGATCCGCCGGGTCCGGAAGCAGGTGAAGGCCGGCCTGGAGCGGGCGGAGGAGGCCGGCGAGGCCGAGGGCCTGGGCTCGACGGCCGACTCGCTGGTCGCGGCCCTGGACCGGCTGGAGCGGAAGATCACCCAGACGAAGAACGAGAGCAGCCAGGACCCGCTGAACTTCCCGCCGAAGCTGGACGCCGACATGGCGTCCCTCTACGGCTACGTGGTCGGCGCCGACGCCGCGCCGCCCGCCACGGCCCGGGACCGCTGGGAGGACCTGCTCGACCGGTGGGCCGACCTGCGCGACGAGATCGAGGCCGCCGTGGCCGGGGACGCGGGCGACTTCCGCGACGAGCTGGAGCGCCGGGGCGTGCCGGCGGTGGTCACCGGCGGCTGAGCCGGCCGCCGCGGCCCGGGAGCGCCGACGGGCTCCGGCGTCCGGGGTCCGCTGTCCCCGGCCCTACCGCAGGTCCCGGCGGGCCAGGGCGCTCGCCATGTCCACCAGGAACGTGAGCACCACGTAGGCCAGCAGCAGGGTGAGCACGCCCTGGTAGTCGAAGCTGGACATCCGCTCCGACAGCTCCCGCCCCAGGCCGCCGGCGCCCACCAGCCCCACCATGGCGGTGGCCCGGATGCTCACCTCCCACCGGTAGAGCGTGTAGCCGAGGAAGCGGGGGGCGGTGGCCGGCACGACCCCGTACAGGAACACCTGGAGCCCGGTGGCCCCCTGGGCCTTCAGCGCCCGCAGGGGCCGGGCGTCGAGGTTCTCCACCACCTCCGCCATCAGCCGGCCGAGGACCCCGGTGGTGTAGAGCGCCAGGGCCAGGGCGCCGGGCAGGATCCCCGGGAAGAAGACGAAGAGCAGTATCAGCGCCCAGATGGGGGCGGGCACGGCCCGGAGGAAGAGCAGGAGGCCGCGGGTGATCGACCAGACCGCCGCTCCGGCCGCCGTGGCCGCCGCCCCCCGGCGCTCGCCGAGCACGCCGCCGGGCAGCAGGAAGTTGGTGGCGGCGGGATAGGCCAGCAGGACCCCGGCGCCGGCGGCCCCGGCGATGGCCAGGATCGACATGGCCAGCGTCTTCCGCGACAGCTCGAACAGCCCGGCCCAGGAGCCCTCCCCCAGGGTGGGCGGGACCGCCTCGGAGACGATCTGGTCCAGCATCCGGGCCGTCCGCGGCTCCAGGAGCTGGCCGAAGCTCGGCCCCACCTGCCAGACGGCCACCGCCACCAGCGCCAGGCCCGCCCACACCGAGGCCCGCACGAACGGGTCCCGGTCCGGGCTCCGGGCGCCGGCCCGCCCCTCCGGCGGAACGGAGACCCCGACCTCCCCGGCCCCCGCCCCCGCCGGCGCGTCCCCCTCCGCCGGGCCGGGCGACCCGACGGCCCCGGCGTCCGGCGCCTCCTCGCCCGTCCCCTCCATGTCGAAGGTGATGTCGATCCGGTGGGGCGAGCCCATCCGTCGCCGCAGGACCCCGCTCCACAGGTCCGTGAGCCCCGTCAGCGCCACCAGCGCCAGCAGGAAGGTCCACATCTGCTCGTACCGCAGCGACTGGAGGCTCAGGAAGATCTCGTAGCCCAGGCCGCCGGCGCCGATGATCCCCAGCACGGCCGCCGAGCGGATGGAGCACTCGAAGCGGTAGAAGGCGTAGGAGAGCAGGTCCGGGAAGGCCTCCGGGACGAGGCTGTAGAGGAAGGCCTTCAGGGGCCGGACCCCGCGGTTCAGCAGGGCGTCCAGGCTGGTCCGGTCCGCCTCGTCCAGCAGCTCGGAGAAGACCTTCGCGCAGATGGCGCCGTAGGGGATGGCGATGGCGAGGACCCCCACCAGCGGGTCGAGCCCCACCAGCGACACGAAGAAGAGGCCCCAGATGATCTCGTGGATCGCCCGGGGCACGGCCAGGACCGCCCGGACGGTGAGCCAGGGGGCCCGCCAGCCCGACCACGGGCCCTCCTCCCGGGTGCGGAAGACGGCCCGCCACCACGTCTCCGAGCCGAGCATGCCGCCCACGGCGCCCAGGACCAGGCTGAGCAGGGTCCCGCACACCGCGAAGGCCACGGTGGTGAAGGTGGCCCGGGCGGCCCGGGCCAGGAAGTCGGGGCTCGTCTCGGGGTGCAGCGCGGCGGCCAGGAAGCGCTCCACCTGCGCCCAGCCGCCCTCGTTCACGGGGTCGGCCCCGAACACCCCCGCCTCCCAGGCCGACCACGCCAGGGCCGCCAGGGCGAGCAGGGCCCAGATCACGCGCCGGTCCCGGAGCAGGGAGGTCCCCGGTCCGGGGGTGCGGCGCCGTCGCCGCGCCGAGCTCACCGCTCCAGCCGGTAGAGCTCCTCCACCGTGGCCTCGTCCACCTGGGCCGTCGGCCGGTCGAAGAGCACCCGCCCCCGGCGCAGGCCCACGACCCGCTCGCAGTGGCTCAGCGCGTAGCGCCACTCGTGGAGGCTCACCACCACCGTCTTCCCGTCCTCCTCGCTCAGCTCCCGCAGCAGGTCCATGACCTCCCGGCTGTGCTCCCGGTCCAGGCTGGCGATGGGCTCGTCGGCCAGGATGACCTCGGGGTCCTGGGCCAGCACCCGGCTCAGGGCGACCCGCTGCTGCTCGCCGCCCGAGAGCGCGTCGGTGCGCTGGAAGACCTTGTCCGGGATCCCCACCCGGGCGAGGATCTCACGGGCCTCCTCCACCCCCCGGGGCCGGAGCAGGGACCAGGCCGCCCGCGCCAGCGACCACTCGCCCAGCCGCCCGGCGTTCACGTTGTGGATCACCCGCAGGTTGTCCACCAGGTGGAACTGCTGGTGGACCGTCCCGATGCGCCGCTGGACGCGGCGGAGCTCGGAGAGGGACAGCTCGGAGGCGGGGCGCCCCAGGATCCGGACCTCGCCCTCGTCGGGCACCAGCGTCCCGTTCAGCAGGGCCACCAGGGTGCTCTTGCCAGCGCCGCTCGGGCCGGCCAGGGCCACGCGTTCCCCGGATCTCACCACGAGGTCCACGTCCCGGAGGGCCACGGTGGATCCGTAGCGGCGCGTCACCCCCCGGAGCCGGTAGACCGGCTCCTCCGAACTCACCGGTCCGGCGGCGCCTGGCGCCCGGTCACTGGATCTTGCCGATCTGCCGGCCGATCCGCTCGATCGTCTCGTAGTTGCCGTTCTCCGTCGGGACGAACGACTCGGCCCCGAACATCTCCAGGATCCGAGCCTCGGTCTCGCCGTCTCCGGCCGAGAGGCCCGTGAACGCATCGCGCACCTGCTGGACGAAGTCGGCCCCGTAGCGACCGGTGACCTCCGGCCGGATCACCCAGTGGTAGTCGTAGTAGGGGGGCGTCCGCCAGATCACCCGCACCTTCGAGGTGTCGGTCCGGCCCGACGCCACGCGGCTCCGCCAGACCCGGGCGTTGAGGGCCCCGGCCTCGTACGTGCCCGCCTCGACGAGCCGGATCGTCTTGTCGTGCGAGCCCGAGAAGCCCGGCTCGCCCTCGAAGTCCTCCGGGCCGAGCCCGGCCTGCTGGAGGAAGTGCTGGGGCATCAGCCGGCCGGAGGTCGAGCTCTGGCTGCCGAAGGTGAAGGTGTGCCCCTCGAGCTGCCGGAGGCCCGTCACCGTGTCCACCGGCGCCAGGTCGGTGGAGGCGTTGGCGATGAAGACGCTGTGGAACTCGTCGTCGATGTCCCGCTGGAGGATGGCCCGGGCCCCGGGGACCTGGAGGCGCGCCTGGACGCCGGTGAGCCCGCCGAACCAGACCATGTCCAGGTCGCCCACGCGGAAGGCGGTGACCGCGGCGGCGTAGTCGGTGACGGGCTCGTAGCGGACCGGCACGCCCAGCTCCGCCTCCAGGTAGTCCGAGAGGGTGCCGTAGAGCCGCTGGAGGACCTCGGGGTCCTGGTCCGGGATCGCCCCGATGGTGAAGGGCTCGGGCTCCGCCCGCTCCGCCCCCCCGCAGGCGAGGAGGGTCCCCGCCAGCAGGAGGAGGAGGGCCGGGGCCGCGGTCCATCGGCCCGCCCGTACGGAAACGCTCGACGGCCGTCGCTCGAACATCGTTCCTCTCTTTTTTCGTGGTCTCGCCGGAAGGCGGCGCCCGTGCGCCCGGGGATGCCCCGGGTCTCAGTCGCCGACGGTGATCTGCGAGCCCAGCGCGGTCACGGGGAAGGGCTCGGAGAAGTAGAAGCCCTGGGCGAAATCGCACTCCAAACCCATCAGGAGATCCCGCTGCTCGCCGGTCTCGACGCCCTCGGCCGTGACCTCCATCTCCAGCGACCGGGCGAGCTGGACGACAGAGCGGACGATGGCCAGGTCCCCCTCGTCGTCGACCATCCCGTCCACGAATCCGCTGTCCACCTTGAGCCCGTCCACCTCGAGGCGGCTCAGGTAGCTGAGCGACGAGTAGCCCTTGCCGAAGTCGTCGATGGCCACCCGGACGCCCAGGTCGCCGAGCTGCTCGATCTGGCTGCCCGCCTCCAGCACCGTGCTCTCGGTCACCTCGAGCTGGAGCGCGTCCGGATCCATCTCGAATCGCCGCAGGACCTTGCGGAGGTCCTCGCGGAACCCGGAGGCCTGGACCTGGCGCACGGACAGGTTCACGCTCAGGAAGAAGTGCTCCGACTCCGACGCGAAGCGATCCCGCCAGCGGCCGTAGTGCCCCAGCGCCTCCTCCAGCACCCAGTTGCCCAGCGGCACGATCAGGTCGGCGCTCTCGGCGAAGCTGATGAACTCCTGGGGGGAGGTCATGCCCCGCCGGGGATGGTTCCACCGCACCAGGGCCTCCAGTCCGGCGACCTCGCCCGTGGCGAGCCGGACGATGGGCTGGTAGTGGAGGACCAGCTCGCCCTCGTCGATGGCCCGCTGGATCTCCCGGCGCCGGAGCTGGCGGGCTTCCGCCCCCGCCGGGTCGCCGCCGGCCCGGTGCAGGGCCTCGGAGGTGATGCCCGCCCCCAGGCTGACGAAGATCAGGCCCACCGTGGCCAGCCCGTAGATCCACCAGTCCACCGCCCCCGCCGTCAGGGTGCCGCCCACCACCTCGGTGCCGGTGAGCACCACCATGCCGATGCCCAGCGCGATCACCGCGCCCATCCATCCCCGATAGTAGGAGAGCAGGAAGGGCGGGATGAGGGCCAGCAGCCACAGGAGGCCCCAGAACTGCCCCGCGCCGCCGGCCTCGGGCCGGAGGAGCGCGGCCATCCCGGCGGCGGCCAGCGCGAACAGGCTGATGCCCAGCGTCCGGGGCGGGGGGGCCTCGCGGTGGATCTCGCTGTCGGAGAGGAGCGAGAGGAATCCGCTCATCGTGCGGTGGCGTCTCCCTGGCCGGGGGCTGGCCTTCCGCGGGGCCCGACCCGGGCGTCCCCGCGGCGGGGCGGGGCGGCCGGTTGGGGCCGGCAGGCAAGCCGACGTAACTTCTCCCTGATTTTCTCCCCTTGTGCGGCCGGAATACTACGACCGCTTCACCTGATCCCACAACAGCTCCACGGGGGCGGGCTTGAACCGAGGCGTCCTGATCCTGCTGGTCGCGATCCAGGGGACCCTGCTCGCCGGGCTCTTCCTCCTGCTGATCTGGAACCACCTCACCCGCACCGTCGTCGCCCGACGGAGGCGCCGCCACGCCGAGCGGCTGTCGCTGGCCCTGCTCCGGTGGGAGCGGGGCGAGATCGGGCCCGGGCGGCTGGAGGCCTCCCTGGACGGGTGTCCGCTGGCCGCGCTCTACGAGGTGCTCGAGCGGCACTTCGACCAGCTCTCGCCCGACCGGAAGCGGTCGCTGGTGGACCGGCTCCGGGCCTCCGATCGCCTGGACCGGGCCCGGCGGCTGGCGCGGTCCCCGTTCTGGTGGAGGCGACAGCGATCGGCCGAGCTGCTGGGCTACATGGCCCGGGGCGAGGAGACGGACCTGCTGTCGGAGCTGCTGGACGACGACCATCCGGCGGTGGCCTCGGCGGCGCTCCTGGCCGCGCGGCGCCTCCGCCTGCCCGAGCTGCTGGCGCCGCTGCTGGACGAGCTGGAGCGGGAGGGTCCGCCCGGGCACCGGCGCTTCCTGATGGACGTGCTCCTGGGCTACGGCCCGCGGCTCGTCGACGCGCTGGTCGAGCGGCTGGAGCGCGGTGGACCGGTGGAGGCGCAGGAGGCGCGCCTGGAGCTGGCGGGTCGGCTGGGTCACCCGCGGCTGGCGGGCCCCGTCCTCCGGCGGGCCCGTCGGGGCAGCCTGGAGGTGCGGATCAGCGCGGCCCGGGCCCTGAGCGCCTTCTCCGCCGGGGAGGCGCTGGACGAGCTGCGGGAGGCGCTCCGGGATCCGGCCTGGGAGGTCCGGGTGCAGGCGGCGGCCGCGCTGGGCCGCCGCGGCGACGCCGATGCCGTCCCGGACCTGCGCGAGGCGCTGGGCGACCCGAGCTGGTGGGTGCGGCTGCGCGCCGCCCTGGCGCTTCGACGGATCGGCGGGGACGGCGTCTCGGTGCTGGAGGCGATCCGCGGCGAGGAGGAGACCGACCGGTACGCGGCCGACATGGCGACCTACGTGCTGTCCCTGGACGCCGACGCCGTGCAGGAGCACGGCCGATGACCGGGCTGCTCCGGGCCTTCGTCGAGGTCGCCGACGGGCTGCTGATCTGGTACTTCGCGGGGCTCAACCTCTTCTACGCCCTGCTGATGCTGATCTCGCTGCTGGAGACGTCCCAGAACTGGTCGATCGCGAGCCGGCTCCGGCTGACCGAGCGGCTGCCGGACGACGCCTTCCCGCCGCTCTCGATCCTCGTGCCCGCCTACGACGAGGAGACCAGCATCGTCGAGAGCGTCCACACCCAGCTCGAGCTCGACTACCCGACCTACGAGGTGGTGGTGGTCAACGACGGCTCCACCGACGCCACGCTGGAGCGGCTGCGGAGCGCCTTCGACCTCTACCGGGTCCCTCCGGCCTTCCCGCGGAAGCTCGACACCGCCCGGGTGCGCAGCTATTACCGCTCACGCTCGCACTCGCGCCTGCTGGTGGTGGACAAGGAGAACGGCGGCAAGGCCGACGCGCTGAACGCCGCCCTGAACGCGGCCCGCTACCCGTACTGCACGACGGTGGACGCGGACACGCTGGTCGAGCGGACCGCGCTCCGTCGCATCGCCCGGGCCTTCCTCCTGCCCGGCCCGCCCGTGGCCGGGGCCGGCGGCACCATCCGGGTGGCCAACGACTGCCGCTTTCGGGGCGGCGAGGTGGTGGACGCGCAGGTGCCCGGCAGGACCCTCTCGGCGATCCAGGTGCCCGAGTACCTGCGGGCCTTCCTGTTCGGACGCCTGGGCTTCAACCGTCTCGGGGGCAACCTGCTGGTCTCCGGCGCCTTCAGCCTCTACCGCAAGAGCAGCCTGATCGAGATCGGCGGCTACCGCGCCGGCTCGGTGACCGAGGACCTGGAGGTCACCGTGAAGCTGCACGAGAGCCTCCGCGAGCAGGGCGAGGACTACTCGCTCCCCTTCGTCCCCGACCCCATGGCCTGGACGGAGGTGCCCGAGGACACCCGGACGCTCGGCAACCAGCGGGAGCGCTGGCACCGCGGCCTGGTGGTCACCCTCCTGGAGCACCTCCACATGCTGTTCAACCCGCGGTACGGCAGCATCGGGATGGTGGTCTTCCCCTTCTACTTCTTCGGCGAGATGCTGGCGCCGCTGGTGGAGGTGATCGGCTACGTCGCCGTGGCGGCCGGGCTGGCGCTGGGCGTGATCAGCTGGGAGTTCGCGCTCCTCTTCCTGGCGGTGGCCCTAGGCTACCTGATGATGCTCGCCGTCTGGGCCGTCTGGCTGGACATGCTCACCTTCCGGGTCTACCCGCGGGTCCGCGACTACGCGAAGCTGGTCGGATACGCCCTGCTGGAGCCGTTCGGCTACCGACAGATGACGGTGTGGTGGCGGCTCAAGGCGTTCTGGAACGTGCTCCGCGAGGTGGGGAGCTGGGGCGAGATGAAGCGGGGCGGCCTGGCCGCCGAGGCGGCGCCCGGGGAGGAGGCGTGACCCCCGGCCGGGCCGACGTGCCCCGGCCCGCCGTCCTCCCGCCCTGCGGCGCCGTCCCGCCTCCCCGCGTCCCGTGAGCGAGGCGGTCTTCACGGTCTCCGGCTACACCTTCTCGCTCGTCGCCGCCCTGTCGCTGCTGACGGCCCTGGGCACGATCTTCCTGGCCCTGGCCGTGCTGATCCTGGAGCGCAGGACGCCCGAGAGCGCCTATCTCTTCTTCTTCACGCTCACCGCGGCGATCTGGCTGGGCGGGTTCGGGATCGCCTACGCGGCGCCGGACGCCGACGTGGCCCTGCGCTGGGTCCGGGCCTCCTACCTCGGCATCACCTTCCTGCCCGCCGCCCTCTACCGGTTCACGGTGGAGGTGCTCGGCATCGAGGACCGCCGTCGGGTCGCCGCCGCCCTGATGCTGGGCGTCAGCGCCCTGATCAGCGTGCTCATCGTCGGGGGCGGCCTGCTGGTGCCCGGCGTGATCCGCTACCCGTGGGGCTGGATGCCCCGGCTGGAGGGGCCGTCGCTGCTGCTGACCGCCTACGTCGTCGGCGGGCTCGTGGCCGCCCTGCTGGAGTACGGGGCCGCCTACCGCCGCCTGCCGGACGGCGAGCGGCGCCGGCGGGTGCTCTGGTTCCTGGTCGCCTTCGGGATCGGCTCGCTGGCCGCCGTCGACTACCTCCCCTCGTACGGCGTCGAGGTGCCGCCGGTGGGCTTCGTCGGGGTCCTGGTCGGCCTGTCGGTGCTGGCGTGGACCGTCCGCCGCTACGAGCTGGTGGACTTCACCCCGGCCTTCGCGTCGGACAAGATCCTGGCGACGATGTCCGACGCGGTGATCGGCTGGGACCGGGAGCGCAGGATCCGGCTGGTGAACCGCGCGGTGAACGACGTGCTCGGCTACCTGCCCGAGGAGCTGACCGGCGCCCGGCTGGAGACCCTGGCTCCCCCGGGCCGGGACGAGCGCGACAGGTTCCGGAGCACCGTGGGGGCCGGCGGGGAGGCCCCGGTGCACAGCCGGGAGATGCAGCTCGCCGACGCCGGCGGGAGCCCGGTGCCCGTCTCGGTCTCCCTCTCCACGCTCCAGGATCGCGACGGGCGGGACATCGGACGGGTGCTGATCGCCCGCGACCTCCGCGAGCAGCGCCGCACCCACCGGGCCCTGGAGCGCCGGGACGCGGTGCTCGGGGCGATCAGCTTCGCCGCCGAGCAGTTCCTCCGCTCCGGCGAGTGGACGGAGGGGATGGAGGAGGTCCTGGCCCGGCTGGGCGTCGCGGCGGGCATGGACCGGGTGCACATCTTCAAGAACGAGGAGGGCCCGGACGACCCCGCCGCCGCGGCCCGACGCTACGGGTGGGCGGCCGACGGCTCGGGGCCCGGAGGCGCCGCCCCGGAGGAGCTGCGCTACGTCGAGTCGGGCTTCCGCCGCTGGCGGGAGGTGCTGGGCGCGGGCGGCATCGTCCACGGTCCGGTGGGGGACCTCCCGCCCGGCGAGCGGCGGGCCCTGGAGGCCCGCGGCGTCCGGTCCGTCGTCGTCGTCCCCATCTTCGTGGGCGAGCGATGGTGGGGGTTCATGGAGCTGGACGACACCTCGGGCGGCGAGGACTTCTCGCGGGCGGTGCTGGACGCGCTGAAGGCGGCGGCCGACACCCTGGGCACGGCCATCCACCGCCACGACACCCGGCTGGAGCTGAAGCGCAGCCAGCAGGAGATGACCCGGCTCGCCCTCTACGACACGCTCACCGGCCTGCCGAACCGCAACCTCTTCCGCGACCGCCTGGAGCACGCCCTCGAGCGGGCCGACCGGCGGGGCGAGCGCGTGGCCCTCCTCTTCCTCGACCTGGACCGGTTCAAGGTGGTGAACGACACCCTCGGCCACGCGGCGGGCGACCAGCTCCTCTCGGCGGTGGCCCAGCGGATCCTGGGCCGCTTCCGGAGGGAGGACACGGTGGCCCGGCTCGGGGGGGACGAGTTCGCCGCCCTCCTGGAGGACGTCTCCGGCGTCGAGGAGGCCACGGCGGCCGCGTCCCGGCTGGCCCGGGCGTTCGAGGCCCCCTTCGAGATCCTCGACACCGAGGTCCACCTGGAGGCCAGCACCGGGGTGGCGCTCTCGGGCGAGGACGACCTCCGTCCGGACGACCTGCTCCGCTTCGCGGACGTGGCCATGTACCAGGCCAAGCAGGAGGGCGGAGACTGGCACGTCTTCGATCCCGGGAGCGACGCCGGCGCCACCCGCCGCCTCCACCGGGAGAACGCGCTCCGGGAGGCCGTCCGGGAGGAGCGGCTCGAGATCCACTACCAGCCCTCGGTGGACCTGGAGTCCGGCGAGATCCTGGGGGTGGAGGCGCTGGCCCGGATGCGGGGGCCGGAGGGCGAGCTCCTCGCCCCGCGCGAGTTCGTGGGGCTGGCCGAGGAGACGGGGCTCATCGTCCCCCTCGGCGGCCGGGTGCTGGAGCGGGCGTGCCGGCGGGCGGCCGGCTGGAGCCGGAGGCGGCCGGAGGAGGAGTTCAGGCTGAGCGTGAACCTCTCGGCCCGGCAGTTCCAGGAGGCCGAGCTGACCGACCGTGTTCGGCGGGCCCTGGACGAGAGCGGCCTCCCGGCCGATCGGCTCCAGCTCGAGATCACCGAGAGCGTGCTGATGCAGGGCATCGAGCGGGCGGAGCGCCTCCTGGGGCTGGGCGTCCGCCTGGCCATCGACGACTTCGGCACCGGCTATTCGTCCTTCGAGTACCTCCGCCACCTCCGGGCCGACGTGCTCAAGATCGACCGCTCGTTCGTGGCGAACCTGGCCTCGGACCCCCGCGACGCGGTCATCGTCGAGACCATCCTCGGCGTCGGCCGGAAGCTCGGGCTGGAGGTGGTGGCCGAGGGGGTGGAGACGGAGGACCAGCGGGACCGGCTCCTGGAGCTGGGCTGCCGTCGGGGCCAGGGGTTCCTCTTCTCTCCGCCCCTCCCGCCCGAGGAGCTGGAGCGGCGGCTCCCGCCGCCGGACGACGCGGCCGTCCCCGGCTGAGCGCCGGCGGCGCCGGCCGCCGGCGGCCGACGCCGACCGGCCGGCCTCCGATCCGTCAGCCCGAGGTCCGGTCCCGGGCGTCCGGCGGACCGTCCCGGGCGTCGAGCGGCCACAGGACCTCGGCCATGGTCCTCGGCATGGCGTAGAGGTAGCCCTGGCCGTAGCCGCAGCCGTTGCGCCGCAGCCACTCGGCCTGGTCCTCGTCCTCGATCCCCTCGGCGGTCACGTCGTGCTCCAGCTTCTGCGCCAGCTCCAGGATCTCCAGGACCAGGGCCCGGGTGCGGTCGTCCTCGAGCCGGGAGACGAAGGACCGGTCGATCTTCAGCCCGTCCAGGTTCAGGCGGCTCAGGTAGTCCAGCGAGGAGTAGGCGGTGCCGAAGTCGTCGATGACGACCCGGAATCCGAGGTCGCGCAGCTCCCGGATCCCGTCCACGACCTCCAGGAGGTGCCCCTCGGTGATCTCGAACTGCACGTGCTCGGGCCGCGCGTCGTAGTCGGCCAGCGTCTCCGGCAGGCCGCGGACCAGCTTCTCGCTCCTCCGACACTGGCTCGGCGACAGGTTCACGCTGAGCAGCAGCGACTCGCCCGCGTCGCGGTCGACCCCGGCCCGGTCGAGCCATCGGCGGCGGTCCGCACACGCCCGCTCGACGACCCACCGTCCGATCGGGACGATCGTCCCGGTGCGCTCGGCGTCCGCGATGAACGCGTCCGGCCGGAGCAGGCCCCGCTCGGGGTGGCGCCACCGGAGCAGGGCCTCGACCCCGGCCAGCTCGCCGTCGGAGAGCCCGACGATGGGCTGGTAGTGGAGGAAGAACTCCTCCTGCTCCAGCGCCCGCTCCAGCTCCTCGGTCTTCCGGCGGCGCCGGGCCACCGCGTGCGGATCGGCGCCGGTCCGGTGCAGCATCTCCGAGCTGACCCCGATCCCGAGCCCGACCACGATGAATCCGGTGCCCGTCACGCTGTAGATCCACCAGTCGATCCCCGCCTCCAGCAGGAGCCCTCCCCCCAGCTCCACCGCCGTGAGCACGGCCAGCCCCAGGGCCAGCGCCGTGGCCGCCCCCCGCCAGCCCCGGTGGTAGGAGAGGAGGAACGCGGGGATGAGGGCGAGCATCCAGAGGAAGCCCAGGTACCCGGCGCTCTCTTCGATCCGCAGGAAGCCGAAGCCCGCCGCGGCGGCCAGGCACACGAGGCTGAGGGCCAGCGCCCGGAACGGCGTCGAGCGCCCCTCCGGGTCGGCGTCCGAGGAAGACGGGTCGGCGGTCACGGGAGGGGAGAGCGTACGACGCGTCGGAAGAGCGGAGGGTGATCGATCTGGACCATCCGACGCTCCCGTCCTGGCCTCGTCCCACTCCCCGCGGGGCGGGCGGGCGCCCCGGGCGGCCCCGCCGCCGGTCGATCGGGCCGGAAGCTAGCCCTCGTCGGCGCGGCCTGCCACCAGCCGGGCCGCCGGCGGCAGGAGCGCCAGGCCGAGGCCGACCCAGAGCAGGGCCTCCCAGAGGGGATCCCCGGTCATCGTCAGGCCCCACCCCAGCAGGAAGGCCGCCCCCAGGTTCCAGCGATGCCGGTAGACGGGCCCCTCGGGGCGGCGCCCCACCGACCGCCGCAGATCCGGATCCTCCAGCGCCGCCAGGGCCAGCCCCAGGGTGGCCACCTCGAAGAGGTCGAAGAGCTGGTCGTCGGCCGGGCTCCCCCCGTCGAGCCGGCGGGCGGCCTCGTCCTCGAGCCGCTCGATCACGGCCCCGCAGTCGACCCCCTCCAGCTCCCCGGCCCGGAGCCGCTCGGCCCACCGGTCCGAGAGGTCACGTCCCAGGCGACGGAGTTCCGGGGGAAGGACCGTGAGCGAGCCCTGGAGCCCCCGCTCCAGGTGCTCCCGGTCGTGGCGCCGCAGGTGGAAGCGCAGGACGTCCCGGTAGGAGCGGTCGGCCACCCGGGCGCGGAAGGAGCGGAAGTCCACCGACCGGACGCCCGAGCACCGCGTGCACGACGCCAGGTCGCTGGTGGCCGCGAAGGCGCTGAGCATGCGGTTCTCCCCTTCGTCGCCGGGAAGGCGGGGACGTGTCTCGCATACCGATCGGCGGCGGAAGCGGTCCGGGCGGCCTCGACGCGGTCCGGACGGCCTCGACGCGGTCCGGACGGCCTTGACGCGAGCCGGCCCGGCCGCGAGATGT
>CAZJJO010000023.1:18610-24317 GCA_964546375.1 uncultured Gemmatimonadota bacterium
CGGCCTCGACGCGGTCCGGACGGCCTTGACGCGAGCCGGCCCGGCCGCGAGATGTGGGGCTCGACCCTCGACGCCAGGCGACCCCGTCCCGCCCCGTCCCGATCGGAGGCCCCCGTGACGATGATTCCCGAGCCGCCGGTGAACAAGCTGAGCCCGCGCGAGGAGATCGAGGACTGGATCGAGGAGCTGGAGCGGCTGGCCGCCGACGAGGCCCTCCAGGACGAGGAGACGCAGCGCGAGCTCCGGGCCCACCTGAACGACGCCCGCACCTGGCTCGCCTGGGACCTCCACGACCGGGTCGTCGAGGGGGGCGAGGAGCTGATGGCCGTGCTCCGGGAGGTCGGAGCCCTCGGCCGCGAGCCCGGGGATCCGCCGCCGGGGGGCTGAGCCCCGGGTCCCCGCTCGGCGGGCCGGCCGCGCGGCGTCAACCCGCCGGGCCCTCCGGACGGGCCTCTCCCTCACCACCCTCCGCCGCGAGCTCGGCGACGGTCGTCTCCCGAAAGAAGGCCGCCATCTCCTCCGACAGCCGCTTCCAGCGGTCGTGGGCGGGGCAGGGGTCCTCGTCGGTGCATCGGTCCCGACCCAGCAGGCACTGGCGCTGGACCTCCTGCTCGTCGAAGGGGGCCAGCACCTCCGCGAGCGTCATCTCCCCGGCCGGCCGCGCCAGCTGGAAGCCGCCCCGGGGGCCCCGCGTCGAGTCCAGCACCCCGGCCCGGGCCAGCCGGTGCAGGGTCTTGGACAGGTAGTTTCGCGGCACGTCGAGTCGCTCGGCCACCGTGTCCACGGGCACGGGGCCGGCCCCCTCCCGGGCGGCCAGGTGCACGACGGCCCGGAGCGCGTACCGCCCGGTCCTGGAGATCACGGCTCGTCCCGTGCTCGAGGGGAGGGACCGCCGTCGGTCGGACGGACCCGGGCCGGGAGCCCGGTCGGCTCCCGGCATCGCGAACAACCTAGCCCCGGCGCCACGGCGGCGCCGTCGGGTAGATCCCCCGTCCCGGCGTGGGGAGATTCCCCACCCCGGGGTCAAGAATCGGGCGCCCCTCCCCTCCAGGGACCTCCGCCGGGGACCTCCGCCGGGAACCTCCATCCGGGATCCCCTCCCGGGATCTCCCCCCGGTCCGGAGGGAAGGCCGTGAGAGCGCGGGGGCGGCGGTCCGCGTCCGGCCCGAGGCTCGGCGCCGGGTGGGGCTCAGTGCCGGGCGAAGACCTCCCGGTCCCCCTCGCCGTCGAAGGCCACCACGGAATACCGCTCTTCCCGGGGACCCTCCATCCCCGGCGAGCCCACGGGCATGCCGGGCACGGCCACGCCCGCCACGTCCGGACGCTCCTCCAGCAGGCGCCGGACGTCGTCGGCGGGGACGTGGCCCTCCACCACGTAGCCCTCCACCACCGCGGTGTGACACGCGACGAGGTCGCTCGGGACGCCCAGCTCCGCCTTGACCGGCCGGAGGTCGTCGCGGTCTTCGACCCGGACCTCGAAGCCGTTGGACCGGAGGTGGTCCACCCAGTCCCCGCAGCATCCGCAGGCGGGAGACTTGTAGACGACCACCGTGCCGGAGTCGGCGGAAGACGCCAGCGCGGCGTCGCCGGCCCCGGCGTCGGCCGCATCCGTCCCCCCGCGCATTCCCAGGAACAGACCGACGGCGAGGGCCAGGGCCCCGGCGGCCGCGAACAGCACGTTCCGTCGCTTCATCGTGTCGTCTCCCTCGGGAAGTGATCCGGACGCCGGTGGAGCCGGGGCTCGGACAGGGGCCGGCCGACCGCCGCCGGAGGTCCGCGACCCGACCCGACGCCTCTCGTCCGCTGGCGGCTGCGGCCTCAATATAGGCCCGGACGCTCCCGGGCGCAGGCGCCGTTCCCGGGCGGGCACCGGCTTCGAAGCGGCGCCCGTCGGCGGGCGCGCCCACCGGGTGCTCCCTCCCCCCGGGCCGCCGCTGGTCGCCCCCCGGAGGGCCGCCGACAACTTGCTCCGCACGCCCTCAGGTCCTAGTGGTGTCCACCACGGCAAGAATTTAACAGTCGTTCCTCCGTCCTCGCCTCCGCCGAGGTGAAGCCATGCGTCAGCGCGTCCTTCCGGTCCTGCCCCTCCTCGCCCTCCTCTCGCTGGCCTGCGCCTCCGGCAACCCGGACACGCCGGAGGTCGGCGAACGGGAGACGAGCCTGAGCCTCCAGATGCGGCAGGGCGGTGAGAACCTGAACCTCCGCACCACGTCCGAGATCGACGTCGTCCACGACACCCTCGCCGGGGATCCGGACGACCTGTTCTCGACGCTCCCCGAGGTCTACGACGACCTCGGCATCCCGATCTCCAGCGTGAACGCCGAGGCGAAGACCCTGGGTGTCCTGGAGACGCGGGCCCGGGGCGACTTCGCGGGCGAGCGGATCTCGCGATGGCTCGACTGCGGCGGCTCCATCACGGGCGGCGTCGCGGATCAGCGGGAGATCTACCTCACCGTGCTGACCCAGGTCGAGCCGCTGGAGGGGGCGGAGGGCAGCGGCGTCTCCACCCACCTGCAGGGCTACGCCGTGCAGGCCGGGCGGGCGGGCAACCGCCGGGACTGCAGCACCCGGGGCCGCCTGGAGCGGCGGATCGCCGCCGAGCTGAGGGAAGTGACCGAGGGGGGCGGCTGACGGTCGAGCTCCGCCCGCCGCCGTGCCCGCCCCGGTCGGCCCGACCGTCGTCCCGACCCGGATCCACGGGTCGGCCGGCGGCCGGGAGACGACGCGCCCGAAGCCCGCGACGCGAGGAGCCGTTCCATGAGAAGAGCCGTCTTCCTTGCCGCCGCCGCTCTCCTGCTCCTGGCCGGAGCCCTGGCGGCCCACGATCTGTTCCTGAAGCTCGAGACCTACTTCCTGGCGCCGGACGCGCCGGCCCGGGTGATGCTGCTGAACGGGACCTTCGAGCACAGCGAGAACGCCGTCGCCCGGGACCGGATGCGCGACGTGAGCCTGGTGGGCCCGGGGCCCGGCGATCGGGCGCACCCGGACACGGCCCTCTGGAGCGACAGCGCGGACACGGCGGTGCTCCCGATCGAGACGGGGGACGCCGGCACCTACGTGGTCGGCGTCTCCACCCGGCCCCGCACCTTCACCCTCTCGGGCGAGGACTTCGACGCCTACCTGCGCCACGACGGGGTGCTGGACGCCCTGGAGCGGCGCCGCGAGGCGGGACGGCTCGGCACCGAGGCCACCGAGACGTACGCCAAGCACGTGAAGGCGGTGCTCCAGGTGGGCGAACGCCGCAGCGACGGGTGGAAGGTCCGGCTGGGCTACCCCGTGGAGCTGGTCCCGCTGGCCAACCCCTACACGCTCTCCGTGGGCGACACCCTGCCGCTGGAGCTGCTGGAGGACGGGGAGCCCGTGCCCGACCAGATCGTCTGGGCTTCCTGGGAGGGCTGGACGCCGCCGGACACGGCGGACGGCGAGGGGGCCGACGCCGACGACGGGGCCCACCGCGAGCCGGTGCGGGCCCGCACCGACGCTCAGGGGGTGGTCCGCATCCCCCTGAAGGAGTCCGGGCGCTGGTACGTCCGGCTCATCCACATGGAGAGGGCGGACGACGACCCGGAGGTGGACTACGTATCGAAGTGGGCCACCCTGACCTTCGAGGTCCGCTGACCGGAGCTCCGACGTCCTCCTCGCGCGCCCTCTTCAAATCGATTTGAAGAGGGCCCGACGAGAGGGGGCGGGACGGGTCCCTCCGACCCGTCGGCGGGCGGCCCCGGTCCCTCCCGCTGCGGCCGCCCCGGGACGGGGGGCCCGGGCCTCACCTCAGCGGGGCGGCCAGCTCGGCACCCCCTGGCCGGGCGTCCACGGCGCCCCGGCCGCCTCCAGCTCCTCCTCCACCGCCGCCAGGTCCTCCTCGACCAGCGTCCGGAGGCGGTCCTCGACCCCGTCGTACTCGGAGGCGGCGATCTGCAGGTTCCGCCGCTGGGTCCCGGTGGGCGCCTGGGTGTTGTTGTACGAGCCGAACACCACGCGGTCGATGCGGTCCAGGATCCCGGGCATCGCCGGCTCGGCCCGCCGCGGCTTCGTCGGGTCCCCCTCCAGGGCGTCCCGGATCTTCAGGGCCCGCAGCTCCAGGTCCCGGATCTCGTCCAGCAGGGCCAGGTCCGCCTCGGGGGCCCGGTGGACGGCGTCGCGCATCTTCTCCAGCCGGTCGCGGACCTCCTCCAGCACCTCGCGGGCGCCCATGGCCGCCCGCTGCAGCTCGCCCGCCCGGCGCTGGAACGCCAGCAGCGAGTCGCGGTCGGTGGGCTCGAGGGCGTGGATGCCCAGGGGCCGGACGTGGAAGGGGACCGGGCCGGCCAGCTCGGTGGTCTCGCCCCGGACCCGCTTCACGAAGCTCACCGTGTAGCGGCCCGGCACGGCCAGCGGCCCGCCGGAGCCGAAGAAGCCGCCGCCCTCCTCGCCGGCCGGCTCGAAGGAGGGATACCGGAAGTCCCAGGCAGTGCGGTGGAGTCCGCTCGACGTGGGGGCGTCGATCCGCCGGACCACGTTCCCGTCGGTGTCCCGGATCACCATCAGCACCTTCGGGGCCCGCTCGCGGTCCTCCGCCCGGAGGGTGTCCCAGGGCGGATAGTGGACGTCCTCGCCCTCCCGGGCCGCCTCCCGCTCGCGCTCGCGCCGCGCCTCCCGGCGCGTCTCCAGGTCGTCCTTCAGGTACCAGGTGAAGACCGCGCCGTAGGGCGGGTTCGGGGCAGTGTAGAAGGCGTCGCCCTGGGAGGCCTTCTCGCCGCCGCCCAGCGGGGCGTCCTGCAGGTAGAGCAGGGCGGTGTCGGGCTCGAAGACGTGGGCTTCGGAGCCGAGGATCTCGCCCTCGCGTCGGGCCAGCGCCCGGATCGGCGAGTAGTCGTCCAGCACCCGGATCCCGCGGCCGAAGGTGCCGGCCACCAGGTCGTCCTCCTCCCGCTGGATCTCCAGGTCGCGCACCGCGATGGTGGGCATCCCCGCGTCCAGCTCGTGCCAGGTCTCCCCGTCGTCCGGCGTGAAGTGCACCCCGAACTCGGTGCCCACGAAGACCAGGCCGTCCACCTCGTCGTCCACGGCCAGGGCGTAGGCGCTGCCCCGGTCGGGCAGGCCCTCGGAGATGAGCTCCCAGCTCCGGCCCCGGTCGTCGCTCCGGAAGACGTAGGGCGCGAAGTCGCCCCGCTTGTGGTCCTCGACGGTGGCGTAGACCACGTCCGGGTCGGTGCGGGAGGCCTCGACGTCGCTGACGTAGGCGGTGTCGTTCACCGCCGGCAGCGACCGCGTCGCCCGCCAGGTCTCGCCCCCGTCCTCGGAGACCTGGATCAGCCCGTCGTCGGTGCCCACGTAGAGCAGCCCCTCCACCAGCGCCGACTCGTCCAGGGCCACGATGGCCCCGTAGTCGGAGGTGGAGACGTTCTTGGCCACCGCGTCCACGCTCCAGACCCGGCCCATCACCTCCAGCTCGTTCCGGTCGATCTGCCGCGTGAGGTCCGGACTGATCCGCTCCCACGACTCGCCCCGGTCGTCGGTGCGGTGGAGGAACTGGGAGCCGTAGTACAGCCGCGTGGGCGAGTGGGGGCTCAGCTCCAGCGGCGAGTTCCAGTTGAAGCGCAGCGGCGGGCCGTCCGGGTCCTCCTGCGGCTTGATGTCCACGACCTCGCCCGACTCGTGGTCGTACCGGACCAGGTTGCCGTACTGCCACTGCGAGTAGATGACGTTCGGGTCGGTGGGGTCGACC
>CAZJJO010000024.1:0-23671 GCA_964546375.1 uncultured Gemmatimonadota bacterium
TGGCCCCGTCCCGTCCCGGCGGGCCGCCGCCCCGCGCCCCGGCGGCGGCCCGGCGGAGGATCCGGGGGCCCTCCCGCAGGCGCTAGCGCAGGGGCTCCGCCTCGGCGGCCGGATCGAAGTCCTCGGGATAGCCGCCGTAGTAGGGGACCGCGTCGGCGTCGGCCCACCGCTCCAGGGCCCGCCCCAGGAAGCCGTCGCAGGCGTCCAGCGCCCGCTCGGCCACCGCCCGGCCCACCTCCAGCCCGAGCATGGCCACGGCCGTCTTCGCCGAGCCGCCGGCCTCGATCAGCGTCCGCCGGGCCTCGGGCCGATCGACGCCCGCCGCCTCGACGACGATCCGGAGGCTCCGGCCCACCAGCTTCCGGCTCACCGCCTCCAGGTCCACCATGAGGTTCCGGTAGACCTTGCCGCGGCGCACCATCACCGCGGTGGTCAGCGTGTTGAGCACCAGCTTCGTGGCCGTGCCGGCCTTCATCCGGGTGGAGCCGGCCACCACCTCCGGCCCCACCAGCGGGGTGACCAGGTGGTCGGCCGCCGCCCGGACGTCCCCGGGGGGCGGCGTGCAGCTCAGGAACCCCGTCCCCGCCCCCAGCCGGCGCGCCTCCTCGACGGCGCCTCGCACGTAGGGGGTGGTCCCGGAGGTGGCGATCCCGAGGACGAAGTCCCGCTCGTCCACGCCCGCCCGCCGGAGGTCGGCCCGGCCGTCTTCGCGCGCGTCCTCCGCGCCCTCCTGGCTCCGGACCAGCGCCCCGGCCCCGCCGGCCACGATGCCCTGGACCCGGCGGGGATCGGTCCCGAAGGTGGGCGGACACTCCGCCGCGTCCAGCACGCCCAGCCGGCCGCTGGTGCCGGCGCCGACGTAGAGGAGCCGCCCGCCCCGGCGCATGCGCTCGGCCACCTCCTCCACCAGCGCGGCGATGGCGTCGGCCTCCTCGGCCACGGCCTCCGGGACGCGGCGGTCCTCCCGCTGGATCAGATCCACGATCTCGCGTGGGGACGCCCGGTCGATCTCCTCGGTCCGGGGGTTCCGGGCCTCGGTGAGCCGGTCCTCGCGGTCGTCGGGCTCCGACACGGGGCGGCCTCCCGGCGGGCGGCTCGTGGGGGGACGGGCGATCGCGGACGCTGGGCGGCGGCGCACCTCGCACGCCGGGCGCGCCTCCCCTAACCTATCGCGCCGGAACGGGCGTCCGGCAAGGGAGCCGGTCGGCCGGGGCCTTCGACGGAGAGCGACGGGAGAGCCCGGGAGGGGAGAGGTGGGCGAGGGAGCGGAGACGGAGACGGGTCCGGAGACCCTGGAGCGGATCGCGGGGCGGCTGGAGGAGGCGTACGGCGCGCCGGGCAAGCCCCGCCGCGACCCGCTGGACGAGCTGGTGCTGACGATCCTGAGCCAGAACACCTCCGACACGAACCGCGACCGCGCCTGGGAGGACCTGCGGGCGGCCTTCGACGGCTGGGAGGAGGTCCGGGCGGCCGGGCGGGACGAGCTGGAGGAGGCGATCCGCAGCGCGGGGCTCGCCGGCCAGAAGGCCTCGGCCATCCACGCGGTGCTCGAGGGGCTGGTCGAGGAGCGCGGCGAGCCGACCCTGGACCACCTGGCGGAGATGGACGACGCGGAGGCGATGGACTACCTGACCTCGTTCCGCGGGGTCGGCACCAAGACGGCCGCCTGCGTCCTCTGCTTCGCGCTGCGGCGCCCGGTGATGCCCGTCGACACCCACGTCCACCGGGTGGCCCGCCGGCTGGGGCTGGTGCCCGGGGACGCCAGCCGGACGGGGGCCCACGAGGTGCTCAACGAGCGGGTCCCCCCGGACCTCCGGTATCCCCTCCACATCTGGCTCATCCGGCACGGCCGGGCCGTCTGCGGCGCCCGGCGGGCCCGCTGCGACGCGTGCGCCCTCGAGGACCTGTGCCCGAAGGTCGGCGTGGACGGGGAGGGGGGCTGACCGTGGCCGTCCGACGGCCCGGCCGGACGGCGGCGGCCGCCCTGGCCCTGGCCGCCCTCCTGGCGACGGCGTGCGCCCCGGCCCCCGACCGGGGGACGGGCGGCCCGTCCTTCCCCGAGGGCTGGCCCTTCGCGGCCGACGCCCGCGGCGTCACCGCGCCCCGCGGGATGGTGGTCACCGCCGACTCCGCGGCCAGCGCCGCGGGCCGGGCGATGCTGGAGGCCGGCGGCAACGCCGTCGACGCCGCCGTGGCCGCCCACTTCGCGCTGGCGGTGACCTATCCGCGCGCCGGCAACCTGGGCGGGGGCGGCTTCCTGGTCCTGCGGACGCCCGACGGCCGGGAGGCGGCCCTGGACTTCCGCGAGGAGGCCCCTCGGGCGGCCACGCGCGACATGTTCCTGGGCCCCGACGGCGGCGTCACCGGCGAGAGCTGGACGGGGCCGCTGGCCTCCGGGGTCCCGGGCTCGGTGGCGGGCATGGCCGCGGCCCACCGGCGCTTCGGCTCCCTGCCCTGGCCGCGGGTGCTGGAGCCGGCCGTCCGCCTGGCCGAGCGGGGCTTCCGCGTGGACAGCGCCATGCACCGGGAGCTGGCCGAGGAGGCCCGCCGCCTGCGCCGCTTCCCCGCCAGCGCCGCCAAGTGGCTGCCCGGCGGCGACCCGCCGTTCCCGGGATCGACCTTCCGCCAGCCGGACCTGGCCCGCGTCCTCCGGACGCTGGCGCGGGAGGGGCCGCGGGCGTTCTACGAGGGCTGGATCGCCGACTCGGTGGCCGCCCAGATGGAGCGCTCCGGCGGCCTCGTCGACCGCCGCGACCTGGCCGCCTACGAGGCGGTCTGGCGCGAGCCCGTGGCCTTCGGCTACCGGGACCACCGGATCGTCGCCATGCCGCCGCCCTCCTCGGGCGGGGTGGCCCTGGCCGAGATCTTCCGGATCGTCGAGGGGTTCCGCCCGGACACGCTGGGCTTCGGCTCGGCCGACGCCGTCCACGTGGCCGTCGAGGCGTTCCGGCGGGCCTTCGCCGACCGGAACTACTACCTGGGCGATCCCGACTTCGTCGACATGCCGCTGGAGCGGCTCACCGGCCTCGCCCACGCGGACTCGCTCCGGTCCACGATCCGGATGGACAGCGCCTCCCCCTCGGCCCGCTTCACCCGCGTCCCGCGCCGGGACGGCGAGAGCTCCGAGACGACGCATCTCTCCGTGGTGGACTCCGCCGGCACGGCGGTGGCGCTGACCACGACCATCAACGGCTACTACGGCTCGGCGGTCACGGCCCGCGGGACGGGGATCCTGCTCAACAACGAGATGGACGACTTCACGGCCCGCCCCGGCGTCCCCAACGCCTACGGGCTGGTCCAGGGCGAGGCCAACGCCGTCGCCCCCGGCAAGCGCATGCTCTCCTCGATGAGCCCCACCCTGCTGGTGGGCCCCGACGGCGGCACGCGGCTGGCCACGGGCAGCCCGGGCGGCGCCCGGATCATCACCACCGTCTACCAGGTGATCTCGGGCATGGTGGACTTCGGCCTCGGGGCCCAGGCCGCGGTGAACGCCCCGCGGTTCCACCACCAGCACCTGCCGGACACCGTCCGGCTCGAGCCCGACGGCCTGCGGCCGGCGACGATCGCCGAGCTGCGGCGCCGCGGCCACCGGGTCGCCGATCGCGAGGGCTACTCCGGCAACGTCCAGTCGGTGTGGATCCGCCCGGACGGCACCCGGGTCGGGGCCGTCGACCCCCGACGGGGGGGAGCGGCGGCGGGACGGTGAGGGGGGCGATCACCCCCGGGGCGGGGCCCGCCCGGGAACACCCGAACTTTCGGTCTGCCCGGGTGTTCCATCCACGGGCGCGCGGCCGGCGGCGGCGATCCGCGCGGCCGGCGCCTCCCCCCGATCTTCTCCGTCCCCGCCACCGGCCCGGACCGCAGAGGAGCCCGACCCCGGCATGAAGCACCTGCGCGCCCTCCTGCCCTACTTCCGGCCCTACCGCCGGGGCATCGCGATCGGGCTGGTCCTGGTGGTCGTCAGCAACGTCTTCAGCCTGGCGGCCCCCTACCTCCTCAAGGTCGCCGTCGACGCCCTGGAGCAGAACCTCGCCATGGGCGTGGTGCTCCGCTACGCGGGGCTCATCGTGCTGGTGGCGCTGCTGGGCGGGGCCGCCCGCTACGGGATGCGGGAGCTGCTGAACGGGCTCAGCCGGAAGATCGAGCGGGACCTGCGGGCCGACCTCTTCGACCACCTCCTCCGCATGCCGGCCGCCTTCTTCGACCGGTGGCGGACGGGCGACCTCATGAGCCGCCTGACCAACGACGTCCACGCGGTCCGCCAGGTGGCCGGCCCCGCCATCATGTACCTGGTCAACACCAGCACGGTCACGGTGCTCGCCGTGGGGCTGATGGTGTGGATCGATCCCCGCCTGACCCTGCTGGCCATGGTGCCGATGCTGGTCCTGCCGGCCGCGGTCTATTTCTTCGGCCAGGAGATCCACGAGCGCTTCGAGCGCATCCAGGCCCAGTTCAGCGACATCTCGAACTTCGTGCAGGAGAACCTGGCGGGGATCCGGATCGTCAAGGCCTACAACCGCCAGGAGGGGGAGGCGGCCTCCTTCCGGGGCCACAACGAGGAGTATCTCGACCGGAACATGCACCTGGCGAAGGTCTGGGGGGCCTTCCATCCCTCGCTCACCCTCTTCACCGGCCTGGCGGCGGTCGCCGTCCTCTGGTACGGCGGGACCCGGGTGATGGCCGGGGCCATGACGATCGGGGACTTCGTGGCCTTCAACCTGGTGCTGACCCAGCTCACCTGGCCGATGATCTCGCTGGGCTGGGTGACCAACCTGTTCCAGCGCGGAGCCGCCTCCATGGGCCGGATCAACGAGCTGATGGCCCGCGAGCCCTCGGTCCGCGAGCCCGACGACCCGGTGGTCCTGGAGACGGTGGAGGGGGCCGTCGAGTTCGAGGACGTCTCCTTCCGGTATCCCGACGCCGACCGGTGGGTGCTGCGGGACGTGAGCTTCCGGATCGAGCCCGGCGAGACGGTGGCCCTGGTCGGGAGCACCGCGTCCGGCAAGTCCACGCTGGTGCGGCTGATCCCGCGGATCTACGACCCGACCCGGGGCACGGTGCGCCTGGACGGGGTGGACCTCCGCCGCCTGTCGCTGGCCTCCGTCCGCCGGGCCGTGGCCATGGTGCCCCAGGACCCGTTCCTCTTCAGCACGCTGCTGGGGCGGAACATCGTGCTGCCGGACGGGACCGGCGACGGAGGCGGGGGGGACGCCCCCTGGCGGGGGGACGGCGACCCGCGGCTGGAGCGGGCCCTGGAGGTGGCCCAGCTCGAGGAGACGCTCGAGGTGCTGCCGGACGAGCTGGACACGCGCATCGGCGAGCGCGGGGTCAACCTGTCGGGCGGCCAGAAGCAGCGCGCCACCCTGGCGCGGGCGCTCTACCGCGAGGCCCCGATCCTGGTCCTCGACGACTCGCTGTCGGCCGTCGATTCCGTCACCGAGACGGCCATCCTGGAGGGACTGCGCGGCTACACGGGCGAGCGGACCTCCGTGATCGTCTCGCACCGGGTCTCGGCCGTCCGGGACGCCGACCGGATCCTGGTCCTGGAGGACGGCGAGCTGGTGGAGGAGGGCACCCACGGGGCGCTCATGGCGGCGGGCGGCGTCTACGCCGACCTGATCGAGCGCCAGCTGCTGGCCGAGGAGCTGGAGGACTACGGGCAGGGCCCGCCGTCGGTTGCCGAAGGACCGGGACAGGATTAGTTTTGGAGGTCTCGCGGGCTTCGCGGGCGCTTGTGTCCGGGCCCGGGCGAGATCCCTCCGGCTTCCGGATCTTCATGTCACTCTCTTCGCGGGAAGCACTGGTGGCGGCCGAGCAGACCTCCGACAGCCCGTCCGCGGAGACGCTCCGTCGGGAGCTGCGAGAGCTCCGCAACCTCGAGACCGCCCGGAGCCAGTTCCTGGCCACCGTCTCCCACGAGCTGCGGACGCCGCTCACCGCGATCCTGACCTACTCCGAGGCCCTGTCGGACGGAACGCTCGGGGAGCTGGACGAGGAGCAGGCCGACGCCGTCCGCTCGATCCGGCGCGCCACCCGCCAGGCCATGGAGATGGTGGACGAGATCCTCGCCTTCTCCCGCAGCGGCGGGGAGAGCGCCGACCTGCGGCCGACGGCCTTCGAGTTCGACGACCTCCTCGCGGAGATCCGATCCACCCACGAGTCCCTGCTGCGCCGGAAGCGCCTGGACTTCGACGCCGACCACGACGGGGACCTGCCCCGGCTGTTCGCCGACCGCACCAAGACCGAGCACGTGCTCGGGAACCTGGTCGGCAACGCCATCGAGTTCACGCCGGAGGGGGGCTCGGTGGAGGTCCGGGTCGCCGCCAGCGGCGAGGGCGAGTGGCTGCAGGTGGAGGTCCAGGACACCGGGATCGGCATCCCGGCCGAGCGCCAGGACGACATCTTCGAGGAGTTCGTCAGCCTCGACGGCGGCGTGGAGCGGGAGCTCGGCGGCACCGGCCTGGGGCTGTCGATCGCCCGCCGCATCGTGCAGATGCACGGCGGCTCCATCGGCGTCGAGAGCGCCGAGGGCCGCGGCAGCCGCTTCTGGTTCACCCTGCCCACCGAGCGCAACGAGGACTTCGTGGGCCGCCACCGCGGCGAGGGCTCCTGAGCCTACCGCCGCCCCCCGCCCCGATCGGCCGCGCGACGGCCCTCCCCTCTTCCTCTCCGGCGCGGCGGGCCGCGTGAGCGAGTCCGACCGGCTGGTCCTGGTCGAGGACGACGGGGACCTGCGCGGCGCCCTGGCGCTGGTGCTCCGGGCCCGGGGGTGGGACGTCGAGGCGGCGGGATCGGCCGAGGAGGCGCTCGCGGAGCTGGCCTCGAAGCCCGCCGACGCGGTGGTCGCGGACCTCGGCCTGCCCGACCGCTCCGGCCCCGAGCTGGTCGAGGCGCTGCGCGAGGCCGCGCCCGACGCCCGGCTGGTGGTCTTCACGGGCCGGGACGCCGACGGGCTTCGCCGGGACTGCGGGGACGCCGGGGCCGACGACTACGTGGTCAAGCCCGTCTCGGGCGGGGAGCTGGCGGAGCTGCTGGAGGGCTGACGGGGAGGCGTCAGCTCCGGCAGGTGGGGCAGTGGCCCAGCAGCTCCAGCCGGTAGTCCACCACCTCGAAGTCGGTGTCCGCGCCGAGCGCCTCCAGCCGGTCGGCCACCTCCGGGCCGTCCACGTCGGCCACGCTCCCGCAGCCCACGCACCGGACGTGATGGTGGGGCTCGGTGCGGCCGTCGTAGCGGGCCGGCCCCTCGCCGGTGGTCAGCTTCTGGATCAGCCCGCAGCTCACGAAGGCCTCGAGCGCCTTGTAGACGGTGGCGAGGCTGATGTCCGGAATCCGATCCCGGACCTGGGTGAAGATCTCGTCGGCGGTGGGGTGGGAGCGGGAGCGGCCGACCACCCGGTAGACGGCGGCGCGCTGGGCCGTGAAGCGGTGGCCCTCCGCCTCCAGGGCCTCCCGCAGCTCGGCGTCCAACTCCTCGGCGCTGGGACGATCGCTCCTCGCGTCGGCCTGCATCGGGCTGCCGTCCTCGAATGGTGGAAGGGGGAGGCGGCCGGTCGGACGCACGTCCCCCGGCTCTCCTCGGGTCGAAAATCTAGCGCCGGGAAACGGCGCCTTCAAGCGGCCGTCGGCCCGGCTCCGTCCTCTCCCTCGTACCCCGGAGCGTCCGGTTCCGTGCCGTCGCCGGCGGGTCCGGACCCGTTGCCGGCCGGCCCCGACCCGTTGCCGGCGCCCCCCTCCCCGGGCAGCAGCGCCCGCCAGCGCTCCAGGGTCCCCTCCACGGCCACGTGGACGGGCTCGTGGCCGTCGGCCTCCACGCGGCGCCGGAAGCGCTCCACCAGCCTCGGGACCCGGTCGGCGGGGATCGATCCGTGGTCGGTGATGCGCTGGCGGCGCTCGCCCCCGCCCGGATCCGCCGCGGGACGGCCGTTGGACGCGGCGTCCCCGTCCCCCTCGTCGGCCGGGACCGTCTCGCGCCCCATGCGGGCGCTGTAGAGGCGTCGACGTCCGCCCCGGGTCATCCGGGTGAACAGCAGGAACTCGGCCGATTCCTCTACGTCCTCCAGGGGCGGGAAGATCCACAGCTCCCCCAGCTCGCGGGGCCGGACCGCCCGGCCCACTTGCCGGAGGCGACGGACCAGCTCCTCCGAGAGATCCACCGGCGCGCCGGCATCGAGGGTCATCGGACCTCCTGCGGGAAGATACGACGTCTCTCCGGAGGCCTGGCGGCCCCCTCGGCGTCGTGGCGGATCGGGCGGGACGACCCCAAGATATCCCGAAGACCGGGGGGGCTCAAGGGGGAGGGCGGGCTCAGTCCAGCGCCCGGACCGCGCTCCGAAGCCGTCCCAGCACCTCCCGGCGGGCCTCCTCGAGCGGGCGCTCCAGCAGGAGGCCGGCGGCCTGGCGGTGGCCCCCGCCCCCGAACTCCCGGGCCACGGCGGCCACGTCCACGTCGCCGTTGGAGCGCAGCGAGGCCTTCGTCCGTCCGCCGGGGATCTCGCGGAAGAGGACGGCCACCTCGGCGCCGCGCAGGCGGCGCGCGTACTCCACCAGCCCCTCCCGGTCCTCGGCCGATGCGCCGCTCTCCTCCAGGTCCTCGGTCCGCACGGTGAGCCACGAGAGCCGGCCCCGCTCGGCCACCTCCAGCGAGTCCAGCGCCCGCCGCAGCAGGTCCAGCCCCTCCGGCGTGTAGCGGGCGAAGATCCGCCGGAACATCGCCTCCACGTCGACCCCGGCCCGCAGGAGGTCGGCCGCCAGCTCGTGGGCCCGGGCGGAGGTGTTGCCGAAGCGGAAGGAGCCGGTGTCGGTGACCAGGGCCACGTACAGGGCGCGGGCGATCGGGGGCGTGATCTCCGCCCCGGCCCCGCGCAGGAGGTCGTGGACCAGCTCCCCGGTGGCGCAGGCCCCGGGGTCCCGGGCCACCACGTCGCCCACGGCGTCGGGGGCGTCCGGGTGGTGGTCGATCACCGCCACCCGCGAGTCCTCCAGGTGCTCGGCCACGGCCCCGAGCCGGCTCCGCTCGGAGGTGTCGAGCACCAGGATCACGTCGGCCGCCCGGAGCGCCCGGCGGCCGGCCTCCTCCTCCGGGGTGTGGGCCGACAGGTCGTCCAGCAGGAAGGCGAACCCGTCCGGGAAGGGCGTGGGGTTCACGATGGTGGCCGTGACGCCCCGGTCCTCGAGCCACCGGGCCATGGCCACCTCGCTGCCCGCCCCGTCGCCGTCGGCGTTGACGTGGGTGGTGAGGGCCACCCGGCGGGCGCCCTCCAGCTCGTCCCGGACCCGGGCCAGCTCCTCCCGGCGGGCGGCGGGAGGAGGGCCCGTCGCCGTGGAGTCGGGGCCGCCGCTCCCGGGCGGGTCGTTCCCGCCGGCCGGAGGGTTCAGCCCGTCCCTCCGTCCGTGCTCCGGTCCTCCACGGGCGGCCCGTGCGCGGCCGGTCCGCCCCCGGCGTCGCCGCTCAGGATCCGCCAGAAGCACCAGGTCATCAGGAGGGTGACCGACCCCATGCTCACGAGCATGAAGGCCAGCGCGAAGGGGGTGAGGCCCGATCCGTCCATCGGCGGTCCGCTCCTTTCCGTCCGCTCAGCCCGACTGCGAGCCGGTGGGCAGGTCGGCCCCGCACGAGAAGCAGCGCTCGTCGCCCGGGCTGTTCCGGATCCCGCACGAGTGGCACGCCACGCCCACCGGCACGCCCGCGTTGTCCTTCTCCCGCCAGGCCTTCCGGATCAGCCAGAGCAGGCCGACCAGCAGGCCCACGATGAGGATCCGGCTGGCCCACCGGAAGGGCAGGTTCTCCGGGTTGGCCACGTCCTGCATCAGGAGCACGTCCACCGCCTCGGTCGCCCCCCACCAGCCGAGCAGGACCAGCAGGAAGAGCGGGGTGATGTACTTCATCACCGGCCGGTAGATCTCCGGCACCCGGAGGTCCGCCCCGCGGTGCATCCACTCCCAGCCGCGGTCCAGGCCGAAGTACTTCACGAACAGCACCATCTCGATGGTCGCCAGGGCCACGAGGCCGAACGTCCCGGCCCAGTAGTCCCACTCGTTCATGAAGCCGTTCTGGTAGAAGACCACGTGCGCCAGGCCGAGCGAGAAGGCCACGGCCATGATCCCGTAGGCGGCCTTCCGCCGGGTGAAGTCGAACTCCTCCTGCAGGAACGCCATCGAGGGCGTGGCCAGCGCCACGCAGGAGGTGATCCCCCCGACGAAGAGGAGGAAGAACCAGAGGAACCCGAAGAGCTGGCCCCAGATCTCCGGGCCCGGCAGGCCCTGGAAGACGACCGCCATCCCCACGATCCCCAGGTCGTAGGTGCCGCCCTCGGCGATCCCGACCGCGCCCTGGATCCCGAAGAACACCACGGCGGCGGTGATGGCGATGGTGCCGCCCAGCACGATCTCGGCGAACTCGTTGGTCGCCGCCGTGGACAGGCCGGTGAGGGTGATGTCGTCGTCGGCGTCCAGGTAGGAGGCGTAGGCGTGCACGTGTCCCGCGCCCAGGGAGAGCGTGAAGAACACCTGTCCGGCGGCGGCCAGCCAGACCTTCGGGTTCGAGAGGCTGGACCACTCCGGATTCCAGATGAAGTTCAGCCCCTCGGCCGGCGTCGCCGCCCCCTCGGGCAGGGTGAGGACCCGGATGACCAGCAGGATCGCGAAGCCGAAGAGCAGCGGCATCCCGATGAGCGCCAGCTTCTCGATCCCGCCGCTGATCCCCCGCGAGAGCACCCAGCCCAGGAAGGCCAGCGTCGCCAGGAAGAAGATCAGCGCCAGGGCCGGCACGCCGCCCAGCGCCGGCGACGCCTCGAAGATGTTCTGGAAGTTGTACAGGAAGTCCCGCATCTGGCCGATCTCGGCGAACCCGAAGTAGTCCCCCGTCAGGCTGAAGACGCTGAAGCCCAGCATCCAGGAGACCACGTAGGTGTAGTAGATGAAGATGACCAGGGGGATGATCAGGCCCAGCACGCCCAGGTACTTCGCCCAGGGCTTCTTCCGGTCGGTGAGGGCGTCGAACATCCCCGGCAGGCTGCCGTGACCCTGCTGGCCGCCGAACCGGCCGATGGTCCACTCGATCCACATGAGCGGGATCCCCAGCAGCAGGAACGAGACGAAGTAGGGGATCATGAAGGTGCCGCCGCCGTTCTGGGCGGCCTGCACGGGGAAGCGCAGGAAGTTGCCCAGGCCCACGGCGTTGCCCGCCATGGCGAGGATGAGCCCCACCCGCGTGGCCCACTGCTCCTTCGTGTGCGTCTCGACGCTCACGTGACCCTCTCCTCCTCCGAGTCGCTCCCTCGCGGGTCGGCGGGACGCGGACCGGCGCCCCCGCCGGGAAACGTGACGGAAGAAGCTGGCCCGGCGCCGCAGACCCTGTCAAGGAAACAGCATGGCCGGACCCGGCCGAACGCTCAGCCCCCGGGCAGTCGCTTCCTGACCTTGGCCCAGGTCGAGCCCAGGTGGACCCATCGGCCCGACGCCCGGCCCTCGATCCGACCCCGCCGGAGCGACGCCAGCAGCTCCTCCGGGCTCTCCCGGAACGGCGGCAGCCGGACCCGGGCCCGGCCCACCTCGGCCAGCAGGTGCGCATCGCTGCCCGCGCCCACCGGCAGCCCCTGCGCCTCCGCCCACGCCCGGGCCCGGCGGTTGCGGTCCGGGTCGTGGATCCGCGCGTTGAGCCCCTCCACCGCGTCGACGCAGTCGACCACGTCGTCGAAGAAGGCCTCGTCGGCGCCCCGGCGGGCGTCGAAGGGGTGGGGCAGGTAGACCAGCCCGCCCTGGGCGTGGATGGCCCCGGCGGTCTCGCGCAGCGAGGCGCCGGGCGGCACCCGCCGGTGCAGGAAGAGCCCGATGACGTCCAGCCCCTCGGCGGTCCGGACCTCCTCGCCCACGATGACCCGGGCGGCGTCCATCGACCGGGCGGCCAGGGCCCCCTCGATCTCGTCGTGGTCGGTGACGGCGATCCGGTCCAGCCCCGCCTCCCGGGCCGCCTCCAGGACGTCGGCCGGCTCGGAGAGGCAGTCGTACGACGCCGACGTGTGGACGTGCAGGTCCACCGTCCAGCGCTCGTCGTCGGGGACCCCGGGCGGTCCCTCGCCGTCCGGGTCCGGGTCCGGGCCGTCGGTCGTTCTGCCGCTCATCCGCCGTCCCCCTCCGCCCGGGCGCGGATCGTCCGCCAGGCCGCCCGGGCCGACGCCTCCAGCTCCTCGAGCGTGCCGTCGTTGACGATCACCAGGTCGGCGGCCGCCCGCTTCCGCTCGCCCGACCACTGGGCCGACTCGATGGCCTCGAAGGTCTCGTCCGACAGGCCGCGGGCGGAGCGGAGCCGGCGCCGGCGCTGCTCGCGGGGGGCGTCCACGACCACCACCAGGTCGAAGTCCCCCTCCATCCCCGTCTCGAACAGCAGGGGCACCTCGCCCACCGCCACCTCGACGCCCTCCCGCCGGGCCCGCCGGAGCCGCTCCTCGCGCAGGCGGCGGACCTCGGGGTGGACGATCGACTCGAGGCGCTCGCGGGCCTCCGGGTCCCCGAACACCCGCTCCCGCAGGGCCGCCCGGTCCAGCGACCCGTCCTCGGCCAGGACCTCCTCGCCCCACGCCTCGACGATCTCCTCCAGGGCGGGGGTGCCGGGGGCCACGGCCTCGCGCGAGAGCTCGTCGGCGTCGATCCGGCGCGCGCCCCACCGCTCGAACAGCCGGCCCACGGTGCTCTTGCCGGCGCCCACCGTCCCGGTGATCCCCACCTCCAGCATCCGCTCAGCCCCGCTCCCCCGACCCCGGGGCGGCGGGGGGGATGATCTCCTCGGGCTCGCGGTCGGCCACGTCCAGCTCCTCGCGCAGGTCCTGGAGCAGGGCCCGGGTGAGCCCCTCCACCTCGTGCTCGTCCATCCCCTTCAGCGGGAGCTGGGCGCCGGCCAGCATGCCGTGCCCGCCGGCCGACCCGCGGTCGCGGACCGCCCGCCGCACGACCTCCCCCGCGTGGGCGTCCGCCCGGAAGGTCCGGACCGAGAGCAGCAGGTCGTCGCGGTACCGGCCGCTGGCCACCGCCCACTCGATGCCCTCGACCCGCATGAACAGGTCGGCCACCTCGGCCACCATGTCGGGGTAGTCGAGCCGTCCCATGGGCACCAGGACGACGCCGCCGTAGCGGCGCGCCTCCTCCAGCGCCTCGTGGATCGACCGCAGGTAGCTCTCCGGGACCCGGGCGTGGCGGATCCGCGAGATCGAGGAGGGGTCGGAGCGGGGGTAGAGGTAGAGGCTGGCGCTGACGTCGGCCTCGGACACCTCCCGCCCCAGGTCCATGGTCTCCGACTGGATCCCGTAGAAGAGCGCCGTGGCCAGCTCGCGGGGCGGCTCCAGCTTCGAGGCCCGGAGGTACTCGACCAGGATCGAGCAGCTCGCCCCGTAGCCCGGCCGGACGTCGGAGAACCCGGCGGCCGCGGTCTCCGAGCGGAGCGGGTGATGGTCGATCACCACGCTGGCGATGCGGCCCTCGGGCAGCGAGTTGTTGCCGGTGCGGGGCTGGGTGTCCACCACCGCCACCGGGGTCGAGGTGGGGACGTCCATCGCGGCCGTCCGGCGGAACTCGACCCCCAGCTCCTCGATGAGGGCCCGGTTCTCGGCCCGGCCCACGATGCCCCCGAAGGCCAGCGTGGTCTCCAGCCCCGCCGCCCGCTCGAGCAGGTGGGCCAGCGCCGCCGCCGACGCGATGGCGTCCGGGTCGGGGTTGTCGTGGGTCAGGATCAGGACGTCCTCGGCGTCCTCCACCGCCTCCAGCAGCTCCTTCAGCCGCAGGGTCTGCTCGGCGCCGGGCGCGCGGGGGACCAGGGGGCCGTGTTCCCGGGTCACGGGCTCAGTCGGAGCAGTCGCCGTGGGGATAGGGGTGGCCGCAGTTCGGGCAGTGCCCGCCCTTGCAGCCCATCAGACGCGCCGGCAGCGGCATCCCGCAGCGGAGGCAGGGCTCCTCGCCCGGCCCGTCGTCCCGGTCGGCCCGCGGACCGACGGCCGGCCGCTCCTCCTCCGCCCCTCCGGCGGCGCCCGCCGCCGTCCGCGCCCCGTCGCCCGGCCCGCTCATCCGCCCCACCGCACGGCGCCGGTCAGGAACGGGTTGGAGGAGCGCTCCCGTCCCACCGTCGTCTCGGGCCCGTGGCCGGGCCACAGCGGCGCGTCGTCGGGCAGGGTGAGGATCTGCTCCTCGATGGAGGCTTTCAGCCGGGCCCCGTCCCCGCCCGGCAGGTCCACCCGGCCCACCGACCCCTGGAAGACGCAGTCGCCCACGAAGGCGCCCCGCCCGCAGGCCAGGACCACGCCGCCCGGCGAGTGGCCCGGGGCGTGGCGGACCTCGAAGGCGAGGCCGGCCGCCTCCACCTCGTCCCCGTCCCGGAGATCGTGGTCGGGGGGCGGCGGCCCGGGGATCCGGAGGCCCAGCTCGCGGGCGTGGTCCGCCGCGCGGTCGTAGAGGGGACGGTCGTCCGGATGGAGGTGGACCGGCAGGTCCCACCGCTCGACCAGGGGCGCCACCGCCCCGACGTGGTCCACGTGGGCGTGGGTCAGCAGGATCGCCTCCGGGCGGGCCTCCCAGGCCTCCAGGGCGGAGACGATCCGGTCGGGGTCGGCCCCGGGATCCACGACCACGGCCGATCCGGCGCCGGGGCGCCGGGCCAGCCAGCAGTTCGACGACATGGGGCCCACCACCAGGCGGCGGACCTCGGGCGAAGCCTCGCTCACGGCTCGGGTCTCCCCCCTACGAGGAAAGGGGCCCGCTGGCGCGGGCCCTCGGACGGCGTTCGGCGGAGGCGCTTCGGGGTCCGATCAGACCGCGAACGAGCTTCCGCACCCGCAGCCGCCGGTGGCGTTCGGGTTGTCGAAGGTGAACCCGGAGCCCTGGAAGCTCTCGGTGTAGCCGATGTGGGTGCCCTCCAGGTACTGGGCGCTGAAGGGGTCCACGAACAGCCGGACGCCGCGCGTCTCCAGGAGGATGTCGTCCTCCTCCGCCTCGTCCTCCAGCGTGAGGCTGTACTCGAAGCCCGAGCACCCGCCCGGCACCACGGCGACCCGGAGGCCGACCACCTCGTCCTCGATCCCCTCCTCGGACAGGAACTTGCCGACCTCCTCGGCGGCGGTCTCCGAGAGGGTGATCTCCAGCTCCTCGGCGCCCGAGGCTTCGGCCTGCCGTGCGGTGGTCTCCATGGGGACTCCCTGGTCGTGGGTGCGTCGCGGGCGGCCGTCGCGGCCGTGGACCGCCCGATGCCATCGTAGCCCCCGTCCCCCGGGGGCTGCAACCGGCGGCGGCCGGGGCCTCCCGGGATCGGCGGGGTCGGCCGCCCGGCTCCTACACCGCGGGGGCGGCCGAAGGTCGGCTCAGCGCGGGGCCCCGGTCCGGCCGGCGGCGGCCGCCGCGGTCCCGGTCTCCTCTTCCTTCGCCTCGTCCTCGAGCTCGGCCAGGTACTTCTCGGCGGCGAAGACGGCCGTGGTGGCGTCCCCGACGGCGGTGGTGATCTGCCGGACGAGCTGCGAGCGGACGTCGCCGGCCACGAACAGGCCCGGGATCGAGGTCCGCATGTCGCGGTCGGTGACCAGGTGGCCGCCCGCGTCGTGCTCGATGTGCTCGTCCAGGATGTCGGTGTTCGGGTGGAACCCGATGAAGATGAAGACCCCGGTGACCGGCAGCTCCTCGGTCTCGTCCAGCTCCTCGACCCCGTAGTCCTCGGTGGTGCGCACCTTCCGCAGCTTCAGCGACGTGACGCCCTCCTCCTCGTCGCCGCGGATCTCCTCCACCACCCGGTTCCAGTGGATCTCGGCCTCGTCCTCCTCGACCTTCTCCATGAGCCGGTCCTCCAGGACCGCCTGGGCGCTGAAGTGGTCGCGGCGGTGGACGACGTGGACCTTCTCGGCGTAGCGGGTGAGGAAGGTGCCCTCCTCCACGGCCGAGTCGCCGCCCCCCACCACCGCGATCGTCTCGCCCTTGAAGAAGGCGCCGTCGCAGATGGCGCAGTAGCTGACCCCCTTGCCCTGGTAGGCCTCCTCGCCGGGCACGCCCAGCCGGCGGGGCTCGCCGCCGGCGGTGAAGATCAGGGCCGGGGCCCGGTAGAGGTCGTCGCCGTCGGTCTCCACCTCGAAGCCGCCGTCCTCGTCCCGGCGGATCGAGGTGACCTCGGCGCGGGTGACGCCGACGCCGAACCGCTCGGCGTGCTCGGCCATCTCCTGCGCCATCTCCATCCCGCCCCACTCCTGCATCCCGGGATAGTCGTCGACCATGTCGGTCAGCAGGAGCTGGCCGCCGGGCATCCCCTTCTCCAGGAGAACGGCGTCCATCTCGGAGCGGCCGGCGTAGAGGGCTGCGCACAGCCCGGCGGGGCCGGCGCCGACGATGATCATCTCGTGCTCGTGGGTGGCCATCGGGTGGTCGCTCCCGCGTTCAGGCGTCGTCGCTCGCGCTCGTCCCGGATCCTTCCCTGCCGGCGGCCGCCCGCTCCAGCCGGTCCATCCAGGCCGCCGGCACCGACTCGGCGCCCAGGGGCGCCCGGTCGGCGTCCGGCCCGTGCCAGTCGGAGCCGCCGCTGCGCAGCAGCTCGAGCTCGTCGGCCAGCTCCTCCAGCCGGCGGCGGACGTCCGGGTGGTTCGAGGGGTGGCGCACCTCCACCCCGTCCAGCCCCTCGGCCGCCCAGCGCCGGATCTCCTCGGGCCCGTGGTGCCAGCCGGGGTGGGCGAGCACCGACACGCCCCCGGCGCCCCGGATCAGCTCGAAGACCGAGGCCGGGGGCGTCGGACGCTTCTCCACGTAGGCCGGGCCGTCGCGGCCCAGCCAGCGGTCGAACACCTCCCGCTCGCTCTCCGCCTCTCCCGTGCGGACCAGCGCCCGCGCCACGTGGGCCCGGGTGGGGACGCCGTCGCCGGCCTCCCGCTCCACGTCCCGGTACTCCAGTGAAACGCCGAGGCCCCGGAACCGTTCCACGATCTCGCGGGCGCGCTCCTCCCGGTGCTCCCGGTACTCCCGGAAGAACCGGGCCAGGTCCGGATCGGAGGGATCGAACCCGTAGGCCAGGACGTGGACGGAGCGCCCCGGCTCGTTGGCCGACAGCTCCGCCCCGACCAGGAAGCGCAGGCCCCGCCGCCGGGCCTCCTCGCGGGCCTCCCCGACCCCCGCCACCGTGTCGTGGTCGGTGAGGGCGACCCCGGCCAGCCCCTCGTCCGCGGCCCGACGGACCACCTCGGCCGGGGCGACGGTGCCGTCCGAGGCGGTGGAGTGCAGGTGGAGGTCGACGGCGGCCTCGTCCGGACCGGGCCCGGGGCTCTCCGCGCTCACGGCCGCCGCCCGCGCCGCGGACGGCCCTGCGGCGGCCCGGCCTCCAACGCGCCCGCGCGATCCTCCGGCCGTCCGGCGAGCACGCCGATCAGCCGTAGCCGTGCGGAAAGTCCATGGAGCTCGCGGCCCGGAACAGCTCCTCCAGCTCCCGCTCCGAGAGCGCCTCCAGGTCCTCCGGGCCGGAGACGCGCTCCTCCTCCACCTCCACCACCCGGTAGGGGCGCTGGTCGCTGGTGGTCGGGAAGAAGACCACCGCCCGGACGCCGGGCCCGGGGGGCTCCTGGCTGAGGCGGATCTTCCAGCGGTCGCCGTCGATGCGGATCGTGCGGGCCATCCTGGCTCCGTGGGTCGGGGTCGTCGACCGGACGCCCGGAGGGGGCGTCGCGGGCCGGTGTCAGAGGCGCTCCACCGAGATCGCCGAGGCCAGCTCCTCGTCGACGGTCCGGGCCTCGCCGCCCACGCGGACGGTGAGGCCCTCGACGGGGCCGTTCTCGCGGATCACCACCACCCGGGTGCCCGGGAACAGGCCGAGCGCGCCGGCCTCGCGCAGGCGCTCCGGGTCCTCGTCGGCCACCTCCCGCACCACCGCCGGCACCTCCTCCTGGACCTCGGTCAGCCGCGTGATGGGCCGCTCCTCGATGTCGCCCTCCGCGCTGGGGATGGGCGAGCCGTGCGGGTCGAAGGACGGGTCGCCCATGGCCCCGGCCATCCGGTCGATCAGATCGTCCGAGGCGGCGTGCTCCAGCCGCTCGGCCTCGGCGTGGACGCCGTCCCAGGTGTAGCCGAGCTGCTCGATCAGGTACGACTCGATCACCCGGTGGCGGCGGATGATCCGCAGCGCCGCCGACTCGCCCTCCTCGGTCAGGCGGACCCCGTAGTAGGGCACGTGCTCGACCAGGTCCTGCTCGGCCAGGCTCTTCACCATGTTGGTGACCGAGGCGGCCGACCGGCCGAGCTCGTCGGCCAGCTCCGAGGTCGAGACCGAGGAGCCCGTGGTCTGCTGCAGCTTGTAGATCGCCTTCAGGTAGTCCTCGGCCGCCCGGCTGGGCTCGGCGTCGGAGGACCGGGCGCAGGCGGTCATCGGCCCGTCCCCCTCCGCCCGCCGGCCCCGTCGCCGGCGGGCTCGCCGACCCGGCACGCCGGGCCCCCGCCGGCCGCCGCCCCGCGTCCCGTCACGTCGGCAGGAAGCCGGTCTCCGGCTCCATCGCCGCCAGCAGCTCGGCGATCAGCTCGGCGGCCTGCTCCACGTCGCCGGTGGAGACCGTCTGGTTGGGGGTGTGCATGTAGCGGTCGGGGATCGAGACCACCGCCGTCGCCACGCCCGCCCCGGTGGTGAAGATGGCGTCGGCGTCGGTCCCGGTGGTCGAGGGGGCGGCCAGCACCTGGTAGGGGATGTCCGCGGCCCGGGCGGCCTCCACCAGCCGCTCGAACAGCAGCGGGTTCACGACCGATCCCCGGCTCAGCACGGGCCCCTCGCCCAGCTCGACCAGGCCGTGCTCGGTCCGCTCGACCGAGGGGTGGTCGGTGGCGTGGGTGACGTCGATCACCACGGCGGCGTCCGGCTCCAGCCCGAAGGTGCTCGTGGAGGCCCCGCCGCCGGTCTTGTAGCTGATCTCCTCCTGGGTGGTGGCCACCGCCACGCCGTGGACCTCCGTCCCCTTCTCGGCGGCCCGGCGCAGCGCCTCCAGCGCCACCAGCGCCCCCAGCCGGTCGTCGGCCGACCGGGCCGCCACCCGCCCGTTGGCCATCTCGAGGCGGTCGGACCGGACGACGGCGACGTCGCCCACCGAGACCCGCTCGCGGGCCTCGTCGCCGTCCTCGGCCCCGATGTCGATCCACAGGTCCTTCAGGTCGACCGCGTCGCTCCGCTCCTTGCGGTCGATCAGATGGATGGCCTTCCAGCCGATGACACCGTTCACCGGGCCGTCCTCGGTCAGGATGTCCACCCGCTGGCCCACCAGCACCTGGGGGTCCCATCCCCCCACGCCCTTGAGGTAGAGGAAGCCGTCGTCGTCCACGTGGTGGACCATGAGGCCGATCTCGTCGATGTGGCCGGCCAGCATGACCCGGGGCGACCCCCCCTCGCCCACCTCGGCGAAGCTGTTGCCGTGGACGTCCAGCCAGACCCGGTCGGCGAAGGCCTCGGCCGCGTCCCGCCAGACCCGGCCCGCCTCCCGCTCGTGGCCCGAGGGCCCCCGGACCTCCAGCAGCCGCTCCATCAGCTCCCGCGTGCGACGCTTCATCCGATTCCCCCCTGTCTCGCTCGGCCGCCGGGCCTCATCCGGCCGCCTCCAGGCTCGCCTCGATCCGCTCCCGCAGGGCGCCGGTGCCGTCGGCGCTCAGCCCCTTCTCGCGGAGGCCGTCCAGGAAGCGCCGCTCCAGGTCGAAGCGCCGGTGGCACCGCCCGCAGGCCTCCAGGTGCTCGTCGATCCGCTCCCGCGCCGGCGGCGGCAGCTCCCCGTCCAGGTACTCGTGGAGCCGGTCCCGCGCCTCCCGGCAGCCGTCGTCCCCGGTCGACGCCGGGGCCCCGGGTCCGCCCCGGTCCCCGTCGCCGCCGGCCGGGGGAGGCGTCGGGTCCCTCACGCCGCCCGCCTCGCCTCGCGGGCGCGCCGGAGGAGCTCCCCGCGCAGCCGGCGCCGGGCGGCGAACAGCCGCGCCCTGGCCGTCGCCTTCGGGACCTCCAGCACGTCGGCCAGCTCGCGGTAGCCCAGGCCCTCCAGGTCGGCCAGGACCAGCGGCACCCGAAGCTCCGGGTCCAGGGCGTCGACGGCCCCGGCGACCTCCTCGTCGGCGAGCCGCTCGAGGAAGCCCGGCTCCGGGTCCAGGCCCTCCGGGATCTCGTCCGTCTCGCCCCCCTCCGGGCGGGCGCCTCCCGCCCCCGTGCCGGCCCGCGCGTCCCGCCCCCGCTCCAGGAACCCGTCCAGGAAGCGCTCCCGCAGGAAGGTGATCGCCCACGACCGCACGTCGGTCCCCACCTCGAAGTGCTCCCACGCCCCCCGGGCCTCGAGGACCGCCTCGCGGACCAGCTCCTCGGCCCGGTCCCGGTCTCCGCCGGTGAGCCGGAGCCCGAGCGCGTGCAGCACCTCCAGGTGGGGCAGGACCGCCTCCCGGAACTCGGCGAGCTTCTGGTTCTCCGAATCGGCCATGGACGCGGGGAGGGGTGAGGAGCCGGACGACGGCGGGGTTAGGCTACGGCCGCGAACCGGGGGAGGCAAGGTCGCCCTCGGGCGGCTCGAACAGCGAGTCCTCCAGCGGCGGATTCACCCAGACGTCGTCGATCCGCAGCTCCTTCGTCCGCCGGCCCGACCGGTCCACGTAGCGCCGCACCCCCACGTAGGTGAGCGGGCCGGCGCGGGTGAAGTCGCGCCAGAGCGTCCGCGTCCGCTCGTCGGCCCCCGCCTCGCGGTAGTGGACCGCCTCGGGCCAGGGGTCCTCGTCCAGGAATCGGTAGTAGTAGCGGTCCCCCGGATGCTGGCCCACCTCGCCCCCGAAGCTCACCTCGACCTCCAGGCCCGAGTCGGCCGGCAGGCCGCGGGCCGCCAGGTTCACGCCGGGATCGCGGAGCTTCCAGGGCAGGCCGATCCAGTAGTAGACGTCGCGGCCCACGTACTCGGCCTCCGCCGCCGCCGGATGGTCCGGGGCGAGGGGACGCCCGTTGAGCGCGGCCCAGGCCGTGTCGCCGGCGAAGACCTGGACGTAGAGGCCCTCCGCCTCGGGCCGCTCGATGCGGGAGAGGAACCCGGAGGCCGTCTTCCGGATCTCCACCCGCCGGGGGCGCATCCAGTCCACCGCCCCGGTCGAGTCGTAGAGCACGGTGGTCACCGTGTAGCGGAGGGTCCGGACGTCCTCCCAGGCCGAGGGCCCGCCGGCCGCCCGAATCCAGGCGCCGACGGCCGAGTCGGCCGGGGAGGCGGAGCTCCCGGCGTCCCCGCCGGGCGAGGCCGCGCCCTCGCCGCCCTCCCCGCCGCACGCGGCGGCCAGGCAGAGGGCGACGACGGCGACCAGGGCTCGGCTCCGCATGGCTTCCCTCCGATCGAGGACCGGGGCCGGGGGACGCTTCCGACGGGGCGCTCGACCCGCTCCCGGCTTCAAGTCCCGTGCCCGGGCTCGGGCCGCCCCGGCGGCGACGCGCTACTTCTCGCGCGCTACTTCTCGATCGGGGCCCGCACCAGGTTCCCCCACTCGGTCCAGGAGCCGTCGTAGTTCCGCACGCGCTCGTAGCCCAGCAGGTACCGGAGCACGAACCAGGTGTGGCTGGAGCGCTCGCCGATGCGGCAGTAGGCCACCACGTCCGCCTCGGGCGAGAGCCCGGCCTCGCCCTCGTAGATCTCCCGCAGCTCGTCGGCCGGCCGGAAGGTGCCGTCCTCCCGGGCCGCCCGGCTCCACGGCACGTTGGCGGCGCCCGGGATGTGGCCGCCGCGCAGGGCGCCCTCGTTGGGGTAGTCGGGCATGTGGAGGCGCTCGCCCCGGTACTCCTCGGGCGAGCGGACGTCCACCAGCGGGTCGCCGTCCCGGAGGTGCTCCTCGACGTCGTGGCGGAAGGCCCGGATCCGCCAGTCGGCCCGCTCGGGCACGGGGTAGTCCCCCTCGGGGACGTCGGGCACCTCCTCGGTGAAGGGGCGGCCCTCCTCCTCCCACTTCTGGCGGCCGCCGTCCATGATCCGGACGTCCTCGTGGCCGAAGAGCTCGAAGACCCACAGGGCGTAGCACGCCCACCAGTTGCTCTTGTCGCCGTAGAAGACGACGGTGGTGTCGCGGGAGATCCCCTTCTCCCGCATCAGCTCGGCGAAGGCCTCCTCGTCCAGGTAGTCCCGCTGCACGGGGTCCTGGAGGTCGGTGTGCCAGTCGATCTTCACGGCCCCGGGCACGTGCCCGACGTCGTAGAGCAGGACGTCCTCGTCGGATTCGACGACGCGGACGTCGTCGCGGTCGCCGTGCTCGGCCACCCACTCGGTGGTGACCAGCTTCCCGGGATGGGCGTAGCTCCGGAACTTCCCGGGGTTCGGCCCGTTCTCGGCGTCGGTCATCGGTCGCCTCCCTCTCGTCGGATCTCGGAATGGCTCGCGCTCGATGGGGTCGGAGCCGCCGGCGCGGGCTCGGCGGCGGCGTGCGTCGCCCCGGGTCCGGGGCGGCGGGTTCCGGGACGGCCCGACGGGGGCCGTCCCCGGGAGGGCCGGTCGGAGGTCCGGCCTCAGCCGAGGGCGGCGCCGAGGCGTCGGGGCGCCCCGTGCATACAGGGCTCCGGCCGGCCGCGGGGGACGGGCCGGCGGGGGGCGGCGCGGGGCTTCGCCTCGGCGCTCATGGCAGGCTCTCCCGATGGGAGGGACGGACGACGCCTCTCCTCACCCACCGTCGCCTGCAACAACGGTTCCGGGGCGGCGGCCCGACGACGGGCCGCGGCCGGGGGAGCGCAGGGCGGGGACGGCGCCGGGGCCGCCGGGTCAGGCGGACTGGACGTAGGCGGTCAGGGCCGAGTTCGAGCCGGTGCGGACCAGCCAGTAGATGGCCGCGATCCGCACCTCCGTGTCGGGGTGGGAGCGGGCGATCTGGGTCAGGCTCGACGCCGCCTCCCCGCCCAGGCGGGCCAGGGCGCCCACGGCCCGCCGCTGGACGGCCCGCTCGTCGTCGTGATAGGCGAGGTCGACCAGCCAGGGGACCACCCGCTCGGGCTCCAGCTGGCGGAGCTGGTGGATCGCCTCGGCCCGGACCCCCGGCCACGGGTTGGCGCGGGCGACCTGGTAGAGGAAGCGTCCCCCGACCTCCGGCGACGCGGCCTCGGCCAGCGTCCGGACGGCCCGGACCCGGTCGTCGTGGCGGGCGGCCCGGAAGGACACCTCCATCAGGACCGTCATCGTCCGGGTCTCGGCGCCCCGCGCCGCCCGCCGCAGGAGCCGCGACCGGAGGGCGGAGTCGCCGGCGGCGTCCAGCCGGCCCGCCAGGTTGCGGGCCTCGTCGGCCACGCGGTCGGTGCCCCGCGCCGGCACGGCCGGCCCCGCCCCGGCCCGGGCCCCGCCCGCGCGCTCGACCGATCCCTCTCCCGTGCCGGAGGCCGCCACCGCCGATCCGCCCTCCCAGGTGGCCACCAGCGAGGGGGCGACCGCCTCGAAGGCCGGACGGGGGCCGGTCGGGACCTCCGCCCCGGTCTCCGTCTCGTCCGGGGCCGCCTCCGGGTCCGCCGGGGCCGGGTCGTCGGAAGCGGACGCCGGGGAGCCGCTCCGCCGGGCCGTTCCCCCGTCCCCGCGGGCGGCGAGGTCGGCGCCGGACGCGGCCTCGTCCGCCGGCTCCCGGCCGTCCCGGACGGGCCCGCCCGGACGGTCGGTCGACCCCCCGGCGGCGGACCCCACCGGAGCCGCGGCCGGCGCCCCGCCGGCCGACGGGCGGTCCAGCC
>CAZJJO010000025.1:0-23418 GCA_964546375.1 uncultured Gemmatimonadota bacterium
CTCCGATCCGCTCTCCAACCACCAGTATGGAGGCCGCTCTCAACCGGGCGGCAACCGATCGCCGGCCCGGAAGCAGACCGCGTCAGCGGGGTCGCAACGGCAGAAGCGAGGGCTTCATACTGTACAGGAGCTTCCCCGGATCAGGAATCCGGGACCGGAGGACGAAACTCACCCCACGAGAGGAGCATGCATGCACTACTTCCTGGAGCTGTGGACACCCGGCGAGGGATGGCGATCCCTGTCCGAAGCAGAGCAGAAGGCGTGGGTGGCGAAGGCCGGCGAGGAGATCCAGGGCCTGCTCGACGAGGGCGTCGAGGTGATCGCCATGGGACGGAACGACCGCGAGGCCGACCACCAGGCCGACCACGCCTACTGGGCCCTCTGGAGGATGCCGGACGAGAGGCTTCTCGCCGATTTCCAGGAGGCGGTCCGGGAAGCCGGCGTCTACGAGCTGATGGACCAGGTCAACCTGTGCGGCACCGCCGGCGATCCCGCGGAGGTGCTGGGCGGGATGATCGGCTCCTGAGTCCCCCGCGGCCCCGGCGGCGGACGCGAGGCCTACAGGATGAGCCCGGAAGGCGCCGGCGGCAACTGACGGCGGGGGAAGGGTGCGGGCGGGAGGAGTCGGAATGCCGAGGGCGGGAGTCGAACCCGCAAGGGCCGAAGCCCACGCGATTTTGAGTCGCGCGCGTCTGCCAGTTCCGCCACCCCGGCGCGCCGGGCCCGCCGGGGCCCGGGCCGGCCAAGGTAACCCCGCCGGGAGGGGCCGTTCCACCCGCCCTCCTCGGCCCCGGCGCTCGACCGTCGGTCCCGGCCCTCAGACCGGAGCCGGCTCCTCCCCGTCCGACGGGCCGCGGGCCGCCAGGTAGCGGTACGCCACCGGCAGGGCCGTCAGCACGAACACGGTGCTGGAGAGCAGCCCCCCCACCGTCGCCAGCACCAGGGCGTTCCAGACGTTCTCGTCCTGGGAGGAGGCGAACAGGATCAGCGGCAGCAGGCCCAGCACCGTGGTGGCCGTCGTCATCAGGATCGGGCGGACCCGCTCGAGGGTGCCCCGCAGGATCGCCTCCCGCCTCGGCAGCCGATCGCGCAGCTCGTCGACGTGATAGACCACCAGGATCGCGTTGTTGACCACGATCCCGCCCATCATGATGGCGCCGATGTAGGCCGTCCGCGTGAAGGTGGCGTCGGTGTAGAAGAAGATCAGGAAGACGCCGATCAGGGACAGCGGCAGGGTCAGCAGGACGACGAACGGTGCGGCCAGCGACTCGAAGATCGCCGCGGTGACCATGAAGACCAGCAGGACGGCGAAGCCGACGGCCATCCAGACCTGGCGGCGCTCCTCCTCGGTCAGCGTGAACCGGTCCTCCGCCTCGATCCGGTAGCCCGGCGGCAGCTCCATGCTCTCCAGCACCGCGTCGCGGACCAGGTCGCCCAGCTTGCGGGGGCCGCGGAACTCCCAGGCCACGGTGCGCTGGTACTCCTGGTTCTCCCGCAGGATGCGCGACAGGACGTCCCGCTGCTGGACCCGGGCCACGTCGCCCACCCTCACCTCCCGATCCGGGCCCGACGGGACGCGCAGGTCGCGCAGGTCCCGGAAGCTGAAGTCGCGGTAGCCCGCCATCTTCACCGACAGCGGCAGCTCCTCGCCCCCCACGTAGATCCGTCCGGCCCCCTGCTCGCCCTGGACGCTGGCCGAGACGTGGGACAGCAGCCCGCGGACGTCGAGGCCCGCGCTCGCCAGCGCCGACCGGTCCGGCCGGACGTAGTACTCGAAGGCCCGGTCCTCCTCGTACCACCGCCCGCTGGCGTTGGGGTCGACGTCGCGGATCCGGCTCATCCGCTCGAGCCGCCGGGCGAGCGACTGGCCGATCTCCTGGACCTCCAGGTAGTTGAACCCGAACACCCGCACGGAATAGTTGGGGGGCGACCCGCCGCCGCCGTAGAAGCTGGGCCCGTAGCCGTACACCCGCACCTCGGCCCCGGAGAAGCCGTGGCTGTAGGACGTCATCCGGTCCTTGATGGCCACCGGAACCGCCGTCGTCTCCAGCGCCTCCGGGAAGGTCACCCGGATGTAGGCCCAGCCGGGCTGCACCCGCGTCTCGTAGCGCTCCACCTCGGGGAGGGTGGACAGCTTCTCCTCGAACGACCGCGCCAGCCGGTCCGTGCGCTCGAGGCCCGCGCCCCGCGGAAACTCGATCCGGACCGCGATGTAGGTCTCCTGGCCGAAGAAGTCGCTCCAGCGCACCCCCCGGTCGACGTGGCGGTCGAACAGCCACCAGCTCCCCGCCAGGCAGACGACGCAGAGCCCGACCACGACCACCGGGTGGTCCAGCGCCGCCTCCAGGAGCGCGCGGTAGGCCCGGACGTACAGGGGCGGCCGGCCGCTCCCTCCCACGGTCGGCCTCCCGCCGCGCTCCCCGCGTCCGGCGATCCGGGCGGCCAGGCTGGGGACGAAGGTGAAGGCCACGAACAGGCTCGCGAGGATCGAGAAGCCCACGGCCCAACCCAGCGGCACGTACCAGGCCCGCAGCTCGCCCTGGAGCAGGAGGAAGGGGACCATGACGACGGCGGTGGTGGCCGTCGCCGCCACCACCGGCAGGGCCACCTGTCGGGCCCCGCGGACGGCCGCCTCCTTCAGGCCCTCGCCGGCCTCGTGGCGACGACGGACGTTCTCCAGCACCACGATGGCGTTGTCCACCACCAGCCCGAAGCCCCAGGCGAGCCCCGCCAGGGTGAGGGTGTTCAGGGTGAAGCCCCGCAGGTAGAGGAAGTTCACCGCCGCCAGGACGCTGAACCCGATGGTCGCGAACACCACCAGGACCGAGCCCAGCGAGCGGAGGAAGACCATCAGCACGAGGAAGATGACCACGGCCGAGGCCAGGGCCCGCAGCCGGAGGTCGGTGAGCTGGGCCCGGATGTCCTCGCTCTGGTCGTCGGCGAGCTCGACCCGGACCGCGGACGGGAGCCCGGCCCGGAGCGTGTCCATCCGGGCCCGCACCCGGTCGGCCAGCTCGATGGCGTTGGTCCCGGCCTGACGGTACAGGACCAGGGTCACGGCGGGCTCGCCGTCGATGCGGTGGTAGGACGAGGGGTCCGGGACGGTCTTCCGCACCTCGGCCACGTCGCCGAGGCGGACCGATCCGGAGGCGCGGCGGGCGACGATCAGGTCCCGGACCTCGGCCACGTTCTCGGGCCGGGTCCGGACGGCCAGGGCCATCCGGCGGCCGCCGAGGCGGACGTCGCCGGCCGCCCGCAGCTCCGAGAGGTCATCCAGCCGGGCGCGGACGGAATCCAGCGTGAGCCCCAGCGCCTCCATCCGCCGGCCGTCGAGGACCACCGACACCTGCCGGCCGCGCCGCCCCCGGACCCGGACCTCCGACACGCCCTCCATGGCCAGCAGGTCCGGGCGCAGGTCGGTCGCCGCCACTTCCCCGAGCCGTGCGAAGGTGTACGTCCCCCGCAGACGCCAGGTCATGAACGGGCGGCTCTCCTCCTCGAACTCCTCCGGGACGTGGGGCTCCACGGTGGGGCCCTGCACCCTGGGCGGCAGCTCGTCCTGCAGGGCGGCGAACCGCTCCCGGAGCTGGAGCCGGGCGAAGTCCATCCGGGTCTCGGGGTCGAACTCCAGCGTGATCTCGGTGCTGGCCCCGAAGCCGCGGGGGGTGGCGCGGGACACCGAGCGGATCTCGCGCACGCCCTCCACCTGCTGGGCCTCCCCCTCCAGCGGGGCCGTCACCTGGGCCTCCATGGCCTCCGGGGACGCCCCCGGCCAGCTGGCCGTGACCGTGAGACGGGGGCTCTCCACCTCGGGGAGCAGCTCGACCGGGATGAACTGGAAGCTCCACACGCCCAGCGCCAGGAGCGCCACGTAGAGCGCGGCCGTGGCCACCGGCCGCCGGACCGAGAGGTCGATCACCGCCGGCCTCCCGGGTCACCCTCCGGGGAGGGGCCGGCCTCGCCGGCCACCGGCACCCCCGGGTCCACCACCAGCGAGTACACCACCGGCACGACCAGCAGCGTCAGGAAGGTCGCCGAGAACAGGCCGCCGATCACGGCCACGGCCAGCGGGGCGCGCAGGTCCGCGCCGGCCCCCCAGCCCAGGGCCAGCGGGGCCAGCCCCAGCACCGTGGTCACGGTGGTCATGACGATGGGCCGGAGGCGCAGGCGCCCGGCCTCGAGGATGGCCTCCCGCTTGTCCATGCCCGCCCGGCGGCGCTGGTTGATGAAGTCGACCTTGATGATGGCATCGTTCACCACGATCCCGATGAGGATCACCAGCCCGATGCCGCTCATGACGTTCAGGCCGTCGCCGGCGGCCCAGAGCAGCAGGACGGCGCCGATGGCGGCCAGGGGGACCGAGGCGAGGATCACCACCGGCTGGACCACGGACTCGAACTGGGCGGCCAGGATCAGGTAGACCAGGAGGAGCGCGAGCGCGAAGGCGAACAGCAGGGAGCGGAAGCTGTCCCGCATCTCCTCGTTGGCGCCGCCGACCTCGACCGTGGTGAGCGCCGGCAGCTCCATCTCGTCGATCCGGTCACGGGCCGAGGTCACCGCCCTTCCGAGGCCTCCGGACACGTCGGCCAGCACCTCCACGGTCCGGGTCTGGTCCTCCCGGAGGATCTCGACCGGCCCCCATCCCCGCCGCACCTCGACCAGCTGGCTCAGCGGGACCCCCGACACGGTCCGCTCGAGCACCTCGGGCAGGCGCTCCCGCTCGGCCGCCGGCAGGCTCACCCGGATGGGCACCTTCTCGGCGAACCGGGTGAACGGGCGCTCCGTCTCGGCGCCCCGGAGGAAGGATTCGATGGCGTCGGCCACCTCGCGGACGGTGAGGTCGTGACGGGCCACCTCGTCCCGGAGGATCTCCACGGCCAGCTCGGGCTGGGCCCGCTGGAAGTCCACGCGGACATCCCGCAGCGCCTCCAGGTCCGCGATGCGGGCACGCACCGACTCGGCCACGGCCGCCAGCGAGTCCGGCGGCCGGGGCCCGTGCACCTTCACCGCCAGGTCGGCCTCCCCCAGCGCCAGCGCCCGTCCCAGCGAAGTGGCCCGGCCCGTCTCGACGCTCACCGCGCCGGCCGGCAACCCGCGGGCGCGGACGCCGGCGCGGAACCGGCGCACCGCCCCGGCGGTGGAGGGGCCGTCGGGCGCCAGGCGCACCTCGAGGGCCGCCTGGTGGAGCCCCGTGAAGCCCGAGCCCGTGAGCTCGGCCCCCCGGGAGCGGCCCACCCGGACGTAGACGCCGGCGACGCCCTCCAGGTCCGAGGCGACCTCCTCCAGGACGCGGGCGGTCTCGTCGGTCCGCTCCAGCGGCGTCCCCACCGGCAGCTCCAGCTCGACCCGGAACCGCCCCTCGTCCACCTGCGGCATGAGGCTGCGCGGCAGGGCCTGTCCCACCAGGAAGGCCAGGCCCAGGCAACCGGCCGCCGCCGCGACCACGGCCGCCCGGTTCGCGAGGCACCATTCGAGCGCGGCGTCGTAGCCCCGGGCGAAGCTCCGAAACCGCCGGTCGAAGGCCTCGAACGCCGGCCGCCCGACCCGGCCCGCGATCCGCCCGGCGTCCCGGGCCGTCTCCCGCACCGAGCCCGCCACCAGCCCCAGGAGGCGCTTCCCGGCGAGCAGGCCCGCCCGCAGGCGACGCCGCACCCACGCGAGGGCCCGGCGGACCGCGCGGACCGGGGCGGGCCCGCCCGTCCCCTCCCCGGTCGCCCCGCCGGGCTCCCGGCCCCGACCCCGCTCCTCGGGGCCCCCGGCGCCCTTCCCCGGCCCGTCCGTCCCGGCCCCGCCGCGCTCGGCGACGCGGCGCGCCATCACCGGCAGCAGGGTGAGCGCCACGGCCAGCGACGCCAGCAGCGAGAACGCCACGGCCAGCGAGAGGTCGCCGAACAGCGCCCCGGCCACGCCCTCGACGTAGAGGACCGGCCCGAAGACGGCCACCGTGGTCAGCGTCGAGGCCGTGATGGCCGCGGCCACCTCGCGTGTGCCGGCCGAGGCCGCGGCCAGCGGGGACGCCCCTTCCTCGTCCCGGTGCCGGAAGATGTTCTCCAGCACCACGATGGAGTTGTCGACGAGCATGCCGACCCCGAGCGCGAGCCCGCCCAGCGACATGACGTTGAGGCTCACGTCGAAGGCGTAGCAGAGGGAGAAGGCCGCCAGCACCGAGAGCGGGATGGCCGTCCCCACGGCCACCGGGTACCGGGGCTCCCGCAGGAAGAGGAACAGGACCACGAACGCCAGCAGTCCGCCCAGCAGGAGGGCCTGGACGACGTTGGAGATCGCGTTCCGCACGAACGTGGCCTGGCTGGTGGCCACCGTGATCCCCACGTCCGGGTACTCGGAGCGGAGCTGGTCGAGCGTCGTCTCGACCCCCTCGGCCACCCGGACCGTGTTGCTGCCCGATTCCTTGTAGACCTGGATGCCGACGGCCGGCTCGCCGTCGTAGCGCGCCAGCGTCTCCCGCTCGGCGAAGCCCTCCCGAACCTCCGCGATCTCCGACAGCCGGACCCGCTCGTCCGACCCCCCGGCCCCTCCGCCCGCGACGGCCACCCGCCGCAGCTCCTCGACCCGGTCGAACTGGCCCAGCGTGCGGAGGCTGTAGCGGAACCTCCCCCGGCGGACCACCCCGCCCGGGGCGCTGTAGTTGGACCGGTCCAGCGCCGCCGTGACGTCCTCGAGCCGGATGCCCCGCGCCTGGAGTCGATCCGGGTCGACCACGACCTGGATCTCGCGGCGCGGCCCGCCGGAGGCCGCGGCCAGCGCCACCCCGTCGAGCTGCTCGAGCCGCCGCTTGAAGACGGCCTCGGACAGCTCCCGCAGCGACAGCAGGTCCCGCCCGGTCACGGCCAGCGTCAGGATCGGCTCGTCGGTGGGGTCGGCGCTCAGGATGACCGGCCGCTCCGATCCCCGGGGCAGCTCCTCCGCCAGGTTGTCCAGCCGCTCGCGGACGTGGAGCGCCGCGAACTCCATGTCCGTGCCCCAGTGGAAGCGGAGGCGGACCAGCGACTGGCCCTCTCGCGAGCGGGAGGTGACCGTCCGCACCCCCGCCACCTGGCTCAATTGCTCCTCGACGGGCCCGGTGACGAAGCGCTCCACCTCCGCCGGGCCGGCGCCCGAGTAGACGGTGGAGACGGTCAGGGAGGGGAAGGCGACGTCGGGCAGCAGGTCCACCGGCAGGCGGGTGAAGGAGACCACGCCGAGCACGGCCACGGCCAGGCAGGCCATCGCCGTGCCCACCGGTCGCCGGAGAGCTGTATCGGGCAGGCTCATCCGGCCCTCGTCCCCCCCGGGAGGCCGCGGTCCACCGGGCTCAGACGCCGTCCCGCAGGTCGCCGGCCCAGCGCTCCAGCCGGGCCCACGCCTTCAGGTACTCGTACCGCTCCTGGACCACCGACCGCTCCGCGTTCGTCAGCTCCTGGATGGCCTGCTGGAGGTCCGTGTAGCCCGTGGAGCCGGCCCGGAACTCCTCCTCGGTCAGCCGGAGCCGCTCGCGGGCCACCTCCACCCGGTCCTCCAGCAGCCCGAGGCGCCGGTCGCGCCGCCGCACCTCGGACGCCAGGTCACGGACCGTCCGCTCGATCTCCAGCCTCCTGCGCGTCCGCTCGGCCCGGCGACGGTCCACGGTCGCGCTCTGTCGAGCGTTCTGCTCCTTCCGCTGGAACCCGCTGAAGATCTGCCAGCGGGCGGTGAGGCTGAGTCCCTCCGACCGGTTGCGCGGGTCGAAGTTGAAGAACTCCCCCCCCGGTCCCAGCGACTCCGACCGGCTCGTGGAGAACCCCAGCGAGACCGTCGGCAGGTAGCTCGCCCGCTCGCCCAGCACCCGGGACGAGGCCGCGGAGACCTCCGCCTCCAGCGCCCGAAGCTCCGGGTGGGACGAGAGGGCGGCCGCCACCACCGAATCGGCCGCCAGCGCGGCGGCGTCCGGCGGATCCGGGGGCGGCGCCAGCGCAAAGCGCCGGCCCAGGCGGCCGGGCTCCCCCATCCGGACGGCCAGCTCCCGGCGGGCCCGTCGGAACGCGTCCCGGGCGTCCAGCAGGGCGATCTCCGCGTCGCGGACCTGCCCGCGGGCGCCCAGCAGGTCGCCGCGGTCGATGGCGGCGATCCGGAAGCGCTCCTGTGCGCGGCGATGCTCCTGCCGGCGGTTCCGGAGCTGACGTCGCGCGATCTCCGCCAGCCGGCGCTGCTTGGCCGCCTCGAAGTAGGCCTCCTTCACCGCCGCCGCCACCCGCCGCTCGGCGGCGCTCAGCCGCAGCTCGGCCGCCCGGACGTCCTCCCCGCCCGCGGCCAGCTCGGCGATGCGCCGCCCTCCCTCGAGCAGGGTCCACTGGACGTTCAGCGCCTGGCTCGCCCCCAGCCGCTCCCCTGTCACCGGCGTGTCGCGCACCTCCGCCGTCCCCTCCGGCCGCGGGAAGGAGAAGTTCGTGAAGGAGGAGCGGTTGAAGCTGCCCGAGACGTCGGCCGTCGGGAGGAAGGCCCCCCAGTCGGACCAGCGGGCCGAGCGCTCGGCCGAGGCGTCGGCCCGCGCCCCCCGGACGTCCGGGTGGCGGCCCAGGGCGGCCGACAGCGCCTCCCGGAGGGTGACGGTGTCCCCGGGCGGTGGGGGCGGCTCCGCCGCCGGCCGCGCCTGCTGGGCCCCGACCGGTCCGCCCGCCAGCAGGGCGAGGCCGGCGGCCGCGACGACCGCCCGGATCGGCCGCGAGCCCGTCATTCCCCCACCCCCAGGCTGTCGGCGTTGGTCAGCCGGACCCGGGCGTCGTGGGTCAGGGTCGTGTGCCCCTCCACCAGCACCACCTGGCCCGCGCCCGGCGCCTCGCCCCCCTCCTCCTCGGGCCCGATCTCCACGAAGCGGTCGTTCTCCAGCCCCGTGCCCACGTAGGTCCACTTGGCGCGCCCCACGGCGGGGGCCGAGTCGGAGGGGGCGAAGACGAAGACGACGTCCCGGCGCTGCCGCTCCACCACCGACACCCGCGGCACGAAGCGGCGGTCGGGATAGCGGCGGCCGGCGATCTGGACGGTGGCGTGCATGCCCGGCAGCACGCGAGCCTCGGGGTTCTCCAGGCGCACCGTGACGCGCACGGTGCTCGACGCCTCGTCCACCAGGGGGTTGATCGTCGCCACCCGTCCCGGGAAGGTGTCGCCCGGGAGGGCCGTGAACCGGACCCGGGCCCGACGGCCGGGCGCCAGGTGAGGGACCCGCTCCTGGAGGACGTCCACGTCGACCTCCACCTGTGAGAGGTCCAGGACCGTGGCCACCGAGTCGCCCGCGTCCAGCCGGGCCCCCCGGCTCACCCCCAGGTTCGCGACGCGGCCCGGGAAGGGCGCCGTGATCCGCGTCTTCGACAGCTCGTAGCGGGCCTTCTCCAGGTCCACCTCCGCCTGGGCCACCCCGCTGCGGACCCGGGCCTGGCGGCGCCGCTCCCGCCGCTCCTCCTCGGTGAGGTCCATCTCCCCGGTTCCCAGCATCCTGCTCCGGAAGTTCGCCATCGCCTCCTCGTAGGCCGCGCGGCTCTTCCGGACGTCGAGGGCGTAGGAGGTCGAGTCGATCCGCGCCAGCAGCTCGCCCTCGCCGACGCGCCCGCCCTCCCGGACCGGCAGCTCCACCACCGGGCCCCCGACCTCCGCCCGGACGGTCGCCCGCCGCCGGGCCTCGGCCGTGCCCTCGGCCTCGATCCAGAGCACGAAGGTGTCGCGCCGGACGAGCGCCCCCTCCACCGGCACGGCCATGCCGGTCGAGAAGGCGGAGCGGGCCGCCTCCGACCGCACCGCCTCGGAGACCGAGTCCGCCACGGCCGAGCCCCCCTCGCCCTCCTGCTCCGAGTCCGGGCCCTGCAGGCGCCACAGGACGCCGCCCAGCAGGCCGGCGGCCATCAGGAAGACGAGCAGGGTGACGACGTGGCGCTGTCTCATTCGCGGGGGCCTCGCGTGCGTCGTGTCGATGAAGACGGCCGGCAGGACCTCCGGCCGGCCGATCGGGTGCCGGGTCCCGGCCGGCCGCCCGGAGACGGGCCGGTCGGGGCGCGCCGGACCGTACAATAGAACGGGTCACGCGCCCGGACAACGTCGTCGGCCGTACGGAACGGGTCGCGTCGGAGGCCCGGTCGGTCCGGGGGCCGGGCCCGCCCGACCCGCGTACTGATCATTTAGTCTTCGGGCCCCCGCCGCGCAACGCCCGACCGTGAACCGCCAGCGGCGAGAAGGCCGTGCGGGAGAGAGATCCGGTCGGCCGGCGGCACCGTTCGGCCGACGGCGAGCCCGGGGCGGCCGTGGAGCGGGCCGGCGCGGGAAGCGCCGGGCGTTGAGGCCGGAAGACCGTCGGGGGCGGGAGCCCCCCCGACGGGGGGCGAGCGGAGAGGCGCCGTCCGGATTCGAACCGGAGTAGGGGGCTTTGCAGGCCCCTGCCTAGCCACTCGGCCACGGCGCCTGGCGTCCGGCCGGGACCGCACGCGCGGGCCTAGCCTAAGCGGCCGCGCCGGCCGGGGAAAGGGCGGGACGGCGACGGCCCTTCCGCACCGGCCCCGGAGGCGGCCTCCGGTGTTGTCGGTCCCGGTCCGGCCTCCTATACTCGCGCGGGGATCGTTCGTGCCGGGACCGCCCTCCGCCCCGCCTCCCCGGCCGCGCCGGCAGAAGACAGGAGCTCCCGCCGATGGACGTGACGCCCCCGACGCGCCCGCCGACATCCGCCCGGCGCCCGCGTCCCTGCACCGGCGTCCTCCCGGGTCTCGCCGCGGCCGTGTTGCTGCTGTCGCTCCTCCCGGCGGGCGCGGCTTCCCAGCAGACCCTCCCCGTCGTCGAGGACGCCGACCTGCCGCCGGCCGGCGAGGTCCGGCTCCGGGCGGGGCCCGCCCGGCAGGCCTGGCACCGGGAGTTCGGCCCCGGCCCCGGCGGCGGACGGGCGGTCCCGCTGGCCCGGGACTGGTCGGGGCCGCTGCTGGAGAAGGTCCACCCGGGGCCGGAGCTCTTCCTGGAGCCCCTGAACCGGGACGCGGGGGTCCTCGGCTTCGAGCCCGTCGAGGCGTCCGAGGCGTCGCTGGGGACCCTGGAGATGCGTGAGCTCTCCGCCGACGTCCGCACCCTCGCGCTGCGGGTGGAGGTCGGCCTTCCCTGGGGCCTGGCGGTCGACGCCACCGTCCCGGCGGTCCGGACCGAGGTCGAGCCGTTCGGCGCCTACGATCCGTCCGGCGCCACCCTGGGCTCGGCCGGACGGATTTTCAGCGCGCCCGGCGCCTTCTTCGACGCCGTCTCCTCCGCCCGGGCCGACCTCCAGGACCGGCTGGACGGCGGGCAGCTCGCCGGCGAGGAGGCCGACCTGGCCCGCCGGCTCCTCGCCCGGAGCGCCGCCTTCGCCGACGCCCTCCAGGCCCGCGTCCAGGCGGAGGCCCTCGTCCCCCTGGCGGACACCCCCGCCGGCGAGCAGCTCCTCGGCCACTACGGGAGCCTGCGGGACGGCTTCGGGTCGTTCGGGCTCTCCCTCCCGGAGCTGACCCTGCCGGCCGACGCCGACCCGGGCCTGCTCGACGCCGTCCCCGGCGACCCGCTCTCGGCCGTCCAGCGCGGATGGGCGGTGGGCGAGCCCGAGCTGGGCCTCCGCTTCCGGATCCACGACGACTACACTCCGGGGGACCGCGAACAGGCCCTCGAGACGCGGACCGCGGTCGGCCTCCGGGCGCGCCTGCCGCTGAGCGGTGGGGAGGGGAACCCCTTCCTCCGGCCCGACGACCCGCTGGGCGTTCCGCCGGGCGACGGCCAGCGGGACCTGGAGCTGAGCCTCTACCAGGGCCTGCGCTGGCGGGGGCGCTTCACGCTGGACGCCGTCGCCCGCTACGGCCTCCAGCGCCCCGAGGTGTCGACGGTCCGTGTCCGGTCCCCCGACCGGCCGCTGGCCCCGCCCGCCGCCGACCGGCGCGTCCAGCGTGACCTCGGGGACTACTTCCGGCTGCGGCTGGCGCCGCGCTTCGTCCTCAACCGGTTCCTGTCGGTCGGCGGCGAATACCGGCTCTGGCACAAGGGCGGCGACCGCTACCGGGTGCTCGGCGGCGGGGGGGACGCGAGGGCCCTGGAGCTGGAGACGGAGCAGACACGGCATCGGGTCGGCCTCGGGGCGTTCTACCGGCCGGATCCGCCCGCCGGGGACGAGGCGTCCGGGGGCGTCCCGGAGCTGGGGCTGGTCTGGCAGAGGGCCGTCTCGGGGTCGGGCGGCGAGGTGCCGGCGGCCGACCTGGTCACCTTCCACCTCCGGGTGCCGATCCACGTGTTCTGAGCGGCCGCCGCCGGCCCGCCCCCCGGCGTCAGCCGGCCGCCCCCACCCCCTCCAGCAGCTCTCGGGCGTGGTCCCGGGAGAGGCCGCTGTCGGGATCGCCGCCCAGCATCCGGGCCACCTCCTCCACCCTGCCCTCCCCCTCCACGGGCGCCACCCGCGCGGCGGCCCGACCGCCGGACGCCTCCTTCTCCACGCGCCAGTGGGCGTCGGCCCGCGCGGCGATCTGCGGGAGGTGGGTGATGACGAAGACCTGGTGCCGTCGGGCCACCGCGGCCAGCTTCTCGGCGACCCGGTGGGCCACCTCTCCGCCCACCCCGGCGTCGATCTCGTCGAAGACCAGGCTCGGCACGTCGTCGACGCGCACCAGCACCGTCTTCAGCGCCAGCATCACCCGGCTCAGCTCGCCCCCCGAGGCGATGCGGTCCAGCGGCCCCGGCTCGAAGCCCGGATTCAGGGAGACACGGAACTCCACGCGCTCGGCCCCCTGTCGGCCCGGGCGCTCCAGGGGCTCGAGGGCGACCTCGAAGCGCCCCCCTTCCATCCCGAGCTCGGCCAGCAGGGGCTCGACCGCCTCCTCCAGCTCGCCGGCCGCCTCGCGGCGGGCCTCGCCGAGCCGGGCGGCCCGCTCCTCCAGCTCCGACCGGAGCCCTTCCACCCTCTCGTTCAGCTCGTCCTGGCGCCGGTCGGCGGTCTCCAGCGTCTCCAGCTCCCGTCGGGCCTCCCGTCCGGCCTCCCGCACCTCCTCCACCGAGTCGCCGTACTTCCGCTTCAGGCGGTAGATCTCGTCCAGGCGCTCCCGGATCTCCTCCAGCCGGGCGGGGTCGTGGTCCACGTCCTCGTGGTAGGCGGCGAGCCGGCGTCCGAGCTCCTCCAGCTCCGCCCGGGCCGACTCGAACATCTCCCGCAGCTCCTCGGCGTCGGGGTCGAGGTCGGCCAGCTTCGCGAGGTCGCGCCCCAGGCCGCCGAGCCGCTCGACCACCGACCCCTCGCCGGCGTAGATCCGCTCGCCGAGCCGGCCCGACAGGGTGGTCAGCTCCTCCGAGTTCTCCAGCCGCTTCGCCTCGGCCCGGAGACGCTCCTCCTCGCCCGGCTCGAGGTCGGCCTCCTCGATCTCCTCGGCCTTGAACCGCAGCCAGTCCGCGCGCTCCCGCGCCTCCCGGACCCGCTCCCGGAGGTCCTCGAGCTCCTCGCGGGCCTCCTGCAGCTCGTCGTGGGCCCGGGCCACCTCCTCCGCCAGCTCCCCGGCCCCGGCGAAGGCGTCCAGGATCCGCCGCTGCTCCCGGGGCCGGACGAGGACCTGGTGCTCGTGCTGGCCGTGGAGCTCGACCAGCTCCGAGCCCAGGTCCCAGACGAGGCCCGCCGTGGCCGGCGAGCCGTTCGCCCAGGCCCGGTTCCGGCCCTCCCGCTGCACCTCGCGGCGGAGGACCAGCCACCCGTCCTCGACCTCGATCCCCGCCTGCTCGCACCGCCGCAGGACCGGCTCCCGGTCGGCCACGTCGAAGGCCGCCTCCACCAGCGCCCGGTCCTCGCCCGCCCGCACGTCCTCGGTGGAGGCCCGCTCGCCCAGCAGCAGGGAGAGCGCGCCCACCACGATGGACTTGCCCGCCCCGGTCTCCCCGGTGAGGGCGTTGAGCCCCGGACCGAGCTCCAGCCGGACGTCGTCGATGACCGCGTAGTTGCGGATGCGGAGCTCTCTCAGCACCGGTCGGGTCCCTCCGGAGGAACGGGCCTCCAGACCTCGCGCTCTCCCCTCACGCGGACCTCAACGATCCCGGGGACGGACGTCGCCCCAGCGGAGCTTCCGCCGGAGGACGCTGAAGAAGCTGCGCCCGGGGAACTGCACCAGGCGGACCGGGTGCGGCGACCGGCTCGCCCGGACCCGGTCGCCGGTCGCCAGGCTGCGACCCGACTGGCCGTCCACGGTGAGGACCGGCTGCTCGCTGCGGGGGCGCACCTCCACCTCCAGGACCGCGTCCGCCGGCACCACCAGCGGGCGGACGGCCAGCGTGTGGGGGCTGATGGGCGTGGCCACCAGGGCGTCCAGGTCGGGCACCAGCACCGGGCCTCCGGCCGAGAGGCTGTAGGCGGTGGACCCGGTGGCCGTGGCCAGGACGATCCCGTCGGCGCTGTACTGGCCGACCTCCTCCCCGTCCACCCACACCCGCAGGGTGATCAGGCGGGCGAAGCCGGTCTTGTGGATGACGGCGTCGTTCAGGGCATAGAAGGGGCCCGCCTCCGGGCTTCCCTCCTCCCGCCCCCCCTCCGTCCCGGGGACCGGGTCCCCGTCCGGTGACGCGACCTCCACCCGGAGGGCGAGCCGCTCGTCGACCCGGTAGTCGCCCTCCGCCAGCCGGCCCAGGGCCGTCTCCAGCTCGTCGGGCGACGCGGCCGTCAGGAAGCCCAGCCGGCCCAGGTTGCAGCCGAGCACCGGGATCCCGCGGGGCCCGGCCCGGCGGGCGCCCCGCAGCAGCGTGCCGTCCCCGCCCAGGGTCACCAGGACGTCGATCTCGTCCCAGGCCTCCGAGAGGCGCGGGATGTCGCCGTCGACCGGCTCGTCGTCCTCGCCGCCCACGGCCAGCTCCGCCCCCAGCTCCGCCGCGCGCCGACGCACCCGGTCGAGCACCTCGTCCAGCCCCTCGTAGGAGCGGTTCCCCAGGACCCCGATCCGCATCGTCACCGCCTTCGCCGGACCACGAACGACACGATCTCGCCGAGCACGCCGTCGTCTCCCATCCGGGCCAGCTCCGCGCGGGCCGCCGCCGCCAGCTCACGGGCCGCCTCCTCGGCCCCCTCCAGGCCCAGGACCGACGGATAGGTGGCCTTCCCCAGCGCCCGGTCCCGGCCGCCGGACTTGCCCAGCTCCCGGGCGTCGCCCGTCTCGTCCAGGATGTCGTCCACGGCCTGGAAGGCCAGCCCGAGCTTGCGTCCGAACCGGGCCGCCTGCTCCAGGCGCTCCCCGCCCGCCCCCGCCGAGGCCGCGCCCATGCGGACGGCCGCCTCGATGAGCGCCGCCGTCTTGCCCCGGTGGATCCGCTCGAGCTCGTCCGCGCCGACCGGACGCCCCTCGGCCCGGAGGTCCAGCAGCTGTCCCCCCACCATCCCGCCCCCGCCGCTGGCCCGGACCAGCCGGCGGAGGAGGCGGATCACGCCGCGGCGCGCCAGGCCCAGCTTCCTCCCGGCCCGCAGCACCACGCGGACCGCCATCGGCATCAGGGACCCGCCCACCAGGACGGCGGTGCGGACGCCGAAGCGGACGTGGAGGGCGGGGCGCCCGCGGCGGAGGACGTCGTCGTCCATGCACGGGAGGTCGTCGTGGACCAGCGAGTAGGCGTGGACCAGCTCCACGCTGCAGGCCAGCTCCACCGCCGCGTCCGGCACCTCCCCGGCCACGGCCCGGTGGGCCCCCAGCAGGAGGAGCGGCCGGATCCGCTTGCCGGGACCGAGCACGGCGTCCCGCACCGCCTCCGGCGTCCGACCCGACAGCCCCTCGAGCTCCCCTTCCACCACCCGATGGAGGGTCCGGTCGACCCGGCGCCGCAGCCGGGGCGCCGGGCCCGCCGAGCGATCGCCGCGGGCCGCCTCAGCCGTCCGGGTCATCCCCGTCCCCCTCCTCGTCGGGGACGTCGAACTCGACCACCTCGAGCTCGCCGGCGGCGTCCTCGATCAGCTCCTCGACCCGACCCCGGGCCTCGTCCAGCAGCGAGCTGGCCCGGCGCAGCCGCCCCACGCCCGCCTCGAACAGCTCCATGGCCTCGTCCAGGGCCATCTCGTCCCGGTCCAGCCGCCGGACGATCCGCTCCAGCTCCTCGACGGCCTCCTCGAACCCGAGCTCGTCCGGCTCCCGCCCCTCCTCCGCCTCCCTCACCGTTGTTCCTCCTCCAGGGTCTCGGCCTCCAGGACCTCGCACTCGACCCGGCCGTCGATCACCCGCAGCCGGAAGCGGTCGCCGGCCGTGAACGCTTCGACGCGCCGGAGCACCTCGCCCTCGGGTCCCGTGGGCACCGCGTAGCCCCGACGCAGCGTGGAGAGCGGGCTGAGCGCGTCCAGCCGGCCCGACAGCCCCTCGAGCCGGGACCGCGCTCGCTCCAGGCGGCGGCGGGCGGCCGAGAGCAGCCGCTCGCCCCCGCGCGCCACGCGGTCCCCGCCCCGGCGCGTTCGGTCCCGCAGACCGGAGACCAGCGCGTCGCCCAGGCGGCGGAGGTCGGCCCGCAGGGCCTCACCGTCGGCCACCGCCAGCTCGCCGGCCGCCGACGGGGTCGGCGCCCGCCGGTCGGCCACCAGGTCGCAGATCGTCACGTCGACCTCGTGGCCCACGGCCGAGATGACGGGCACCGGGCAGGCGGCCACCGCCCGGGCGACCGGCTCCTCGTTGAACGCCCACAGGTCCTCGATCGATCCTCCGCCACGGGTCACCACGATCACGTCGACGCCCCCGCGCTCCACCAGCCGCTCCAGCGCCGCCACGATCTCCGGGGCGGCCTCCTCGCCCTGCACGCGGGTGTGGGAGACCAGCACCCGCGTCCACGGGGCCCGCCGGCGGACGACGCTGACCACGTCCCGCACGGCGGCCCCCGAGCGGGAGGTGACCACCCCCACCCTGCCGGGCACCCTCGGGATCGGCCGCTTGCGGGCGTCGTCCAGCAGGCCCTCGTCGGCCAGCTTCCGCTTCAGCTGCTCGAAGGCGAGCCGCCACAGGCCCTCCCCCCGGGCCTCCATCCGTCGGACGACGAGCTGGAAGTCGCCCCGGACCTCGTAGAGCGAGACCTCCCCCCGGGCGCAGACCTCCAGCCCGTCCTCCGGGTCGGTGGGCAGGCTCCGGGCGTCGCTCCGCCACATCACGCACGAGACCTGCGCCTCCTCGTCGCGGAGGGTGAAGTAGCGGTGTCCGGAGCGGGCCCGGGTCCAGTTGGCCACCTCGCCCGTCACCCAGAGGGTCGGGAAGCGCTCCTCGAGGACCCGCCGCGCCTCGGCGTTGAGGCGGGCGACCGTGATCGCCGTCTCGGGGGTCTCGCCCGGCGCCGCGTCGGCCTCTTCGTCGCTCTCGGACGGGCTCGACCCGTCGCCGGCCGCCCCCTCCGCGGCGGGGGCCTCCGCGTCGGCGGCACCCGAATCCCGGGCCGCGGCCCCGGGCGATCCGTCCGCGGACCCGGACGCTCGTCCCTCGTCCCCGGCCTCCGACGCCCCGCCTCCCTCCCCCGCGAAGAGAGGGATCTGGCCCTCGTCGGCGCTCACGACGGCCCGCTCGGGGCGGTCCCCTCGGCCTGCCGGCGGGCCGCCTCGAGGGTGTTGCGCAGCAGCATGGCGATGGTCATGGGGCCCACGCCCCCGGGGACGGGGGTGATCCAGGCCGCCTTCTCCCGCACCTCCTCGAAGGCCACGTCGCCCACCCACCGGTAGCCCTTCTCGGTCTCCGGCGCGTCCACGCGGTTCGAGCCCACGTCGATCACCACCGCCCCCTCGCGGACCATGTCGGCCGTCACCGTCTCCGGCCGGCCGACGGCCACCACCAGCAGATCGGCCTGGCGGGTGAGGGCGCCGAGGTCGCGCGTCCGGCTGTGGGCCACCGTCACGGTCGCGTTGGCCCAGGGCTCCTTCTGGAGGAGGATCTCGGCCATGGGGCGGCCCACGATGTCGGACCGTCCGACCACCACGGCGTGGCGGCCCTCCGGGTCCCAGCCGATCCGCCGGAGCATCTCCTGGATGCCCGACGGGGTGGCGGGCCGGAAGGCGGCGGGGTCGCCGGTCACCATCCGGCCCACGTTCATCGGATGGAACCCGTCCACGTCCTTGGCGGGGTCGATCCGCTCCATCACGGTGCGCTCGTCCACGTGGTCCGGCAGGGGGAGCTGGACCAGGATCCCGTGGATCCTGTCGTCCCCGTTCAGCGACTCGACCCGCTCCAGGATCTCCCCCTGGCCCGCATCCGACGGCAGCTTCACGTCGCGGGTCTCGATGCCGGCCTCCTCGCAGGCCCGGGTCTTCATCCGGACGTAGGAGGCGGAGGCCGGGTCGTCCCCCACCAGCACCACCCCGAGCCCGGGGCGGACCCCGCGGTCGGCCAGCTCGTCGACGCCCCGGGCCACCTCCGCCCGCACGTCCTCGGCGATGGCGCGCCCGTCGATCAGATCGGCGGTCATGCTCTCCCTTTCGCCGTCCGCGTCATCGGCACCTCATCCGCGCCGGGCGGGGCCCGGCGGCGGCTCAGCGGGCGAAGTCGACGGCCCGGGTCTCCCGGACCACCACGACCTTGATCTGTCCCGGGTACTGGAGCTCGTCCTCGATCCGGCGCGCCGTCTCCTCGCTGAGCCGGGACATCTCCTCGTCGGAGACCTGCTCGGGCGTCACCAGGACCCGGACCTCGCGGCCCGCCTGGATGGCGTAGACCTTCTCGACCCCCTCGTAGGAGCCCGCCAGACGCTCGAGCTTCTCCAGCCGCTCGACGTAGTTCTCGAAGGACTCGCGCCGGGCGCCGGGACGGGCGCCGGAGATGGCGTCGGCCGCGCTCACCAGGAAGCTCTCCGGGTAGCGGGCCGGCTCCTCGTCGTGGTGGGCGCGGATCGCGTTGAGCACCTGGTCGGGCTCGCCGTGCTCCTCGGCCACCTCGTGGCCGAGCTCCACGTGGCTGCCCTCGTGCTCGTGGGTCAGGGCCTTGCCGACGTCGTGGAGCAGGCCCATCCGCCTGGCCATCTGGACGTCGAGCCCCAGCTCCGCGGCCATGTTCCCCGCCAGGAGGGCCACCTCCCGGGCGTGCTGGAGCTGGTTCTGGCCGTAGCTGGTGCGGTACTTGAGCCGCCCCAGCAGCTCCTCCAGGTGCGGATGGAGGTCGTGCACGCCCAGCTCGTAGAGGACCTCGTCGGCCGCCTCCCCGATCGAGGAGCGCACGTCCTCCCGAGCCTCCTCGACCATCTCCTCGATCCGGCCGGGATGGATCCGTCCGTCCTCCACCAGCCGCTCCATCGCCACCCGGGCGACCTCCCGTCGGATCGGGTCGAAGCAGGAGAGGAGGACCGCCTCGGGCGTGTCGTCGACCACGACGTCGACGCCCGTGGCCGCCTCGAAGGCGCGGATGTTCCGCCCCTCGCGGCCGATGATCCGTCCCTTCATGTCGTCGCTGGGGAGCGACACCACCGAGACCGTGGCGTCGGAGGCGTGGTCCACGGCCAGCTTCTCGATGGCCATGGAGATGATCTTCCGGGCCTCGCGCTCGGCGTCGCGCCGGGCCTCCTCCCGGAGCTGGCGCACGTGCCGGTCCGCCTCGGCCCGCGCCTCGTCCTCCACCCGCGAGACGAGGCGCTCGCGGGCCTCCGAGGCGGTCAGGCCCGCCAGCTCCTCCAGCGTCTCGCGGGCCTCGGCCTCGCGGGCCTCGACCGCCTCGGTCCGCTCCCGGAGCTCCTCCTCCCGGGTCTCGAGCCGGTCGATCCGCTCCTCCTGCCGGGCCCGCCGCTCGTCCAGCTCGTCCAGCCGGGCCTCGAGCTTCTCCTCGCGCTCGGCCACCTCTTCACGGCGCGCCTGCAGCTCCTCCTCCCACTCGAGCTTCTGCTGGTAGGCCTCCTCCTTGCCCTCCAGCTCCGCCTCGCGCCGGAGGCTCTCGGCCTCCCGGCGGGCCTCCTCCAGCAGGTCCTCGGCCCGCCCCTCGGCCGCCGCCCGGCGCGCCCGGGAGCGGCGGCGCTGCCAGAGGTGGCCGACCGCGAAGCCGAGGAGGGCCGCGGCCGCCGCGACGACGATCGTAAGGATGTCCATGAGGAGCTCCGACGAAATCTATCGACAGGCCCCGGGAGGCCGTTCCAGGCTCGCGTCCCGCCCCGGGCGCGGGCCCCCCCGGTCTCCGGACCGGGCCCCACGACGAAACGCCGGCGGGCGCTCGGGCCTCGCCGGCGTCGGTGTTCCGCGTCCCCGGTGGCGGGGCGACTCCCGCGGGCCTCGCCGCCCCGGGCCGGGATCGGCCGCCCGCCGGTCGAGACCCGTCAACGGAGGCAAGTTGTCGCCGCCCCTCGACCCGCGCAAGCAGGCGACGGGACGGCGGATCAGGACTCCAGGACCGCGTCCACCTCGCGGCGCAGGGCCCGCAGGCGGTCCTCGACGCCCTCCCGCAGGCGATCCCGCTCCGCCCGGGTCCTGAGCAGCTCGTCGGTGATCTCCATGGCCGCCAGGATGGCCGCCCGGTGCGGATCGCTGACGTGCGACCGGAGGTGGGCCTCCCGGATGGTCTCGTCCACGTGCCGGGCGCAGGCCCGGGTGTGCTCCTCGTCGGTCTCGGACCGGATCGTGTACTCCTCGCCGAAGATCTCGACCCGGACGGATCCGGACTCGTCGTCGCTCACAGCTCGTCCTCCATCATGATGAGCCGGCTCCTGATCCGCTCCGCGCGCTCGCGCCCCTCCTCCAGCCGGGCCCGCAGCTCGCGGTTCTCCTCCGACAGCTCCTCGAGCCGGTCCACGGCCTCGGACGGGGTCACCTCCTCGAGGTCGGCCCCCTCCAGGGCCTCCGCCAGCCGCCGGCGGGCGTCCTCGGCGTCCCGGACCCGCTCGCGCAGCCCGCGGTAGGCCTCGGCGAGGCGACCCACGGCCTCCTCCAGCTCCGCCAGCTCCCGCTCGATCCCGGTCGGGTCGCCGCCCGCCGGGCCGGCCGCGTCATCCGCTCCGGACGAGGGCACCGTGCTCCTCCTCCAGCCGCTCGACGATCCGCTCCATGGCTCGGTCCACCTCGTCCTCCTCGAGGGTCCGCTCGGGCGCCCGGAACTCGAAGCGGAACGCCAGGCTGCGGCGGCCCTCCTCGATCCCCTCGCCCCGGTAGACGTCGAACAGCCGGAGGCGGTCCAGCAGCTCGCCCCCGGCGGCCCGGGCCGTCTCCTCCAGCCCGGCGGCCGCCTCGTCCTCGGGCGCCGTGACCGCCAGGTCGCGCCGCACCGGCGGGTACTCCGACAGCTCCCGGTAGCGGGGCCGGCGGTCCACGTCCACGGCCTCGAGCCGGAACTCCATGGCCCACACCGGGTCGGCCCAGGGGGGCGCGTCCACCGCGTCCGGCCGGACGCTGCCCGCCACGCCCAGCGGCACGCCGTCCTCCAGCAGCCCGAAGGTCCGCTCGCCCAGCCAGCCGTCGGCCGCCAGCCGGGTCGCCAGATCGCGGACGAGCCGGCCGCTCACCGGCACCAGCTCGTCGTCGCAGACCTCGGTGGCCAGCTCCTCGGCCAGCCCCTTGAGGTCCCAGAGGTCGTACGGCTCCACCTCGCTCTCCCAGTGCTCGGGCCGGCGCCGGCCCGTGATCACCAGGCCGACGTGGGTCTCCTCGGCGAAGTGGCCCAGGTCGCCCTCCTCGTCCCGGGGCGCGCGGCGGAAGGCGGTGCCGATCTCGTAGAGCCGGACGTCCCTCTGGCCCCGGGACCAGTTGTGCTCCACCCGCCGCAGCAGCGGGGCGACGATGCTGCCCCGGAGGTAGCCCTCCTCGGCCGAGAGGGGGTGGAGCAGCTCCACCGGGCCCCGCGGGTCGGCCTCCTCCTCGGAGACCAGCGGCGAGCTCTTCGCCTCCAGCAGGCCCCGGCCGTGGAGCAGGTCCCGGACCTTCCGGGCACGGCGCCAGTCCACGCCGTCCGGCACCCGGGAGGGCCGGAAGGAGCGGTCCTCCGACGCGAAGGCGTCGTAGCCGTGGCGGCGGGCCACCTCCTCGACCAGGTCGATCTCGCGCGTGACGTCCGACCGCCAGCCCGGCACGCGGCAGGCGAGGGCCGCCGAGCCCGAGTCGTCCACGGCCTCCCAGGCCTCGAAGCCCAGCGGATCCAGGAGACGGCGGAGCTCGCCCGTCCCGAAGGACCGCCCCAGCACCTGACGGACCCGCGCGGGACGCATCTCCACCACCGGCCGCTCCGGCGCCGGCTCGCCCACGCGCACCGCCCGCGGCGCGGGCCGTCCGCCCGCGACCGAGACGATCAGGTCGACGCACCGGACCAGCGCCTCCTCCAGGGCCGTGCGGTCGATGCCCCGCTCGAAGCGATAGGAGGCGTCGGTGGACAGCTCCGCCTCGCGAGCCGTCCGGCGGGTCGTCGACGGGTCGAAGGACGCGCACTCGACGAAGACGTCGGTGGTGGAGGCGGACACCTGCGAGGCCTCCCCGCCCATCACCCCCGCCAGGGCGACCGCTCCCCCCGCGTCGGCGATGACCGTCTGGGCCGGGGAGAGCTCGTGCTCGCCCCCGTCCAGCGTCCGGAGCCCCTCGCCCCCCCGGGCCGGCCGGACCCGGAGCTCCGGCCCCTCGATCTCGTCCAGGTCGAAGGCGTGGAGGGGCTGGTTCAGCTCGTGGAGCACGTAGTTGGTGGCGTCCACCACGTTGTTCACCGGCCGGATCCCGACCGCCCGGAGGCGGCCCTCGAGCCACGCCGGCGAGGGCCCGACCTCCACGCCGCGCACCACCGCGCCGAGGTAACGGTCGCACCGCTCGGGCGACGCCAGGGCCACCTCCACGCCGTCGACCTCGGCCTCGCTCTCGTGCTCCTCCCACTCCGGCTCCCACGCCCCGAAGCGGGAGAGCACGACCTCGGCGGTCCCGCCGGGCGCCACCTCCCGGGCCACCCCCACGTGGCAGGCCAGGTCCACCCGGTTCGGGGTCAGGTCGAGCACCAGCCGATGGTCGGGCAGGCCCAGGGCCTCGGCCAGGTCCCGGCCGGGCTCCAGGTCGCCGTCCAGCCGGAGGATGCCCGAGGCGTCCGGGCCCAGGCCCAGCTCCTTCTCGGAGCAGAGCATCCCCCGGCTCGTCCGTCCGCGGATCTCCCGGACCTCGACGGTCGGCCCGCCCGGCAGCGCGGCGCCGGGCGCCACCCACGGGTAGAAAGCACCCTCCCGCACCTCGGGCGCCCCGCAGACCACGTCCACCGGATCGCCCTCCCCCGCCTCCACCCGGCAGAGGGTCAGCCGGTCGGCGTCGGGATGGGGCGCCGTCTCCAGGACCCGCGCCACCCGGATCCCCTCGAGCCCCTCTCCGACCCGCTCGACCTCGTCCACGGGCACCGCCCGCATGCTCAGCCGCTCCGCCAGGTCCGCCGCGTCGCCCTTCAGGCCGGGCACCAGGTCGTGCAGCCAGTTGACGGAGATGTTCATCGCGCCGGCCCCGTCAACCCGTGAACTGGCTCAGGAAGCGGACGTCGCCCTCGTAGAGCCGTCGCATGTCCG
>CAZJJO010000026.1:0-22496 GCA_964546375.1 uncultured Gemmatimonadota bacterium
CGCGGGCGGGGGCCGCGTCCCGGAGCGGGCGGCGACCGCCGCCCCCGGCGGCGACGGCGACGGCGCGGAGGACCGGGCTTCCGACCACGGCGGGCGGCCGGGGCCGTTCGACGTGCTGGCCGGCCCGGGGCTCGGCGCCTCCAACGGCTGGGCCGTCGCCGGCCGCCGGACCCGGTCGGGCCGTCCGCTGGTCGCGAACGACATGCACCTGCCCCTCCAGTCGCCGCCCACCTGGTACGTGGCCTCCCTGGCGGCCCGGGAGGCGGGCTTCGAGGCGGCCGGCCTGACCCTGCCCGGCGGACCCGGGGTGGTGGTGGGGTTCAACCGGGCGGTGGCCTGGACGTTCACCAACGGGATGGTGGACGACATGGACTTCGCCCGGGAGACGGTCCGTCCGGACGGCGAGGCCTACCGCCACGACGGGGCCTGGCGGGCGTTCACGGTGCGGCCCGAGACGATCCGGGTGCGCGGCCGGGAGCGCCCGGTGGTGCACCGGGTCCGGGAGACCGTCCGCGGCCCCCTCGTCACCGACGCCCTGCCGGAGCTGGAGACGCCGCTCTCGGTGCAGTTCCTGGCCCGACGGCCGACGTCCGAGCTGAGCGGGCTGCTGGCCATGAACCGGGCCGCGGCGCCGGCGGCCTTCGACCGCGCGATCCGCCGCTTCGACTCGCCCCAGCAGAACGTCATCTGGGCGTCCGTCGACGGGACGCTGGGCTACCGCCTCAGCGGGCGCGTGCCCCGCCGGCCCGGATGGGGCGGCCGGCTCCCGGTCCCGGCGGAGGTCATGGGACGGGGCTGGCGGGGGACCTGGCCGACCGACTCGATGCCGGCGGCCGTCCTGCCGCCGGGCGACACCGCGTGGCCGGGCTTCCTGGCCAGCGCCAACAACCTCCAGGCCCGGGACCTCTTCGGGGTCGTGGGGGTGGACTACCCGCTGCCGTTCCGGATCCGGCGCATCGTGGACCGCCTCTCCGCCCGGACCGACTGGACGCCCGACGACCTCCACCGCCTCCAGCACGACACCCGGAGCCTGCTGGCCGACCGGCTGGTCGATCGGGCGGTCGCCGCCGCCCGACGGGCGGGCGAGGACTCGGCGGCCGCCCTGATGGAGGGTTGGGACCGGCGCGTGGAGCTGGACGCCCGGGGGGCGGGGGTCTTCTACGCCTGGACGTATCGGCTCCGCAGCCTGGTGGCCGCCGACGAGTACCGGGACACCGACGAGTGGGCCCACTTCCCCGTGGCGGCGCTGCTCCGGCTGCTGGAGGAGGGGAAGGGCCGGGCGTGGGTCGACGACGTGACCACCGACACCGTCGAGCGGCTGGCCGGGCTGGAGGAGCGGGCCGCTCGGGAGGCGGTCGAGGCCACCGGGCTCCGTCCCTGGGGCCAGCTCCACGGCGAGCGGCACGCCCACGCGCTGGGGGAGGTCGGATGGCTGGACCGGGTGCTCGGCCTGGACGTCGGGCCCGCGCCCTCGCCCGGCGCCCCCCGGACCGTGCGGCCCGACGACTACCGGCGCTGGCTCGACGTGGACTCGGCCTCCTGGCGTCCGCCCTGGCAGGGGGACTACGGCCCCTCGGAGCACCTGGTGGTCGAGCTGGCGCCGGACGGCCCGAGGGGGCGGGTGCTGCTGCCCACCGGCCAGAGCGGCGTGCCCTTCGACCCCCACTACCGGGACATGGCCGGGCGGTGGCGCTCGGGCGGGCCCCTGGCCCCCCTCCGGCTCCCGTCGCAGACCCGGGACGAGCGCCTGGTCCGCCTCCTCCGCCTTCTCCCCGACGAGGACGGCGAAACACCCGCCCGTTGATGGGGTCTCACCACGACGGTACGTTGGAGACGGAGACCTCCGGCGGCCGAGGGGTCGCTCCTCACCGGGCAACGGAACGGGCCGCATGACCGAGACCGCCACCTCGAGCGACGAGACCCGGGAGCGCATCGAGGACGTCCTCGACAGCATCCGGCCGGCCGTCCGGGCGGACGGGGGCGACATCGAGCTCGTGGGCTTCGACCGGGAGGAAGGCCGGGTCCGCCTGCGGATGGTCGGTGCCTGCCACGCCTGCCCGATGTCCACCATGACCCTGCGCGCCGGCATCGAACAGCGCCTCCGGATGCAGGTGCCGGAAGTCCGCTCCGTCGAGGCCATCTGACCCCACCGGGGATCCGACACCGCCCGCGGACGCCTCGCCGGGCGCCCTCCACGATCCGACCTGAACCTTCACCCGCGTTCGCGGCGCCTCCCTTCCGGGACGCCGCGGGGAGCCCGTCGCCATGACCGACCCCCGCCAGCTCGAGGCCAGCGTTCGAGACGCCCTCCGGTCGGTCGAGGGCCCCGAGGGCCCGGTGGACCTCGTCGGCCGGGACCGGGTCGGCGGCCTCGAGGTCGACGACGAGGGCCGCGTCCGCTTCGAGGTGGCCCTGCGGACGGGCGAGCCCGCCGAGCTGGTGGCCGCGGCCCGGGAGGCGGCGGCCTCGGTCGAGGGGGTGGAGGCCGTGCACGTGGCCCTGCAGGCGGCGGACGAGGACGAGGAGGCGTCGGAGGAGGAGGCGTCCGCCTCGGCGGCCGGCGCCCCCGGCGGCCCGGCGCCCGGGGCCGACGGAGGGACGCCCGGCGGAGAAGATCCCGGGTCGCCGAGCCCGGAGGAGCGGGCCACCGGCCGCTCGCTTCCGGTGATGGGCCAGGGCTCCGGGGGGGACGGCGCCGGGGGCGGCGAGGCCGACGAGGGGCCGCGGCCCACCGCCCGGGACCGGGAGGCCTCCTCCCGCCATCCCAGCGACGCTCCCCCCCTGGACGGCGTCGGCCACGTGGTGGCGGTGAGCTCCGGGAAGGGCGGGGTCGGCAAGTCCACCGTGGCCACCAACCTGGCCGCGGCCTGGGCCGACGAGGGCTTCGACGTCGGGCTGATGGACGCGGACGTCTACGGCCCCGACATCCCCACGATGTTCGGCGTCCACGAGCGCCCGCGGATGTCCGACGACGAGGTCGTCCCGCTGGAGGCCCACGGCGTCAAGCTCATGAGCCTCGGGTTCATCGTCGAGGAGGACACGCCGGCGATCTGGCGGGGCCCCATCATCCAGGGCATCGTCCGCCAGTTCCTGGAGCAGGTCCGGTGGGGCGAGCTGGACTACCTGGTGGTGGACCTGCCGCCGGGCACGGGCGACGCCCAGCTCTCGCTGGCCCAGCTCGTCCGGCTGGACGGGGGCGTCTTCGTCACCACCCCCCAGGACGTGGCGGTGGGCGGCGTGCTGAAGGGCGTCAAGATGTTCGAGCGGCTGGACATCCCGGTCACCGGGCTGGTGGAGAACATGCGCGGGTTCGTCTGCCCGGACTGCGGGAGCCGGCACGAGATCTTCGGCGCCGGGGGGGGAGAGCGGCTGGCCGCGTCCCTGGACCTGCCCTTCCTGGGGGCGGTCCCCCTGGGCACCGCCGTCCGGGAGGAGGGCGACCGGGGCCTGCCCACCGTGCTCGGGCGACCCGACTCGCCCGAGGCGGAGGCCCTGCGGGAGGTGGCGGCCGAGACCCGCCGGGTGATCGAGGCCCGTCGGGAGGACCGGGAGGACGCTCCGGCCGACCGTGAGGACGCCGCCGCCTCCGGGGCCGGGGTGGACTCGGCCGCGCCCGACGAGCGCTGAGGCCGGGGCTCCCCGGGGTCGACCCCACCTCGGGGTCGGTCCGGTCGGCCGTGCTCCGGCTGGCCGGCCCGGCGGTGGCCCAGGCCCTCCTGCAGACCCTCTTCAACATCACCGACACCTTCTGGGTGGGCCGGGGGCTGGGTCCGGCCGCCCTGGCCGGCGTCTCCACCGGCGGCTTCGCCGTCTGGATGGTCCTGGCGCTGGCCCAGCTCTCCTCCACCGGGCTCACCGCGGTGGCGAGCCGCCGGCACGGCGAGCGCCGCTCCGGCCGGGCGGCGACCGCCTCGTACCACGCCGTGGCCCTGTCGCTGGCGCTGGCCCTGGGGGTGGGGATCGCCGGGCTGGCGGGCCTGTCGCCGCTGTTCGAGATCATGGCCACGCCCCCGGAGGTCACCCGCCAGGGGGCGGGCTACCTGGCCGTCTACCTGGCCGGCCTGCCGGTGGTCTTCCTCTACTTCGTCATGGACGCGGCCTTCCGGGCCTCGGGGGACACGAAGACGCCCTTCTGGCTGCTGGCGCTGGCGGTGGTCCTGAACCTGGGCCTGGACCCGGCCCTCATCCTGGGCTGGGGCCCGATCCCCCGGCTCGGGATCCAGGGGGCGGCGCTGGCCACCCTGGTCACGCGGGGCGTCGGATGCGCGGCGGGCTTCTGGCTCCTGGTCCGCCGGGGGCTCGTCCGACGGGTCCTCCCCAGCACCGACCGGCTCGCCCGGCTGGCCCGGATCGGCACGCCGGTGGCGGCCAGCGGGGCCGTCTTCTCGTTCGTCTACGTCCTGCTCACCCGCTTCACCAGCCAGTTCGGCACCTCGGCGCTGGCCGCCCTGGGCGTGGGACACAGGGTGGAGTCGATGACCTACATGACCTGCGTGGGGTTCGGGGTGGCGGCGGCCACGGCCGTGGGCCAGAACCTGGGGGCGGACGACCCCGAGCGGGCACGCCGCTCGGGCCGGGCGGCCACCGGCTTCTGCGCGGCGGTGGCCGGCCTGGTCGGGCTGGCCTTCCTGCTCTGGCCGGAGGCCATCGTCTCGGTCTTCACCGGGGACCCCGCGGTGGTGCGCGACGGGGTCTCCTACCTGCGGATCGTCGCCGTCGCCCAGGTCTTCATGGCCCTCCACCTGGTGCTGGAGAACGCCATGAGCGGCGCCGGCTACACGCTCCTGCCCATGGCGGCCTCGATGACCTTCACCCTGGCCCGCCTGCCGCTGGCGGCCGTCCTCTCCGGGGCGGTCGGGCTGGCGGGGATCTGGTGGACCATCAGCGGGACCACGGTGGCCCGCGGGGTGGCGATGGCGTGGATCTGGCGGCGGGGCAGGTGGCGGGAACGCGACGTGTGAGCCCGGGCGAGCGGGAGGCACCGTGACCATCGTCACCCTGACCACGGACTTCGGGACCCGCGACGGCTACGTGGGCGAGATGAAGGGGGTGGTGACCACCCGGGCGCCCGGCGCCCGCCTGGTCGACGTGACCCACGCCGTCCCGGCGGGCGACGTCCGGGACGGGGCCTGGGTGCTCGACCGGATCTGGTCCCGGTTCCCCCGGGGGAGCGTGCACCTGGCCGTGGTGGACCCGGGGGTGGGCGGCGAGCGCCGCGCGGTGGCCGCCCGGTCGGACGGCCGCTGGCTGGTCGGGCCCGACAACGGCCTCCTGACGCCGGTGGCCGAGGCCCGGGGCGTGGAGGTCGTCCGTCGCCTGGATCCCGACCGCGTGGGCCTCGAGCCGCTCTCCGACACCTTCCACGGGCGGGACCTCTTCGCGCCGGCCGCGGCGCGGCTGGCGGCGGGCGCGGATCCCGACGAGCTGGGCCCGGCCCTGGACCCGGGGCGGCTGGTCCGGCTGGAGCGTTCCGAGCCCCGGCGCGAGGACGGGTGGCTGGTGGGGGAGGTCCGCCACGTCGACCGGTTCGGCAACCTGATCACCGACCTCCCCACCGGCTCGCTCCCCGACGACCCGGTGGCGGAGATCGGCGGCTACCGGGTGCGGGGCCTCTCGCGGGCTTTCGCGGCGGTGGAGCCGGGCGAGCCCGTGCTGATCCGCGGCTCGGGCGGGACCCTGGAGGTGTGCGTACGGGGGGAGCGGGCCTCGGAGGTGCTGGGCCAGGGACGCGGCGCCCGGGTCCGGGTGCGGCCGGCCGGCGAGGGGGACGCGGACGGCTGACGGGGCCGCCGGGAGGGGGCGACCGCCCCCCGCCGGCCCGAGCGGGGTCAGTCGACGACCTCCACCTCGATGTCGCCGAAGGCCGCGTCGACGGTGAGGTCGAGCCGGTGCTCGGCGCCGTTCCAGCCGGGGGTGCGGTAGCTGCCGTCGTCGGCCTTCTCCAGCCCGAGCCCGGAGAAGGAGCTCAGCAGGCCGCTCCGGTGGATCCGCACGCCCAGGTCCGACGGGATCCGCAGGGTCAGCGACCCCAGCCCCATCTTCACGCGCGCCTCGGCGTCCCGGGACCAGCGGCCCGTGAAGTCCAGCGTCGCCTCGCCCACGGCGCCGTTGATCACGATCGTCCGGGCGCCGGCGTTGCCCAGCCCGCGGGCCTCGAGGCTCGCGGCGCCGAGCTCGATCTCCAGCCGCTCCATGGGGACCGGGTTGGGCCGGTCGAACTCGATCTCGGTCTCGCTGGCCCCCGTCTTCAGGTGCAGCCGGCGGAGGGGCACCCCGCCGAGGCGGAAGCTCCCCTCGCTGGCGCCGGCCTCGATCTCCAGCGAGGTCGGCACCTCGCGGCTCAGGCCGACCTCCAGCCGGCCGTCGGCCGCGTCGGCGTCCTCCAGCTCGCCCAGGTCCACGTCGTCGAGGTCGCTCCAGTCGAGGTCGAGGCCCTCGCCGTTCCGGCTCGTCAGCCCGAGCTCCACCCGGGCGGTCCCGTCCGTGAGCTCGTAGGACCGGAGCGGCCGGAACTTCCCGCCGTCGTAGCGGAGGTCGGCCTGGTAGAGCAGGCCCGGCTCGGCGGGCTCGACGGCGAGGCGGCCGGCCCCGTAACGGATCTGCATCTCCACGGCCTCCTCGCCGGAGGCCTGCCGCGCGGTGGTCATGCGGAGCGTCTCCTGGGCCCCCGCGGGAAGGGAAGCCAGGGCCAGGGCCGCCAGGGCGAGGGCCGGAGCGGTCAGCGAGCGGACGGTATCGGACACAGGGAGCCTCCTCGTCTCCACGGGTTCAGGGGGCCTCGTCGGCGGCGCTCCGTCCGGCGGCGCCGGAGGACGACCGGGCGTAGTCGCGCCGCTGGCCGCCCCGGGACAGCAGGGCCGCCCCCAGGCCCACCGACACGGCCAGCCAGGTGAGCACCCAGCCCACGAACAGCGCCATGCCCCGCAGGAAGTCCAGCCATCCGCCGAACAGGTGGAGGGCCTCGCCCAGCGCGAAGGGCAGCAGCAGGGCCGCCAGCCCGCTGGCGACGTAGTAGTAGGAGTTCGACCGGCGCAGCCGCTCCATCCACTCGTAGCGGTATCGCTGCCGCGCCAGCACCTCGCCGGCGGCGTGGGCCACGGCCAGGTAGCCCCCCAGCATCGCCAGCAGCGTGGCCAGCAGGTAGAAGGGGATCACCAGCCAGGTCACCACCGCCACCACCAGGACGAGGAGCACCGGGCCGAACAGGATCTGCCCGGCCAGCCCCACGCCGAACGCGCGGCCGAAGCTGTGGCGGGCGGTGTCGGCCACCACCTCGAGCTGGGGGCGGACGAAGTAGACGGCCAGCGCCCCGGCCAGGCCGAGCATCAGCAGCGTCCCGACGACGCCGATGACCCCGCCCAGGGCGTCGCCCAGGTTCCCGAGCATCCGGCCGAAGAAGCCGGTCCGATCCCGGGCCTCGCGGGGCGACTCGCGGACCTCGTCGCGGATCCGGTCGCCCACGTCCGCGCCGGGGGCCGGGGCCGGAGCGTCCGCGTCGGGCGTCACGGGCCGGACCGAGAGGAACTCGCCGGCCACCCGGCCGCCCTCGCGCCGGACGTCGCCGCCCACCTGGAGCACGTCCCCGCTCACCCGGGCCCGCGGCTCCAGGATCAGCGTCCCGTCGAGCATCAGCACGCTGCCCCGGACCTCGCCGCCGAGCCGCAGCTCGCCGCCCAGAAGGGCCAGGTTGCCGTCCACCGTGCGTCCGGACGGGAGGGCGTGGTCGTCGTGGACGACCAGCGCCAGGTCCTCGGCCGCCCCCCGGGCGTCCTCGCCCAGCCGCCCGAGGGAGGTCCGCAGGCGGTCCAGCCGATCCATCAGCTCGTCGACCGACAGCCGGCCCGGCGCGATGGCGAGCTGGTCCCCGCCGGCGGTCATCGAGACGGCCTCCCCGGTGTCGGCCCCGGCGGGCGCCTCCCCGCCGCCCAGGATCCGCTCCAGGGCGGACGTCAGCGCCTCCGCCGTGGCCGCGGACGCGCCCCCCCTCGGGGGCTCCCACGCCCGGAGTCGGGAGGCCTCGATCTGGAAGCTCCCGCCGCCCGAGAGGCCCTCGGCCAGCAGGCCGCGCCACGCCCGGGCCAGCTCGCCGCCGGGCTCGTAGCTCCCGACGGCCTCGCCGTCCACCGTGACCGTCCCGTCGGCGAAGCGGACCGTGTGGCGGTCCCCCTCCGCGGTCCGGAACTCCAGCTCGGCCACCTCGGTCGACACCGTCATGGACGAGCTCTCGATCGCGGCCTCCTGGGCCTCCAGCGGAGGCGCCGGGCCGGCCGGGATCGCCAGCAGGGTCGCCGCCAGGGCGGCCGCCAGGGCCAGGCTGCTCGCGGGCGTCGCGCTTCGGCTGTCGGGTCCCATGGTCGTCCGTCCGTCGTGAGTCATCGTGGTCTCCTCAGCTCCCGGCGGCGCCCAGGCGCGGCGGCGAGAGGTCCATCAGCCGCGCCATGACCGCGCCGGCCGTCGCCGCGCACGCCGAGAGGACGGCCATCGCGGCCAGCCCCTCCACGGGATCCACGGCGGCCAGGAAGGTTCGCACCGTCTCCGCGAGCCCGGAGGTCCAGAGCAGCCGCCCGGCGGCCACCACCAGCGTCCAGAACAGCGTCGAGGCCCGCTCCAGGACGAAGGAGGCCAGCCCGCCCGGCGACAGCTCGGGCCGGGCCGCCACCCACCAGGTCAGGCCGCCGGCCGTCGCGCCGGCGCCGGCCAGCACGAGGGCCAGCAGGACCCACCGATCCATCACGGCCGTCCACAGCCTGCGGTACCAGGGCACGTCCAGGTCGACGCGCGCCATGACGGCCTCGGCGAAGCCGGGGGAGGGCGACAGCTCCGGCAGGCTCGCCAGGGCCTCGTCCACCGCCTCCACCCGCTCCAGCTCCCGCCGGCAGCGCTCGCACCCCTCCAGGTGCCGCCGGTCCTCCGGCGACGGCGCCTCGCCCTCCGCCCGCAGCCGCGGGACGAAGGCCTCGAGCTGCTCCTGGGTCAGGTGTCCGTGCTCCACGTCGTTTCCCGTCATGGTGGTTCTCCCGTCTCGTTGCCCCCTACGGAGCCGGGTCGGGCGAGGTTTCAGCGCCCGTCATCCGTCCCGCAGGTGGGAGAGCTTCTCCTGCAGCTCGCCGCGGGCCCGGTGGATGTAGGTCTTCACCGTGCCCAGCGGCAGGTCCATGATCTCCGCGATCTCCCGGTAGGCGTGGCCCTGGACGTGCCGGAGGAGGATGGCCTCCCGGTACGCCGGCCGCAGCTCCCCGATGGCCGCCTCGATCTCCTCGCCCAGCGCCTCCGCCTCGAAGCGCTCGTCGGGCCGCTCCTGCCGGCTCTCCAGGGTCACGGCCGTGGCCTCCTGCTCGTCCGGGGTCGTCGCGTCGGGCGCCCCGTGGATGGAGACCGTGTCCAGCTCCTTCTTGCGGAGGTGGTCGATGGTGAGGTTGTGCGCGATCTTGAACAGCCACGACGAGAACTCGTAGGAGGGATCGTACTGGTCGAGGCGGTCGAAGGCCCGGACGAAGGCCTCCTGGGCCAGGTCCTCCGCGAGCTCCTGGTCGCGCACCATGCGGTGGACCTGCGAGAAGACGGGCCGCTCGAAGCGGGTGACCAGCTCGTGCGCCGCCCGCTCGTCGCCCTCGCGGCAACGACGTACGAGCTCCCTGTCGGTCGGCTTCTCCTGGTTCACCGGTCGCCGGAGTCCCCCGCGGGTTCGCGCCTCGGTCCCGGCCTCCCTACGTCGTTCGGACCGGGCGGGTTTCGGCCTCCGCGGCGGAGCTTGTGGCCGGCCGCCGGCGGACGGCAACTTCGCGGCCGGGCCCGTTCGCCGGCCGGATCCCGGCGTCGGGCGGCATCTCCGGTGGGGCAGGGAGGGGCGAGGTGGAGGACGCGGTGGCCGCGATCGGGGTCGTCTCGGACACCCACGGCCTCCTCCGCTCCGAGCTGTTCGGCTTCTTCGAGGGGGTGGACCTGGTCCTCCACGCGGGCGACGTCGGGGACCCGGCTATCCTGGACAGCCTGGAGGCCGTGGCCCCGGTGGAGGCGGTGTGGGGCAACGTGGACGGCTGGGACGTCCGGGAGCGGACGGACGAGGTCCGGCGGGGCGAGATCGCCGGGCTCTCCTGGGCCGTCATCCACGGCCACCGGGTCGCCGACTACGACGACCTCCCGTCCCGCTTCCCGGCGGCCGACCTGATCGTCCACGGGCACAGCCACGTCCCGGCCGCGCGCCGCCTCGGGGGCGCCCTGGTGCTGAACCCGGGCAGCGCCGGCCCGCGCCGCTTCGACGATCCGGTCACGGCCGCCCGGGTGGAGGTGCGGGACGGGACGCCCGAGGTGACGTTCCGCGACCTGCTCACCGGGAACCCGTGGGCGCCGGAGGGCTGAGCGGGGCCGGATCCGCCGCCCGCCCGTCCTCACGCCTGGCAGGAGGGACAGTGGAAGGTGCCCCGGCCGGCCAGCACCACGCGCCGGACCTCCTCGCCGCACGTCCGGCAGGCGCGGCCGTCGCGGCCGTAGACGGCCAGCCGCTCCTGGAACCGGCCCGATCGCCCGTCCACGGCACGGTAGTCCCGGAAGGTGGTCCCGGCGTGGGCCAGGGCGTCCCGGAGGACCGAGCGCAGGGCCCCGTGGAGGCGCTCCACCTCCTCCTCGTCCAGCTCCCCCGCGGGTCGACGCGGGTCGATCCCGGCGGCGTGGAGCGCTTCCGAGGCGTAGATGTTGCCGATCCCGGCCACCAGCTCCTGGTCCAGCAGGAGGTTCTTGACCGGGGCCCGACGCCCGGAGAGCGCGCGGGCCAGGGCGTCCGCCCCCCACCCCTCGGAGAGCGGCTCCGGGCCGAGCCGGCGGGACTCCCGCTCCCACGCCTCCCCCGACAGCAGGCGGAATCCCCCCAGCCGGCGGACGTCGTCGTACCAGAGGGTGCGGCCGTCGTCCAGCTCGAGCTCGGCGGCGATGTGGCCGTACTCCTCGGGATCGGGCCGCTCCCGGCCCAGGGCGAAGCGGCCGGTCATGCGGAGCTGGACCTGGAGGACGCGGCCGTCGTCCAGGCGGAAGAGCAGGTACTTGGCCCGCCGGTCCAGGGCCCGGACCGTCCGACCGGCCACCCGGGCCCGGAAGGCCTCGGGCGAGGGGAGGTTCATGAGGATGTCCGGCCGGTGGACGCGCGTGGACCGGACGGTGCGCCCCTCGACCTCGCCGGACAGGTCCCGGCGGATCGTCTCCACCTCCGGCAGCTCGGGCACGGTCAGCCCGCCGCCCGGCCGTCTCCGGGGTCCGGGCCGCCGGTCGGCCTCATCCCTCCACGCCGGGACGGCCGATGTCGCGGCGCCAGTGCTTGCCCTCGAACTCGATCCGGGCGGCGGCCGCCCGGCTCCGCTCGCCGGCGGCCTCCAGGTCCTCGTCCAGCCCCACCGCCCCCAGCACGCGTCCGCCGGCGGTGACGAGCTCGCCGTCCCGGCGGGCGGTGCCGGCGTGGTAGACGCGGAGGCGCTCGCCCTCCAGGTCGTCCGGGATCCGTATCGGGAACCCGGTCTCGTAGTCGGTGGGGTAGCCGCCGCTCGCCAGGACGGTGACGAGGGCGGCGCCGTCGGCGAACGTGGGCGACCATCCGGCCAGCGAGCCGCCGCGGGCCACCTCGGCCATCGGCTCGACCAGCGACGAGCGGGTGAGCGGGAGGACCACCTGGGCCTCGGGGTCGCCCATCCGGCAGTTGAACTCGACCACCTTCGGCCCCTCGTCGGTGAGCATCAGCCCGCAGTAGAGGAAGCCGCGGTACGGGCTGCCGCGGTCGTCCAGCGCCTCCAGGGTGGGCAGGGCGATCGTCCGGCGGACCTCCTCCACCAGCTCCGGCGGCGCGTCCTCCACCGGGGCGCAGGCGCCCATCCCCCCGGTGTTGGGCCCGCGCCCGCCCTCCCGCGCCCGCTTGTGGTCACGGGAGGGGAGCAGGGGGACGGCGCGCCGGCCGTCGGTCAGGAAGAACACCGACAGCTCGCGCCCCTCGAGCATCTCCTCCACCACCACCCGGTCGCCGGCCTCGCCGAAGCGGCGCTCCACCATCAGCGCGTCCACGGCCCGCTCGGCCTCCTCCACGGTCCCGCAGACGAGCGCCCCCTTGCCGGCGGCCAGGCCGGAGGCCTTCACGACCACCGGCGCCCCCCGCTCCCGCACGTGGCGGCGGGCCGCCCCCGGGTCCTCGAAGACCCGGAAGTCGGCGGTGGGGATCCCGTGCTCCCGCATGAGCCGGTCGGCGAAGGCCTTGGACGCCTCGATGCGCGCGGCGTCGGCGGAGGGCCCGAAGGCGGGGAGCCCCCGCTCCTCGAGACGGTCGACCAGCCCCGCGGCCAGGGGAGCCTCGGGCCCGACGACGGTCAGGTCGACGGCCTCCTCGGCGGCGTAGGCCGCCAGGCCGTCGAGGTCCCCGGCCTCGACGGGGACGTTGCGGGCGATCCGGGCGGTGCCCGGGTTCCCGGGGGCGACCCGCAGGTCGGCGTCCGGCCGGTCGGCGCGGATCTTGGCGGCGAGGGCGTGCTCCCGCCCTCCGCCGCCCACCACCAGGATCTTCATGGGCGGCCGTCCGTGGGTCGGGATCGAGGGGGCGTGGTCGGGCGCGAACCGGTCGGCTCGCCCGCGGCGCGGGGGCCGACCCGTCGGGCAAGATGGCCGGGCCGTCCGGGGCGGGCAACCGGCCGGATCCGGCCCTCAGGCGGGGGGCTCGTCGGGATCCGCCGTCCCGGCGCCGCGCCAGGCCTCGGTCACCCGGTCGCGGAACCGGTCCACGGCCTCGTCCATCCGGTCGAGCAGGTCGACGGCCGAGTCCCGGTAGCCGGCCGCGGCCTCGGCCAGGTCCTCTCGGTAGGGGCGCCGGTCCTCCTCCCCCCGGCGGGGATACTCGCCCTCCAGCACCCGCTCGTACGCCCCCGATTCGATCCAGGACCGCAGCTCCGCGACGCGGACCACCGCGAAGGGATGGGTGGAGCCGAGCACGTTGAGGGCCTTGTAGACGCCGTCCAGGAGGTCGTCCCGGTCGCGGTAGGCGTCCGCCTGGCGGAGGAAGGCGTCCAGGCTCAGGTCCTCCCCGCCGTCCCGGGTCCCGCCGGCCAGGTGCATGAGCACGCGCATCGACGCCTCCGGGTCCTGGACCGCCAGCAGGCCGGCGCGGTCCGAGGACAGCTCGCTCTTCCGGTACCACTCGAGCAGGGCGTAGAGGACGGGCCGGACGGCCACCCCGGCCACCGGGTAGCGGAAGAGGGACAGCCGGAGGAGGAGCACCAGCAGCGTCCGGTAGAGGGCGTGGCCGCTCAGGACGTGGCCCATTTCGTGGCCGATCACCGCCTCCAGCCCGTCGGGGTCGAGCACCTCCACCAGGGCGCTGTTGAGCACGATGAAGGGCTCGTCCACGCCCAGCGCTCCCGCGTTCACGACGGGCTCCTGGGAGACGTACAGCTCCGGGACCTCCTCCACGTCCAGGGTGCGGCAGACGCGCAGGTGGCGCTCGTGGATCCAGCCGTACTGTTCCTCGGAGACCCGGACGGCGTTGGCCTGGAAGGCCAGGCGCAGGGCCCGCTCGCCGAAGAGGCCGAAGACCTTGCGGAGCGCCAGGTCGAAGCCGGGGACCTTGCGGACGGCCTGCAGGGCCGCCCGGTCGGCGGGGTGCTCCCAGGCCAGGGGGCTGATTCCGGTCAGCAGGCGGCGGGCGGTCTCGTCGGACACGGGGCTCACCTCGGGGGTCTCGGTCGGTCGCCGGGCGCCGTTCGACGGCCGTCCCGGCGTGGGCTGGCTCCGGTCACCCCTACGGGGGCCGGCCCCCGGCGGTTTCGGCCGGCCCCGGCGCCGGCGCCCTCAGGCCCCTTCCAGCGCCCGCTCCAGGTCGGCCACCAGGTCCCCCGGGTCCTCCAGGCCGACGGAGAGCCGGACCAGCCCCTCGGTGAGCCCGATCTGTCGGCGTCGCTCCTCGGGGACCGAGGCGTGCGTCATGGCGGCGGGCACCGAGATCAGGCTCTCGACCCCGCCCAGGCTCTCGGCCAGGGCGAACAGCCGGGTGTCCTCCGCCAGCCGACGGGCCGCCTCGGCCGAGCCGGTCTCCACGCTGATCATCCCCCCGAAGCCGTCCATCTGCCGCCGGGCCAGCTCGTGCTGGGGATGGTCCGGCAGCCCGGGGTAGAGGACCCGCTCCACCGCCGGGTGCTCGTCCAGGAACTCCGCCACCCGGCGCGCCCCTCGCTCGTGGGCCCGCATCCGGGCGGGCAGGGTCTTGGTGCCCCGGAGGACCAGCCAGCAGTCCATCGGCCCGGGCACCGCGCCCGTCCCCTTCTGCTGCCAGCGGACGCGCTCGCCCAGCTCGGGGTCCGCCGCGACCACGGCCCCGCCCACGACGTCGCTGTGGCCGTTCAGGTACTTGGTGGTCGAGTGGACCGCCAGGTCCGCGCCCATCTCCAGCGGCCGCTGGAGGGCGGGGGTCGCGAAGGTGTTGTCCACCGACAGGAGGGCGCCGGCCTCGTCCGCCAGGCGGGCGCAGGCCGGGAGGTCGGTGAGCCCCATCATCGGGTTGGTGGGGGTCTCGACGTGCACGAGCCGGGTGCGGCCGTCGAGGGCCGCACCCAGCGCCCCCGGGTCGGAGGTGTCGACGAAGGTGAACTCCACCCCGAAGCGGGACCAGACCCGTCGGAACATGCGCTCGGTGCCGCCGTAGACGCTGGCGCCGCAGACCACCCGGTCCCCCTCCTCCAGCACCGCCTTGAGGACGGCCTCGATGGCGGCCAGCCCGGAGGCGAAGGCCGCCCCGTACCCGCCGCCCTCGAGCGAGGCCAGGTTGTCCTCGAGCGCCCGTCGCGTGGGGTTGGTGACCCGGGCGTACTCGTGCCCCTCCCGCGGCCGTCCCACCCCGTCCTGGACGTAGGTGGACGTCTGGTAGATCGGGGTCATCACGGCGCCGGTCGTGGGGTCGGGCCGCTGGCCGGCGTGGATGGCGCGGGTGGCGAAGCCGTCCTCCTGGGGGTCCGTCATGGCACCTCCGGCGTGGGGTGGTCTCGGCGCGTCGGCGGCTCGGGAGCGGTGCGCGCGGGCGGACGAGGGCCGCGGGGGGACGACCGCCCGCCGCGGCCCGCGCGTCGCGGCGAGGCAAGGTAGGGCGGACGGCGGTGCGGCGACAGCGGGCGCCGGGCCCGGCGCCGGGCGCTTGATGGCGGGATGAGAGGACGCCGGGACCGTGGGCCATGAGCCGCGTCCGCCCGCCCCCGCCCCGCCGGGGCCCGACCCGCCGTCCGTCCGGCGCCGCCCCTCCCGGCGGGGCCTCCGAGCCCGTCCGCCATCGCCTCTACCTGCACCTGGCCTGGACGACGCTGGACGCGCTCCCGCTGGTGGGCCCCCGGCAGGCCCTGGCGCTGGAGGGCCAGCTCGTCGCGCTGTGCCGGCGGCTGGACGTCGAGCCGCTGGAGGTGGCGGCCGCCGCCGACCGGGTCCACCTCCTGGTCCGGCTCAAGCCCGTCCACTCGATCGCCGCGCTGGCCCGCCGCCTGAAGCGCGGCTCGACCGAGGCGGCCGTCCGGAGGGCCGAGCCCGTGCGGTGGGCCCGGGGGTGGGCGGCGGCCACGGTCGCCCCGGGCGACGTCCGGCGGAAGAAGCGGGCCCTCGAGGCCCGCAGCCTGGCCGCCCGGCAGTTGACGCCCGGCCGCGGGCCGCCCTAAGGTTGCGCCGCCTCGTGCGGTCCCGGGACCGTCCGCCGGGACCGCTCCACACCGTCCCCCTTCCTCCATGGCCGAAGCCCTGATCGTCTCCGCCTCCGGGATCCGCGGCGTCGTGGGGTCGGGCATGGACCCCGCCGTGGCCGCCCGCTACGGGGCGGCCTTCGGACGGGTGCTCCGGGAGGAGGGGGATCCGGGGCCCGCGGATCGCGTCCTGGTGGGCCGGGACAGCCGGACGTCGGGCCCCCTCCTGGTCGACGCCGTGGCTGCCGGGCTCCGGGCGGCGGGCTGGAGCGTGGGGGACCTGGGGATGGTCACGACCCCCACCGGTCTCCTGGCGGTCCAGGACGACGACGCGTCCCGCGGCGGCGTCCTGGTGACGGCGTCCCACAACCCGGCTCCCTGGAACGGGCTCAAGCTGGCGGGCCCGGACGGGACGTTCGTCTCGCCCGAGCGGGGCCGGCGGGTCCAGGAGGCCTTCGAGGCCGGCCCCGGCTGGTCGGGCTGGGACGCGCTCGGCGGCCGGACGGCCGCGCCCGGGGCGACCGGCCGCCACGTCGACCGGATCCTGGGCCTGGAGCTGATCGACCGGGACCGGATCGAGGCGGCGGACCTCCACGTGGCCGTGGACGCCGTGCGCGGGGCCGCCGGGCCGATCCTCCGGGAGCTGCTGGAGCGGCTGGGATGCCGGGTGGAGGGCGTGGACCTGGAGCCCGACGGCCGGTTTCCGCGCGAGCCGGAGCCGCGGCCCGAGAACCTGGGCCGCCTGGGGGAGGCCGTCCGGGCGTCGGGGGCGGACCTGGGGATGGCCGCGGACCCGGACGGCGACCGGCTGGCCCTGGCGGACGGGTCGGGCGACCCCCTGGGCGAGGACCTGACCCTGGCGCTGGCCGTACGTTACGTGCTGGCCCGCCGGCCGGGGCCGGTGGTGACGAACCTCTCCACGAGCCGGGTGGTGGCCGACGTGGCGGACGCGGCGGGGGCCGAGGTCCACCGGACCCCGGTGGGCGAGGCCCACGTGGCCGAGCGGATGCGGGCGGTCGACGCCGTCGTCGGCGGCGAGGGCAACGGCGGCGTGATGGTCCCGGACCTGCATCTCACCCGGGACGCCCCCCTGGCGGCGGCGCTGGTGCTGGGGACGGCGGCCGCCGAGGACCGGACGCTGGCCGGGCTGGCCGCGTCGCTCCCCACCTACCGGATCGCCCGGCGGCGGGCGCCCCGGCCGGAGGCGAGCCTGGAGCCGGTCTACCGGGCCCTGGCCCGGGACGCCCCCGGCCGCCCCGAGACCGACCGCCAGGACGGGCTCCGATTGGACTGGCCGGACCGGAGGAGCTGGGTCCACGTCCGACCCTCGGGCACGGAGCCCATCGTCCGGGTGATCGCCGAGGCCCCCGGGGAGGACGAGGCCGGGGAGCTGGCGGACTGGGCGCTGGAGGCGCTCCGGTCCGCGACGGGCGAAGACGCCACCTGAGAGCGGAGAGACCATGTGCGGCATCGTCGGCTACATCGGTGACCGGGACGCCACGTCCCTCCTGCTGGAGGGGCTGAAGCGGCTGGAGTACCGCGGCTACGATTCCGCCGGCCTGGCCGTCCAGCAGGACGGTCGGCTGGAGGTCCGGAAGCGGGCGGGCAAGCTCGAGGAGCTGCGCCGCCACGTGGCCGACCGGCCGGTGGAGGGCCGGGTGGGGATCGCCCACACCCGCTGGGCCACCCACGGCGCCCCGAGCACCGAGAACGCCCATCCCCTCACCGACTGCGCCGGCGAGGTCGCGGTCATCCACAACGGCATCATCGAGAACGCCGACGTCCTCCGGCAGAAGCTGGAGGAGCTGGGCCACTCTTTCCGGAGCGAGACCGACACCGAGGTGATCGTCCACCTGGTGGAAGAGGCCTTCGACGGCAACCTGGAGCAGGCGGTGGCCGCGGCGCTGACCCAGGTGGAGGGCGCCTACGGCCTGGCCGTCATCAGCTCTCGCGATCCCGGGAAGATCGTGGCGGCCCGCCAGGGCTCGCCCCTCCTCCTGGGCATCGGGGAGGACGGGGCCGGCGAGCTCTTCGTGGCCTCCGACGTGGCCGCCGTCCTCGGCCACACCCGGAACGTGATCTACCTGGAGGACGGCGAGCTCGCCGTCCTCACCGCCGAGGGCTACGAGACGCTGAACGTGGGGGAGTGGGACGAGGACGGGCCGCCCGAGCCCATCGAGAAGGAGGTCCGCCGGATCTCCTGGGACCTGGAGAAGATCGAGAAGGGCGGCTTCGAGCACTTCATGCTCAAGGAGATCCACGAGCAGTCGGAGACGGTCCGGGACGCCATGCGGGGCCGGCTGCTCGAGGACGAGGGCACCGCCCGGCTCGGCGGCCTCGACCAGATCTCGGACGCCCTGGATTCCGCCGACCGCGTCGTCCTCACCGCGTGCGGCACGAGCTGGCACGCGGCCCTCATCGGCGAATACATGCTGGAGGAGTACGCGCGGGTCTCGGCCGAGGTGGAGTACGCGTCGGAGTTCCGGTACCGGAAGCCGGTCATCGACGACGACACGGTCGTGGTGGCCATCTCCCAGTCGGGGGAGACGGCCGACACCCTGGCCGCCATGCAGGAGGCGGCGCGCCGCGGCGCCACGACCATGGGCATCGTGAACGTGGTGGGCTCCACCATCGCCCGGGAGACCGACGGCGGCGTCTACACGCACAGCGGCCCCGAGATCGGGGTGGCCTCGACCAAGGCCTTCACCGGCCAGCTCACCGTCCTGGCGCTCTTCACGCTGATGATGGCCCGCCGTCGCGGCGGCCTCTCGGTGGTCGAGGGCCGGAAGGTGGTCCGCGAGCTGCGGCGGCTGCCGGAGCGGCTCCAGCAGGTGCTGGCCCAGGAGGACGCGATCCGCGAGGTGGCCCGCTCCTACGCCGACGCCGCGAACTTCCTCTACCTGGGGCGGGGCTACAACTTCCCGGTGGCGCTGGAGGGGGCGCTCAAGCTGAAGGAGATCAGCTACATCCACGCCGAGGGCTACCCGGCGGCGGAGATGAAGCACGGCCCCATCGCCCTCATCGACGAGGACATGCCGGTGGTGGTGATCGCGCCCACCGACTCGGTCTACGCCAAGATCGTCTCCAACGTCGAGGAGGTGAAGACCCGGGGCGGACGGCTCATCGCCATCACCAGCGAGGGGGACCGGGACCTGGCGGAGAAGGTCGACCACGTGGTGACGGTGCCGAAGACCGTCGAGATGCTCCAGCCGGTGCTCACCTCGCTGCCCCTGCAGCTCCTGGCCTACCACATCGCGGTCATCCGGGGCTGCGACGTGGACCAGCCCCGCAACCTGGCCAAGAGCGTCACGGTGGAGTGAGGTGGAGGAGGCCGGCCTCCGCGTCCGGCGACGGGCGACGGGGGGCCGGGAGGGGCCGTCCCGACCCCGGTGGCCGGTGAGCCCCGCCGCCGCTAAGTTTCGGCACGGCCCGGCGCCGGGCGTCCCGGGCGGAACGGCGCTCCGGCCCGCCGGGTAGCAGGTACGCGAATCCGCGGGGCTCCGCCGCGGCTCCCGTCGGGAGCCGGTGCCTCCGCCATCCCAGCTCGGAGAGGCGACGTGTCGGACTTCATCCAGGCGCTCGAGGACCAGGTCGCCCGCTACGCCGGAACCCAGAAGGACGTCGTCCTCCTGGCGCCCGCCTACGGCTCCCTGATGCTCCACCTGCTGAACGACCCCCGCGTATCGCGGGACCAGCGGCTCCTGGTGGACGCGGCGCTCGCCTACCTGGTGAGCCCGGACGACGTGATCCCCGAGGAGAAGGTCGGCGCCTACGGGTACCTGGACGACATCTTCTGCTGCGCCTACGTGGCGATGCGCATCGCCGAGGACCTGGGCTGGGACGTGCTCGAGGAGGGGTGGAGCGGCGACAGCTCCGCCCACGACGTCTCCGAGCGGCTGCTCGGCCGCGAGCAGGAGCTGCTGGGCACCGCGGGCGACGAGGTGCTGCGGTTCGCCGGCCTGCTGGACGGCGAGGAGGACGAGGAGGAGGGGGCCGGGCGTGACGGCGGCGTCGGGGCCCGACGGGGCGCCTGAGCGGCCGGTGGAGCGGAGGCTCGACCGGCGGTCCGCCCGACCCGTCCCGGCGCTCGCGGCGTTCCTCCTCTCCCTCTTCCTCGCCGCCGGCCTCCTCCCCGGCTCCCTCGAGGCCCAGTACTCGATCCGCGCGCCCTCGGGCCAGGCCCTGGCCTTCGACACCGTCTCGGTGCGGGACATGCTCGAGCGCTCGCGGCGCCTGCGGAGCATCCTCGAGGAGGACCCCGCGGTGGTCTATTACGTGGGCTCCGGGCCCCCGGTGGAGGCCGACGCGCCGGCGGCCGCCTACCCCTGGAACGTCGTGACCGTCCGGAACGACACCGCCGTCCGGGTGGCCACGCCGGGCAACTACCGCGAGGCGAACCGCGCGTACGACAACTACGCGGTCGTGCGGATGGAGTGGATCCGCTCGGGCCAGCCCACCGGGAGCTGCGACGCGGCGGTGGAGCGGAAGGCCGAGCAGCTCTCGGCCTTCGTCGACGGCTGGATCGTGTCGCGGACCCTCTACGGCGGCCCGGCCTTCGGACCGCTGGACCTGTTCGCCTTCGCCCGGGAGGCGGGCCACCTGCCGGCCCTGGTCGTGGCGCTGGAGGACACGGCCGTCTCGGAGCCGTGCCGCAGCCGGTGGCGGGAGCGCCACGGCGAGGCGATGGAGGCCTTCCGGACCTGGCGGCGCCGGTCCTTCGACCCGCCCGACGACGGCGAGGCCGGCGCGGGAGCCGGGGAACGAAGCCTGCAGGCGATGCGCTGACGGCGCCGGGCGCCCCCCCTGTCCGCCCGCGAGCCCCCGGCCTCCGGCCCGGTCCGGCCGGGAACGAACCCGACCCCGGAGCCCGTCGACCGCACCGGTGATCCCATGACCCTGCGCCTGCACAACACCCTGACCGGCGACGAGGAGGCCTTCGAGCCCCGGGAGGAGGGGCGGGTGACGATGTACACCTGCGGCCCCACCGTCTACGACCGGGCCCACATCGGGAACTTCCGGACCTTCCTGTGGCAGGACCTGCTGCGCCGCTACCTCCGGTTCCGGGGCTGGGAGGTGGAGCAGGTGATGAACCTGACCGACGTCGACGACAAGACGATCCGCGAGGCGGTGGAGCGCGGGGTGGGGCTGCGCGAGGTGACCGATCCGGTGGTGGAGGCCTTCTTCGAGGACTGGCGGGCCCTGGGGATGGAGCCGGTGGAGCACAACCCCCGCGCCACCGAGACCGTGGACGAGATGATCGAGCTGGTCCGGCGGCTGGAGGAGAACGGCCACACCTACGAGGCCGACGGATCCGTCTATTTCGACATCTCGAGCTTTCCGGACTACGGGCGTCTGGTGGAGCTGGACCCGGAGGACGTCCGCTCGGCCGAGCGGACCGAGGGCGACGAGGAGTACAGCAAGGACGACCCCCGCGACTTCGTCCTCTGGAAGGGCGGGACGCGGGAGGGGGAGGGCGACGTCGCCACCTGGGACTCGCCCTGGGGCCCGGGCCGGCCGGGCTGGCACCTGGAGTGCTCGGTGATGGCCATGGCCCACCTGGGCGAGACCATCGACATCCACGCGGGCGGTATCGACCTGGTCTTCCCCCACCACGAGAACGAGATCGCCCAGGCCGAGGGCGCCACCGGGAGGACCTTCAGCCGGTGGTGGCTCCACGGGGCCCACCTGCAGGTGGAGGGGGGCAAGATGTCCAAGTCGGAGGGCAACTTCTACACGATCCCCGACCTGCTGGAGGCGGGTCATCGCGCGTCGGCGATCCGCTACCTCCTGCTGAGCGCCCACTACCGGTCGGAGCTGAACTTCACCCGCGAGGGCCTGGAGCGGGCCGACCGGGCCCTGGACCGCCTGGTGGAGTTCCGTGACCGCCTCCGCGGCCTCGATCACGCGGAGGGCGGGGGGACACCGGCCGGGCTGGCGGACCTGGCGGACCGCGCCCGGGACGGCTTCCTCGGGGCGATGGACGACGACCTGAACGTCAGCGAGGCGCTGGCCGCGGTCTTCGAGCTGGTCCGGGAGGGGAACGCGGCCCTGGACGACAGCGGCGACCGGGCCGGGGCGGAGGGGATCGAGTCGGCGCTGGCGCTGCTGGAGGACTTCGACCGCGTGTTCGGGGTCCTGGAGCTGCGCGACCGGGAGCGCCGCGAGGTTCCCGAGGAGCTGCGCCGGTGGGTCGAGTCGCGGATCGCGGAGCGCGAGGCGGCCCGCGAGGCCGGCGACTGGGACCGGGCCGACGAGCTCCGCGAGGCGATCGAGGCCCGGGGCGTGGTGGTCGAGGACACGCCGGAGGGGACCCGCTGGAAGGTCGACGACGCGTCGGCGCTGCGGGCCGGAACCACGGGCGGAGAGCGGGGTGATTGACACTCCCGGCGCCGGAGCCTAACTTGCCGATCTCCCGTTGCTGACGTAGCTCAATCGGCAGAGCGTCGGATTTGTAATCCGGAGGTTGTGGGTTCGAGTCCCACCGTCAGCTCACTCTGCCGTTCGCGGCGCGGGAGACGGCTTCCCCTCCGTGTTCGGGGCGGAGCGCCGCGAGCACCGGCCGCCGAGGCGACGCGGGACGACCGCGTCTTTCGGATCGGGTGGGGTACCGAAGCGGCCAAACGGAGCAGACTGTAAATCTGCCGGCTTATGCCTTCGGAGGTTCGAATCCTCCCCCCACCACTGGACGAGCCGGCGCCGACGCCCGGAGCGGGACGCGGCATCGAGAGACGAGCGAGGGACCCCCAGGGGTCACGGACGAGATAGAGGAGAGGACTGATGGCCAAGGAGAAGTTTGAGCGGACGAAGCCGCATGTGAAC
>CAZJJO010000027.1:0-21592 GCA_964546375.1 uncultured Gemmatimonadota bacterium
TCTGGCTGGCCGAGAGGTTCAGCTTCCGGTTGGCCTCCTGCTGGAGGCTGGAGGTGGTGAAGGGGGGGTAGGGGCTGCGGGTCGAGGTGCGCTCGTCCACCGACTCGACCCGGAAGGTCGCCTCGCGCAGCCGGTCCCGGAGCGCCCCCGCCTCGTCGGCGTCCAGCAGGACGACGTCGGCGTCGTCCTCCAGGCGGCCGGTGGATTCGTCGAAGTCCTTGCCCGAGGCCAGCCGGGTGCCCTCCAGGTGGGTCAGGTCGGCCTCGAAGCCCCGCCCCTCGGCTGCCAGCGCCGCCCTCAGGTCCCAGTAGACGGCGGTGTGGAAGGCGCGTCGCTCGCGCTCGCGCTCGACCAGCAGGCGGACCGCCACCGACTGGACCCGGCCCGCCGAGAGCCCGGGCGAGATCTTCTTCCACAGCAGGGGCGACAGCTTGTAGCCCACCAGGCGGTCGAGGATGCGGCGGGCCTGCTGGGCCTCGACCCGCTTCAGGTCGATGGGGCCGGGCTCCTCGAGCGCCGAGCGGACCGCGTCGCGGGTGATCTCGTGGAAGGTGATGCGTCGGAAGCGGCCGTTGCCGCCGGGCTCCCACCCCAGCTCCCGCGCCACGTGGTAGGCGATGGCCTCGCCCTCCCGGTCGGGGTCGGTGGCCAGCAGGACGTCGTCGCTCTCGCGGGCCGCCGAGCGGAGCTGGCTCAGGATCTTCCCCTTGCCGCTGATCGTCACGTACTCGGGCTCGAAGCCCCCCTCCACGTCGACGCCCAGCCCGCTCTCGGGCAGGTCGCGGACGTGGCCGACGGTGGCCTCGACCCGGTAGCCCGGTCCCAGGTAGCCGCCCAGGGTGCGCGCCTTGGCGGGCGACTCCACCACGACCAGGTGCTCTCCGTCCGCTCCGTCGGTGCTCTCGGCCATGCCTCTCTTCTTCGGTGGGGGACGTCCGGTCCCGGGTTCACCCTCTTCGATCGCGGCGGAACGCGGCGCCGGGGCGGGTCCTGCCGCGATCCCGTCTCCGGCCCCGGCCCGCCCGGGGGCTTCCCGGGCCGGCCGGCGCCGGCTTCCACGTGGTAGCCGAACGCGCTCACCGTGTTCCGGCCCGGAGGCCGCCCAGCACCGTCCGGGCCACCTCCTCCGGGCTCCGGCCCCCGGTGTCCACCGAGAGCTCGGCCCGGGCGTAGTCGTCCCGGCGGCGCTCCAGCAGGCGACGGGCGGCTCCCACCGGATCGTCGGCGTCGAGCAGGGGACGGGAGGCGACCCGCCCCTCCAGCCGCCGGACGGCCTCCTCCGGCTCCACCCGGAGCCAGACCCGGACCGCATCGTCCCACCGGTCGCGCAGCTCCTCCCGGGCCATCCAGCCGCCGCCGGTCGCCACCACCACCTCCCGGCGGTCGTCCAGCCGGCGGGTGACCCGGGCCTCCATCTCGCGGAACGCCGCCTCGCCCTCCCGCCGGAAGATCTCCGGCACGGGGCGGCCGGCCAGCTCGGTCACCGCCTCGTCCAGGTCCACGAAGCCGTAGCCGAGGTCCCGGGCCACCCGGCGGCCCACGGTGCTCTTGCCGGCGGCCATGAAGCCCACCAGCACCACGCGGCCGGGGAGCCCGGCGCCGCTCACGGCTCCTCGAAGGTCCGCTCGTTGATGCGCTCCAGGTAGGCGTCGTAGTGGTCGCGCATCTCCGCCAGCGAGTCGCCGCCGAACTTCTCCAGCATCGCGTCGGCCAGGACGATGGCCACCATCGCCTCGCCCACGATGCCGGCGGCCGGGACGGCGCAGACGTCGCTGCGCTCCCGGATCGCCTCCGCGTCCTCGCCTGTCCGGGTGTCCACGCTGTCCAGCGGCTGCATGAGCGAGCTGAGCGGCTTCATGGCGACGCGGGCCACCAGGGGCTCGCCGGTGGTGGCGCCCCCCTCGGTGCCGCCGGCGTTGTTGCGGCGGCGGCGGTAGCCGCCGGTCGTCCGGCGGTCCGGGTCACGGTCGATCTCGTCGTGGACCTCCGAGCCCCGGTGGTGGGCGACCCCGAAGCCCATCCCGATCTCGACGCCCTTCTGGGCCTGGATGGACATCAGGGCCCCGGCGATCCGGCCGTCCAGCCGACGGTCCCACGAGACGTGGCTCCCCAGCCCCACGGGCAGGCCCCGGGCCACCACCTCGTAGATCCCGCCCACGGTGTCGCCCACCGAGCCGGCCTCGTCGATGGCCCGGACCATGGCGCGGGAGGCCTCGTCGTCGAGGCAGCGGACCGGCGACTCGCGGGCGGCGGCGTTGATGTCGTCCGGCAGCGGGTCCGGGCGCTCGGCCTCCACGCCGCCCAGCACGGTCACGTGGCTCCCGACGGTGACGCCGAACTCCTGCAGCAGACGCTTGGCCACCGCGCCGGCCGCCACGCGGACCGAGGTCTCGCGGGCGCTGGACCGCTCCAGGACGTCGCGGGCGTCCCTCCGGTCGTACTTCAGCATGCCCACCAGGTCGGCGTGGCCCGGGCGGGGCAGGTGAACCCGGCGGAGCTCCTCCTCGTCGGCGTCCGGCCGGGGCTCGGACGACATGGCCGGCACCCAGTTCTCGAAGTCGTCGTTCCCGATCCAGAAGGAGATCGGCGATCCCAGGGTCTCGCCCAGCCGGATCCCGCTCAGGACCTCGCCCACGTCCTCCTCGATCTCCATCCGCCCGCCCCGGCCGTATCCCCCCTGGCGGCGGGCCAGGTCGCGGGCCACGTCGACGGGCTCGACCCGCAGGCCCGCCGGCACGCCCTCGACGATGACCAGCATCCCGCGGCCGTGGGACTCGCCGGCGGTGGTGAAGCGGAAGTGGTCCAGCATGGCTGGGGCGTCCTCCCTCGGAAGGTTCGGTGGGGCGTGTCCCGGACGGGACGGCCGAACGCGTGGAAGGGTAACCCGCGGCGCGGGCCGCGGAAAGCGGGGCCGTCCGGGGGCGGCCGTCCCCCGGCCGAGGCGAGGGCCCGCGCCGGCCGACCCGGCGCGGACGGCGGGCTCAGGAGCCGGTCGGGATCGGCGCCCCGGGCGTCGACCCGCCGGCCGAGCCGTCCCGCGGGGCGTTCACGATGTGCGGCGTGACCAGGATGATCAGGTCCCGCTTGTTCTCGTTCTCGTTGGCCGTGCGGAACAGGCCGCCGACCAGCGGCAGGTTCATGAGGCCGGGGATCCCGGACTCGCTCCGGGTCACCTCGCTCAGCGTCAGCCCGCCGATGACGGCCGTCTCCCCGTCGTCCAGCAGCAGCCGCGTCTCGCCGATCTGCTTCTCGAAGATGAAGCCGATGTCCGAGGGGCCCGCCGCCACGTCCGAGCGCTCGGCCATCAGGTCCAGCAGGACCTGGTTGTTGTTCGTGATGTGCGGGGTGACCTCGAGGATGATGCCGGTGTCCTCGAACTGGACGTTGACCTGGGCGTTCGAGAGCTGGGCCTGGGGCTCCAGCACGCGAATCGGCGTGCGCTCGCCCACCTGGATCCGGGCCTGGTGGTTGTCCACCACCTGGATGGAGGGCGCCGCCTGGACGTCCGACAGCCGGTGCTCCTCCAGGGCGTCCACGAAGGCGAAGAGGGAGAAGTCCCCGAACGCCGTGGAGGCCAGGATGGAGAGCGCCGGCGAGGCCACCCGCGCGTTGGCGTTCGCCACCGCCGAGATGGCGTTGCCCCCGAAGTTCACCACCGTCTCGGTCGTGGTCTCCCCCGGGTTGTCCGGGTCGGGCGAGGGCACCACGTCGTTGATGGCCTGCTCGGTCTGGTCGCCTTCACGCTCCTTCAGGTCGTAGGCCAACCCCAGGGCGTTCACGTTCGTCCGGTCGACGAAGATGATCTTCGCCTCGATGGAGACCTGGGCGGTCCGCCGGTCCAGCACCTGGACCAGGCTGTCCATCCGGCTCACCGCCGAGGGGGCGTCGGTGACGATGACCGAGTTGGTGCCCTGGTAGGCGACCACCTTGCCCCGGTCCGAGGCGAGCTGCTGGAGCGCCTGGGCCACCGTGTCGGCCCCGGCGTAGTTGATCCTCAGCACCCGGGTCTCGGTCTGGAGCGTGTCCCGGCCCCGCAGCTCGCTGAGCTGGTCCACCAGCAGGATGCCGCTATCGGTGCGACGCCAGCCGAGGCCCTGGGAGGAGAGGATCGCGTCCAGGGCCACGTCCCAGGGCTGGTTCTGGATGTCCACGCCCCGGACCGTGATGTCGGAGACGCCGGACCCCGGCACGATGGAGGTGCCGGAGAACTCGGCGAACCCCGCGATCACGTCCAGCATGCTGGCGCTGTCGTACGTCACCGAGATCCGCGGCTGCTCGCTCTCCTGGGCCTGACGGTCCGCGGGCGTCCGGTCCGGCGCGTCGCCGGCCTCGCCGTCGGAGGCCCCGCCGCCCGCCGCTCCGGAGCCGCCGTTCTCGGCGGCCGCCAGCTGGCGCGCGACCTCCTCGGAGAGCCCGGGCGAGCCCGGGGAGGCGGTGCTCCAGGCCTCGAAGCCGTCGCCAGGGTTGGGGAAGCGGATCCGCACGGCGCCGTCCTCCGACCGGACCCGGTAGTCCACGGGTCCGCTGAGCTCGAAGACCAGGCGCACGACGTCGTCCCGGAACTGGCTGGTCCGCAGGCCGACCACCCCGCCCCGGCCGACGCCCTCGTAGACGTGGCGGGGCAGCGCGTGGGTGGCCCCCTCCAGGTCCACCACCAGCCGGGTGGGATCGTCCAGCAGGAAGTCCCGCACCTCCGCCTGGCCGCTGGTCTGGACGGTGATCTCCGTCTCCTCGCCCTGGGCGGCGATCCGGACCTCGGCCACCTCCGCCTCGGGGGCGGCCGCGGTCATCAGCGCCATCAACAGGGGCAGGGCTGTTCGCGCGATCATCACTGGTTCCCCTCTTCTTCGCTCGTGGCCCGGAGGACTTCCCGGCGCTCGCCGGTGACCCCGGAGACCGAGAAGACGACTTCGGCGGGCCGGATCTCCACGACCCGGACGCCGCCGAGGCTCTCACCGTCCCGGACCCGGTGACGCTCGCCCGTGGACCGGTCCTGCAGGATGGCCACGCTCCCGACCTCCGGGGCGTGGATGATGCCCGCCAGCGCCAGGTCCTCGAAGCGGGGCCCCATCCCGACGTCCGCGCTGGGCGGCCGGAAGGGATCGGACCGGCTGGTCGAGGGATAGGTGAAGATCTCCCGCCGGTAGCTCACCGTGGCCGCCGTGTCGCCGGCCGCGGCCGTGTCGCCCGGCGCGGCCGTCGTGTCCGGCGCCGCGGAGCCGTCGGCGTCCTGGGCGACCGCCGTCGCCGGCCACAGGGCCAGCACGAGCAGGAGGCCGCAGGCGGCCGAGCCGGCGAGAAGGCGTGGCTCAGCTCGCATCGGAGCCCTCCTCCTGCTGTCCGCCCTGCGCCGAGTCCGGCGCCAGGACGAAGGTCTCCAGGCCGAAGACGGCCCGGATCCGCGACGGCTCGTCGGACCCGCCCGACGCCACCCGCTCCAGCGAGGAGACCTGCGGCCGGACCAGCCGGTCGAAGGACGCGACCCGGGTCAGGAAGCGTCCCACGGTGTGGTAGTCGCCCTCCACCGTCATGTCCCAGTGCTGTCGGAGGTAGTAGCCGTCGGACGTCGGCTCCGGCTCGGCCGGGACGACGCTCACCATGTCGAGGCCCATCTCCTCGGTCCGGGTCGCCAGGGACTGGTAGATCCGCGTCGCCTCGGCCCGGTCCGGGACCAGCTGCTGGAGGGCCCCGAAGAGCCGCTCCGTCTCCTCCAGCTCGGCCCGGGCCTCGTCCAGGTTGCCCGTGCGGGCCTCGGCCACGTCGTTCTGGTGCTCCACCTGCGCGATCCGGTCCTCCAGCTCGGTCAGCTCGGCGGTCCGGGGCGAATAGACGTACATGTAGAAGGCCCCCGCCGCCCCCACCAGCAGGAGGATGCCCAGGAACCGCTGCTGGCTCCGCTGGTCGTCGGGCAGGAGCGCCATCAGGAGCCTCCCCGCACCAGTTCCCGCCGCTCCACCGCCGAGGCCGGCGGCTCGCGGTAGGTGACCGAGAGCGTGAACGACTGGGCTTCCATGCCTTCCACCTGCTGGCGCTGGCTGTTCACGATCCGCACCTCGCCGACGAAGGTCGACCCCTCGAGCGCCCGTACGAAGTCGGTGATGACCAGGGGCGACGCCCCGGCTCCCTCGAGCCGGACCCGGAGGTTCGGCAGGCCGCTCTGCCGCTCGATCCCCGTGAGCCACGCCCGCGACGGCAGGGCCCGGCTGACCTCGTCCATCAGGTGCGGCCAGGCGAACCGGTTCTGGTCCAGCTCGCGCACCAGGGCGATGCGGTCCTGGATCTCCTCCCGCCGGGCGGTGATGCTGTCGCTCAGCGCGCGGAGGTCCGCCAGCCGGGCGGAGTCCGCCAGCGCCTCGTCGAGCCGCTGGTTCAGGCGCTCGGCCCGCTGGGACTGCTGGTACCACAGGAAGCCCACCACCAGCGGCACGACCACCAGGAAGAGCAGGAACGAGGCGTGCCAGGGATCGGAGCGGAGCGTCTCGAGCCCGCCGATCCCCTCCAGGTCGGGCAGGGACACGGAGAGGTCGGACAGGCCGCCCCCGCCGCGCTTCTTCCCGCCCTCGCCGGGATGCAGGTTGACCTCGATCATCGGCGCTCCCCCCGCCGCTCCGTCCTCACGCCGGCCGCCGCAGGGCGAGGCCGGTGGCCAGCATCATCATCGGGCCCACGTCGTCGAGGCTGTCGTCCAGCGAGGCCACCGCGTCGGGCTTCACCTGGATCCCGTCGACCGCGCTGGCCACCTGCGACTCCAGCCCCATCTGCTCGGCCAGGGCCGCCGGCAGGCCGGGCACGGCGACGCCGCCGCCGCACAGGTAGAGGCGGCTCATGCCCTCCTCCACCTCCCGGCTCTCCAGGAAGGCCGAGGCCCGCTCGACGCCCTGGGCCACCTCCTGGGCGCGCTCGGCCAGGAATCCGGTCAGGTCCTCCTCCCGCTCGCCGCGGAGCACGGCCTCCGCCTGCTCGCCGGTGAGCCCCCGCTCGCGCTGCAGGTCCTGGGTCAGCCGCCGGGTGCCGAAGCTGAGGTCCCGGGTCAGCACCGGCACCCCGTGGTCGAGGATGTTCACCGTGGTGGAGTCGTGGCCGATGTTGACCAGCCCGCAGATCCCGTCCATGGCCTCGGGATAGTTCGCCTCCAGCGCGTTGTAGAGCCCGAAGGCGTCCACGTCCACGACCTTCGGCTCCAGGCCGGCCTCCCGGACCAGGGCGATCTTGTTGTCCACCAGCTCGCGCTTGGCGGCCACCAGGAGCACCTTCATCTGGAGCCCCTCGCCCTCCGGGTCGGTGATCTGGAAGTCGAGCTGCACGTTCTCCATGTCGAAGGGCACGTGCTGCTCGGCCTCCCAGCGGATCACCTCGCGGGCGTCGGAGGCGTCCATCCGGTCCATCCGGATGAGCTTGATGATCACGTCCCGACCGCCCACCGAGATCACCAGGTGTTCGGTCTCGAGCTCGACTTCGGCGAAGAGGTCCCGGATCGTGTCGGCCACCAGGCCGGGATCCACGACTTCACCTTCCACGATGGCCGAGCCGGGCAACGGCCGCAGGGCCGCCTGCTCGAGCTGGGGCTCGTCCTTGCCGTGGTCCACGACCGCGAGCTTGAGGACACCGCTGCCGATGTCCAGGCCCACGGACCGCTTCGCGCGGCCTAGGCCGAAGAGAGGCATAGGGATGGCCGCCGCTGATCGAGTTCAGCGCGGAAAATGGGCAGGACAGGCGTATGGTACCCCGGCCTCCCGGGCCTGTCAAACCCCCGGGCGGTGCGGGCGGGCGTCATCCGGAGCGCTCCCATCAGAAGCCCTCCGACCAGGTGTGCTCCATCGTGACCAGGCTCGCCCCGCCCTGGCCCGCGTTCTGGACCTCGCAGCTGTTGTACTGGATGGTGAAGGTCCCGTTGCCCAGGTCCACCTGCCCGTCGGACACCGACTCCGGCGGATCCAGGGTCTCGTTGAGCCCGGTGATGAGGCTCCCGGTGATCGTCTGGTTCCCGTCGCTGACGATCCGGCCGCCCACCAGGATGAGCCCGTCCCACTCGAAGCTGCCGTTCATCTCGAGGTTGCCCCGGACGATGAGGGTGCCCTGGCCGTCGTCGTTCCCGTCGACGGCGAAGGTCTGCTGATCCTGGTCCTGGGTGGCGTCGTCGGGGTACTGGTCCGCGTAGACGACCGGGTACTCGGTGGAGGGGATGCTGTCGTAGTTCGGCCAGGTGCCGGACGAGGGCGAGGTCGAGGTGTTCGTGTGGGTGTGGTTCATCGCCGTCCCGTCGACGACGTCCCGCCAGTCCCACTCCAGCTCGTTGAAGGGATCGGAGTCCTCCTGGACGGGCGGATTGCCCTCGGTGATGGAGCTGTCCACGTCGTCGGCGCCGCCGGGCGGCACGTAGAGGCCGGCCTCGTCCTGGTTGCCGCAGGCGTCATCGCCGCTGATCGTCCCGGAGCTGCCGTTCTTGTTCAGCCCCGTGCCGGAGACGAAGCCGCCCGGGCTGTCGTTCATGAACGGGTTCAGGACCGCCAGCACGCTCACCTCCCGGTCGGCCCGCCCCCCGCCGGGGACGTCCACCCGGCCCGTCGAGGCGACGCGATAGACGCTCTGGCCGTCGGTGCCCGTCTCGGCCATCCGGGCCGCCGTCACCCGGGCGTTGCCGGCGTTGAAGGCGTAGCTGCGGGGCGAGACCGGCGTGCCGGAGGTCTCGCCCAGGTACTGGTGCAGGCCGGTCTCGGCCACGTAGAAGGCGTCCACGGAGGTCCCGTAGGCGCTGGAGGTGGCCCGCTCGGCGTCGGACATGATGAAGCCGCCGGTGGCCAGGGCCGTCAGGCCTATGATGGCCAGCAGCGCCACCAGGAGGGCGTAGCCGGCCTCGCCGTCGTCTCCGTCCCTCGGGGACGTTTCTCGGGTCGCGCAGCTCATCGGAACACCTCGCTCCAGGTGGAGGCCCGCTGGACCAGGACGCCGGCCGCCCGGCTGGCCTTCCAGATCTCGCAGGCATCGTAGGCGAAGTCCATGTTGCCGTTGCCGAGGTCGGTGTCGTCCACCGGCTCGGGCGGCTCCAGCGTCGCGTTCAGGCCGGTGACCACCCCGCCGCTGACGTGCTGGCGGCCGTCGCTGGTGATGGCGCCGCCCACCAGGATCAGCCCGTCCCAGCGGAAGCTGCCGTTCATCTCGAGGTCGCCGCGGACCACCAGCAGGCCTCGGCCGTCGTCGCTCCCGCCCACCGCGTGGCCTCCCGGATCGTCCGCGTAGATCACCGGATAGGCGTCGGCGTCCAGGGACGAGAAGCTCGGCCAGCCGTCGGCCGGGACCCGGTAGTCGGGCGCCAGCCGGCCTCCGTCCACCACCGCCTGCCAGTCCAGCCCCAGCGGGGCCAGCGGGTCGGTCGTCTCCTCCACCGGCGGATCCCCCCGGACCACGCCGGGCGGCATCGACTCGTAGCCCGGCTCCCCGTCGTCCCGGACGTAGAGCCCCGGCCCCGTGGGCCGTCCGCCCACCGGGCAGTCGCCCGACCGGGACTCGTCGGCCCCGTCGATGGTGCCGGAGGAGCCGTTCTTGATCACCCCGGCCCCCGAGACCAGCGTCCCGGGCATCTCGGCCACGAACGGCTCCAGCACCGCCAGGCGGGCGACCCGGCGCTCGCCCCCGGCCTCCGACCGGCCCCGGGCCGTCACCCGGTAGACCTCCCGGCCGTCGTCGGTGAAGGCCAGCGCCCGGGCCTCGACCCGCGCCTCCCCGCCGGCGACGTCGTAGGTGCGGGCCGACGAGGGCACCCCCCGGTGCTCGGCCAGGAAGCGGCTGAGCCCGGCCTGGGCCGCGTAGAAGGCGTCCACCGAGCCGCGGAACGCGCCCGCGCTCCGGCGCTCGGCGTCGGACAGGTACCAGCCGCCCGCCGCCAGCACCGTCAGCCCCGTCAGGGCCGCCAGCGCCGCCACCAGGGCGAAGCCGTCCTCGGATCGCCGCCCGTCCCTCCGCATGGCCGACCCTCAGTTCCGGAGGCGCAGTTCGTAGCTCATGTCGCGGCTGACGTCGAAGCGCTGGTCCCCGTCGCCCGTGGCGGTGGCGTTCACGCGGACCGCGTCCAGCTGGATGCCGTTCCCGGAGGGGCCGAAGGGCCCGGCCCCGGGGCTGGTCTGCACCCCCGACCCCGTCACGTACTCGAAGCCGGCGTCGGACGCGAAGGGGGCCACCAGCTCCTGGTTGTTGCGCATCAGGGCGTGGCCGTTGGCGAAGCTGGAGGGGGCGAAGCTGTAGGCCAGCCGCCGGAAGACCCGTATGGCCGCCCCCACCTGAGGCTCGCTGGCGAACGACGAGCCGCTCCAGTCCACGGTCCGGTAGTCCGAGGAGGAGATGCCCGAGAGGCTCGGGTCCGGCGCCCCGTTGTTCACGCACGCCGTCACCGCCGTGGAGGTGGCCGCGTTGCCCCGCCCGTCGAAGGACCGGTCGTAGGTGAACGGATCGGCGGCGTTGCCGGGATTCTGATACGCCGTCCCCGTGGTGCCCGTGAGGTTCGCCGCCGGCGACTCGTAGGTGTAGTAGGTCACCAGCGAGGAGGAGACGCGACAGACCACGCCCCGGTAGACGTCGGAGAGCACCAGCACCGAGTCGGCACCGGCGTACATGACGTCCTGCTGGGCGGCCATCCGGAGCTCCCGGGAGACCAGGTCGGCCGCCCCCCGGAGGCTCTGCTCGGCGTAGATCATCTCGTCGTGCTGGTTGTAGAACCGGTTCTGCTCCAGCAGGAGGTTGACCACGCCGGCGGCCAGGATCCCGGTGACCACGAGGGCTACCAGCATCTCGGTGAGGGTGAAGCCGGCCTGGCCGGCCCGGGGACGGGGACGTCGGGCGGGGACCGTCATCAGAGGCTCCGCGGCTGATGGACGCGCGTCCGGAAGGTGGTGGCCCCCACGTTGCCGGCCCCGGACACCTGCACCTGGACCTCCTTCATGTTGGCGCCCGACGAGCTGACGCTGCGGGTGACGTCGTAGTCGCGGCCGCCCACGGTCACCGTCGTGTCCGTGGCACCCGAGCCGATGTCCGTGTAGGGCTGGTTCACCATGGCCTCCAGCACCTGCTGGCCCGCCATCGTCTGGTCCGTCCGGATGGCCGCGGACCGGGTCTGCTCGACCACGTAGAGGGCGATCCCCCCCACGGCCAGCAGGCCCACCGAGAGGAGCACGGCGGCGATCAGCGCCTCCACCAGCCCGAACCCCGCCTCGTCGGCCCGCCCGGAGCCGGTCCCCGTCGGGGGAGCGGCCCCGTCGATCGCCCGGTTCACGGCAGCACCTCCATCCGGGTCCGCCCCAGCGGGCTGATCACGACCCGCCGGCCGGAGCCCAGCCGCTCCACCTCGACGGTGTCGGTCCCCACCGTGCCGCCGGTGACGAGCATCCCCCGGGGGTTGAACGCCAGGTGGTCGCCCGTCGTCATCACGTCCAGCCGCGTCAGCGGCAGGTCGGCCGAGGCCGAGAAGGACCGCGTCAGCAGCGTGTCGTCGGAGGAGGCCCCGACGTCCACGATGGCGTACCGGCGCGACGCCTCGTCGGCCACCAGCCTGACCTCGCTCAGTCGCTGCACGGCGTAGCTCCGGGTGAGGGTGACGTCGGCGGCGACCGCGTTCGCCGCGCGGTCGACGGTGCCGGCCTCGTTGAAGCTCTGCATCCCCTGGGCGCCGATGCCCAGGACGATGGAGAGCAGGACCAGCACCATCAGCACCTCGATCAGCGAGAAGCCGTCCTCCCTCGTCCGGAGGCGGCGGACGCGCTCAGTCCTTTGCATCGGCTCCTCGCTCTCTCCGCATGATCGGCTCCCATTCGTCGCGCAAGATGCCGGCCGCCCCCGGCGCCCCGGCAAATCGGGCTCTTCGCCCCTGTACCCTCCCCCGTACGATGCACTCCCTGCATCCGAATGCAAACATTTCACAGCCGGAAGCGCTCGATCCGGGTCCGACCGAGGAAGTTGCTCACCACCCTCACCCCCCGGTCGCCGGCGTAGAGGTACAGGCTGCCCGGGGAGGCCTGGCCCCTGGGGTTGTACCGCATCCACCAGGGCCGCAGGCGGGCCGAGTCCAGGACCGGCGGGTCGCCGGCCAGGTCGAACCGGTCCAGGGCCCGGCCCCCGCCGGTCCGCAGGTACAGCCGCCCCCCGGGCCGCAGGTCCAGCTTCACGACCTCCCGCCGGACGACGGCCAGCATCCGGGCCCGCGCCATCGCGCTCCGGGCGACCTCGGCGGACCGATCCAGCGCCGTCGCCCGCCGGTACCGGTCGAGCCCCGCCCCGCCCACGGCCAGCAGGAGGCCGAGCAGGACGACGACCACGAGCAGCTCGACCAGCGTGAAGCCCCGGGACCGGCGGCCCGAGGACGGCGGCGCCGGTCCCCGCGGGGCCGGGGAGACCGCCGGCCTCGGCGGGGCGGGGGCTGGCGGCCCTCCCCGGCTCATGTCGCTCCTCCCGGTTCGGGCCCGACGGGCCGGAGACGGCGGGGGCCCGCGCCCGGCGGACGGGCGGCGGGCACGGGACCCCGAGCCTCCGCCGCCGGCTCAACGGCGCCTCACTCGGAGGCCGGCCCGAGGCGCCGGAACCGGCCGTCGCGGTACAGGTACGCCGGCCGGTCCGGGAAGGCCCGCCGCAGCTCGCGGTTCCGGCCCCGCAGGTCCCGGGCGATCACGAAGGGGGCCTCCAGCCACGGGTCGTTCTCCGGCAGGTGCGGCGCGTAGCTGGTCCATCCCCGCCGGTCGTATTCGATCTCCTCGCGGCACCGGTCCGGGAGCGAGGAGCGGTCCCGGCGCAGGCGGAGGCTGCCGTCGCCGTTGAGCCGGTCGGTGCGGGCCACCTCCCCGGTCCGCCGCCGCAGGCGCTCCAGCGCTCGGGCCACCCTCCCGGCCGACCACTCCCCGGAGCGGGCCCGTCGCACCAGGGCGTCCAGGTCGCAGTGGTCGGCGGCCCGGTAGGTCCGCTCCACCAGGCCGGCCGGCGCTCCCATCCCCCGGAGCTCGGCGATGAGCCGGTTGCCCCAGCTCACGGGCACGAAGACCAGCCCCCGATCGAGGCCGGCCCGCCGCGCCTCGGCCCGGACGTCCGTCCGGAAGGACGACCCCCCGTCGACGTGGAGACCGAAGCGTCCCGGGATCCCCCGGGTCGCTGCGTACAGGAAGCAGAGGCCCACCAGGGCGCCGGCCCAGGCGCGCGCTCCCACCGGCGTCAGCCCCGGCAGCGCGCGGACCTCGACCCCCTCCAGCCGACGGGCCCCCTCCACCAAAGCCCGGGCCGTGAGGGGCACCAGGGCCGCCAGCCCCGCGTACAGGAAGCGCGGCCCCATCAGGGCGTCGCGGTGCCAGTAGAAGAAGTAGGCCGCGGGCACCGAGAGGAAGAGGACCAGCAGGCGCCGGTCCCATCGCTCCTCCAGCCAGCCCGCCGTCAGGGCCGCGCCGAGCGGCAGGAGGGCGGGGATCGGCCACTCGAACAGGAAGAGGTTGAGCAGGGAGAGGTCGGTCAGCTCGTTGACCAGCCCGTCCAGCGGGGTGTGGACGCCGCCCCAGGGCGTGGCGTGGAAGCCGAGCCCGTGGGCCGACCCCCACAGCTCCAGGTAGCCGGGCCGGAGCGGATGCCCGGTCGTGGCCGCGTTGTGGGCCAGGTACAGGGCCGCCAGGGCGACCGCGGGCGCGGCGAAGGCCGCGAGCCGCCGCGCCCGCGAACCCGTTCCCTTCTCCAGGAGCCAGCCCGCCAGGAACGGCGACAGGCCCGCCCCCAGGGCCGCGGCCGTCAGGGGCCGGCAGAGGAAGAGGGCCCCCAGGGCGCCGCCGGCGGCCGCCGCCGGCCAGGCCCGGCCCGGCGCCGCCTCGCCGCGGGCCGCCGCCCACAGCAGCAGGCTGGCGAAGAAGAGGGCGGGCACGTGGCTCATGAAGCCGGCCCCCAGGAGCCAGAAGAAGGGGCAGACGGCCAGCAGGGCCAGCGTCACCACCGCCGTGGGCCGGCCGTAGACCCGGGCGGCGAACCGGTACAGCAGGACCGCCGTGCCCAGCGACAGCGCCAGGGGAACGGCCCAGGCCGCCCCCGCCGCCGCGCCGGCCGCCAGCAGGGCCGGGTGACCGGGCGGATACTGGCTGTACCAGGCCTCCGGGCCCGCGACGACGTTGGTGACCTCGAAGAACCCCGACACGGGCGGTGCGGGCGCTGCGGAGGCCCCGCCGGCGAAGATCCGGGCCTGGAAGAGCTGGACGGCACCGTCGACCAGCCGGGGCCGCCCCCCGTAGACCAGGACCGCGGCCAGGGACAGCCCCAGCGCCGCGACGGCCCCGAGGACGACGGCGTCCACGCCCGCCCACGGGGTCCGCCGGCGGCCGGGCGACAGCCCCCGGAGCCGATCGGCGAACCGGTGCAGGGCGCGCCGGAGCGCCCGCGCCCGACCGCGGGCGTGGGCCACCGCCGCTTGGACGCCGGGGACCGCCGCCGCCCGTGCCGCGAGCCAGGCCGCCGGGACGAAGACGGCGGCGCCCAGGGCCCATTCGCGGGGCGGGACCAGGGCCCCGGTCCCCTCCAGCGGGCCGAACAGCCGCCGGAGCGGCAGCCAGGGCACGGCCAGCAGGAACACGCCGGCGGCCCGCGCGAGGACCCGGGCGGGGCCGCCCGGGTCGCCGGTCCGGTCGCCGCTACCGGACATCCGCGGCCCCGGCGAGGAGACGGCTGCACCGGAGGCTCATGCGGCGCTCATCCCTCCAGCGGCACGTCGGTGGGCAGGACGCCCCAGGCGTCGTTCCAGCGGCCCGTCCGGCCCGCCCCGAGGTCGTCGATGAAGCGCTCGAGCCGGTCGGTGACAGCCGGACGATCCAGGTGGGGGGGCAGCCGCTCCAGCAGCCGCCGGGCGGCCCGGCGCGCGTCTTCGGTGCGGCCGGCCCGCATCAGGGTGATCGGGAGCCGGGCGGCGATGGGCAGGGCCGCCCCGGGGACGTCCTCGAGACGACGGCCCCCGGGATCGCTCCAGCCCGGGTAGCGGCTCTCCAGGTACGCCTCGTACAGCTCCACGGCCTCCAGGGGCGTGCCGCGCGCCTCGAGCCAGGAACCCGCCCGCACCATGAACTGGGTCCCGGTGCCGGCGGTCCCCCGGCGGACGTCCGTCCGCGCCGCCCGGAGCAGGTGGCGCACGGCCTCCTCACGGTTCCCCGCGTCCCACTGCACCTGGGCCATCGTGTTGTACGTCTCCCACCAGCCCGGCAGGCGCTCCCGCGCCCGCTGCAGGATCTCCATCGCCCGGTCCGGGTCTTCGTCCTGCGTGTGCAGGCGGGCGAGCTCGTGAAGGTAGCGGATCCGGTCGGGGCTCCGGTCGAGGGCCCGGCGGTAGCCGCGCCCGGCGGCGCGGAAGTCCTCTTCGGCGCCGGTCCATCGCCAGCGGGCCTGGTGCAGGCGGGCGAGGCGGGCGTGCACGAGCGAGTGGCCGGGATGACGGGCCACCTCGGCCTCGACCGCCCGCTCCCCGCGCCGGAAGACGGCGGCCACCTCGCCCGAGTCCGCGCGGGCCCGTCCGCGCCGGATCCGGCCGGTCAGCCCCTCGAGGCCGGCCACGTAGCGGCTCGTGACCTCCCGGGTCGTGGCGGTGCGATAGTCGAGCGCTCGGTCGAGGTGACGGAACGGTTCCAGCGTCGCGCCCCCGGCGACGCCCCGGCGGGCCTCCCGGGCGGCGCCCACCACCTGGAGATGGTACCAGCCCGCGGCCAGGAGCAGGAGCGCCGCGCCCCCCGCGGCGGCCCAGCGCGCCCGGCGAGGCCCTCGGCCGGACCCGGCGGGGGCGCCTCTCGCCCGGCTCGCCCCCTCCCCCGCCCGCCCGGGCTTCTCCGTCCCCGCCGTCAGCCGACGGTGCTCGAGGAAGGCCAGAACCGCGAGCAGCAGGTGGAACGACGACAGGTCCTCGAACCAGAGCAGGAGGTAGACGAAATACGCTCCCACCGCGGCGGCCAGCCAGAACAGCCCCGGCTCCCCCTCCGCCGTCCGGAGGGACGCCAGCGCGGTCCGGAACGCCGCCGTCCAGAAGGCCAGGTAGGCCGCCAGGCCGAGCACCCCCGTCTCGGCCAGGGCCCCGAGGAGGACGTTGTGCGCCCGATCGTGGTGCGCGTGCCCCGAAGCCAGGTAGTCCTCGGCCCGGAAGCTCCGGTCGTAGAGCAGATCGAAGCTCTCCAGCCCCACGCCCAGGAGCGGCTGCTCCAGGAAGCCGGACCAGGCGGATCGCCACAGGTGGAGCCTGGCCCCCAGGGCGTCCGCCCCGATGTCCAGCATCCGGCCGACGGCGGGAAAGCCGGTCTCGCCGAGGAGGAACAGCACCGCGACCGCCCCGCCCAGCCCGCCCAGCGCCCGGACGGCCGTCCGCCGGACCGGGGAGCCCCGATCCTCCGCCAGGAGCACCCAGCCGGCCAGCGCGATCACCGAAGCCGCGGCGGCCACCAGCGCCGACCGGGTCCCGGTCAGCGCCACGACCCACAGGTCGACCGCGGCCACCGCCGCCCAGCTGACCCGACCCGCCGCGCCCGTGGCTCGGCTCGACAGGTATCCGGCGACGGCGGCGCCCAGCAGCATGTAGATCGACAGCGGGCCCTCCAGGCCCAGCGTCCCCACCACCCGGCTGCTCCCCCAGCCCACCAGCGCCACGCCGACGCTCTCGCCGTACGCCTGCACCAGCGACCAGGCCGCCACCGCGGCGCTCACCAGCGCGGCCAGCCGCAGGAAGGAGAGCCAGGAGTCCTCGTCCAGGGCCGCCCGGAGCAGGAGGTAGAACAGGAGGTAGCCGATCCACGCGACGGCCCCGTCCATCCGGACCATCCCCCCCAGCAGGCCCTCGAGGGGCGAGGCTCCCGCCGCGGCCGCCAGCGTCGCGGCCGCCGCGAACGCGGCGAGGCCGAGCCCGACCCGCTCGCGCCGCCAGGCCCCGACCTCCGGCGTCCACCGTCCCCGGGCCCAGGCCACGGCCAGCAGGAGGACCGCTCCCAGCACCAGGAGTCGGAAGTAGGTGGCCCGGGGGACGACGGAGGGGTAGAGCACCCCGGGCACGTAGACGAAGGGGGTGGCGGTCAGGGCGGCCAGCAGGATCCGGAAACCGCGTCCGGTGATGGAGCCCCCCGAAAGAGACCCGGTGAGGGACGCCGCCGATCGGTCGAAGCTCACCCTGCCCCGCCTTCGCTCCGGTGAGAAGCCCGCCCCGTCGAGAAGGTCACCGCCTGCCCCGCACCCATGCGAACGGGGGGACCGAAGTCCCCCCGGTTCGCACGATCGCGGCGTCGTCCCCGATCACGCGGAAGGGAATGCGCTCCGCGCGTCGGGTGAGCCGCCGTCAGCCGTCCTGGCAGTAGGGCGCGCCCAGGGGGGTGCTGCTGACCGTGCCCGAGATGTTCGACCCCTGATCGGCAGCGCTGCCGTAGTGGATACCGCAGTCACCGCTGCCACTGATGCCGTCGTGATCGGCCGTGGCCGCCCAGCCGTCCTGGTTTCCGGTCTGGACCGTGACCGAGACCCCCTCGGACGTGCTGTAGTCGGAGAGGTCACCCAGGCTGGACGCGTAGCCCGACGGGTTCTCGGCGAAGTAGGCCTCCTGGGCGGTGGCCATGTTCCGGAGGTCCGCCTTCATCGAGGCCTTGTACGCCTTCTCCTTGGTGCTGGAGAACTGCGGGATGGCGATGGCGGCCAGGATGCCGATGATGACCACCACGATGAGCAGCTCGATGAGGGTGAAGCCCGCGGAGCCTCGCTCGCGGTTCACCTTCCTGAAGAGATCCTGAAGCATGTCGTCGCCTCCTGCTGTTTGAGGGGGATCGCTCCCCGCCCGGTTCGCCCGCCCCGTCCGGCTCGGCCGGCGCGGCGGGACTCGTCACTCGCGTCCCATTCATGGAGGCAACCCTCGTGCCGCATCAGACGTCTCGTCCGGTAATTCCCCAGGACGTTCGACGACAACGCCTTATGATTACGTATACGGTCGTCGTGAGGAGCATCGGCCGTCGGACCCTCTTGCAGAATGCAACAGACCTCGCGCCCTGCGGGCCGCCCCGACCCGAAGATCACCCGAAGGTTGGCCCCGGAGCGCCCCCACCCGGCGGACGGTCCAGGCGCCGGGCGAGGGGCCGCGGGGTCCGCGAGCGAACCCTGCGAATGCTCGCATTCGGGGTGAGCCGAGCGGGCCCCGCGGTCCCGAGCCTCCCGCCCGACCCGTCAGACGTCCAGATCGTAGCGGTTGATCTTCCGGTAGAGCGTGCTGGGGTCGATGCCCAGCACCTCGGCGGCCCGGGTGCGGTTGCCGTCCTCCGAGCGGAGCACGTGCTCGATGTAGGCTCGCTCGATGGCCTCCAGCGGCGGGTTGGCCGGCGGGCGCTCGGTCACCAGCGGCTCCTCGGCCGGCTCGGTGAGCTTGTCCGGCAGGGCGTCCGGCTCCACCACCTCGCCCTCGGTGAGCACGTACGCCCGCTCGACCACGTTGCGCAGCTCCCGCACGTTGCCCGGCCAGCGGTAGCCGGTCAGCACCTCGAGGGTCCCGTCGGCCAGCCGCATCGTCCCGCCCCGCTCCTCGCAGAGCCGCTCGAGGAAGTGCTCGGCCAGCAGGGGGACGTCCTCCTCCCGCTCCCGCAGGGGGGGCAGCTCCAGGGAGATCACGTTGAGCCGGTAGTAGAGGTCCTGTCGGAAGCGGCCCTCCTCGATGTCGCGCTCCAGGTCGCGGTTGGTCGCCGCGACCAGGCGCACGTCCACCGACACCGGCTCGGTGGCGCCCACCGGCACCACCTCGCGCTGCTGGAGCACCCGCAGCAGCTTGACCTGGGTGGAGGGGGACATCTCCCCCACCTCGTCCAGGAAGAGGGTGCCCCCGGAGGCCGCCACGAACAGGCCTTCCTTGTCCTCGTGCGCGCCCGTGAAGGAGCCCTTCCGATGGCCGAACAGCTCCGACTCCAGCAGCCCCTCCGGCAGGGCCGCACAGTTCAGGGAGTGGAAGCCGGCGCCGGAGCGGCCCGAGAGGGCCCAGATGTAGCGGGCGAAGATCTCCTTGCCGGTGCCGCTCTCCCCCCGGATCAGCACGGTCGAGTCGGCCTCGGCCACCGACTCGGCCATCTCCAGCGCGCGGACGAAGCGGTCGGCCGTGCCGATGGGGCGCTCGACGTCCGGCGCCTCCTGCCGCTCGGCCAGCTCCCGCTTCAGCCCCTCGTTCTCCTCCTTCATCCGGCCCCAGTCCAGGGCGCGGCGGAGCACGGCCACCAGCTCCTCGTTCTCGAACGGCTTCCGCACGTAGTGCGTGGCGCCCAGGTTGACCGCGCGGATGGCCGACTCCAGCGACGCCTGGGCGGTCATCAGCACCACCGGCGTCCCCGGGCTCCGATCGCGGACCTCCTCCAGCAGGTCGACGCCGGACATCCTCGGCATCCGCACGTCGGCCAGCACCAGGTCGGCCCCGTCCTCCTCGAAGGTCTCCAGGGCCGCCTCGCCGCTCAGCGCGGTCCGCACCTCGAAGCCCTCGCCCTCGAGCAGGACCCGGACGGTCTCCACCAGGCTCTGCTCGTCGTCGACCACCAGCACCGCGGGACCGTCGCTCATCGCTCCTCCCCCCGGATGCCGGCCGACGCGGTCGAGGCCGACCGCTCCCGACCGGCCGGGGCGTCGGCCCGTGCGTCACCGGCGACCGCCGCCCCCCGACCCGGGTCCCGTCCCCCGTCCCGGCGCGGGAGGATCATCACCATCGTCGTCCCGCCCTCCGGGGTCGAGGAGGCCAGCAGGGCGCCGCCGTGGGCGTGGACGGCGCGGTGGGCGATGGAGAGGCCCAGGCCGGTGCCGCCCTCCCGGGTGGTGAAGAAGGGGTCGAAGATCCGGTCCGCCCCCTCCGGGGGGAGCCCGGGCCCGTTGTCGGCCACGCGCACGCGGACCGGCGCCCCCAGCTCGGCGTCGCCGCCCAGGGCCTCGGGCCGGAGGGCGTCCAGCGTGACCGTCACCCGGGGCTCCGGCGCCTCCGAGGCCGCCTGGACCCCGTTCAGCGCCAGGTTCACCAGGGTCCGATGGAGCAGCTCCCGGTCGCCCCACAGGTCCTCGGGCTCCTGCTCGACGGCGAGCTCCAGCCGGGCCCCCTCGGGGGCGTCCGGATGCTCGCGGACCGTCTCCAGCGCCTGCTCGGCCACCTCCTCCAGCTCCACGGGCCGGCGCTCGGCCACGTCCACCCGGGCGAAGTCCCCGAACTCCTCCAGCAGCGTCGACAGCCGGTCGCTCTCCCGAACCACCAGCCGCATGAGCGACCGGTCGTCCTCGTCCGTCCCCTCCGCCTCGCCGAGCTGCTGGACCGCGCTCCGGATCGAGGCCAGGGGGTTGCGGATCTCGTGGGCCAGCGACGCCGACAGCTCGGCCACCGCCTCCAGCCGCTCGGCCCGCAGGCGGAGGTCCTCCAGCCGGCGGACCGGCCGCAGGTCCTGGAGGGCGAGCGTGACCGAGGGGCCGGCCCGGGGCCGCTCCATGAGCGCGGTGCTCACCGAGACCGGCACCAGCTCGCCGTCGTCCCGTCGCACCGAGGCCTCGCGGTTCCGGACCTCGTCCTCCCCGGCCAGGCTCTCCCGCACCGCGGCCGCCAGCCCGGGCGCGCGCTCCTCCAGCTCGGGCAGGAAGGAGCGGCCCAGGTGCCGCTCGGCCTCCATCCCCAGCAGGCGCCCGGCGGCCGGGTTCATGTAGGCGAGCCGCCCCTCCCCGTCGAGCGTCACCACCCCCGAGTCGATGGTCCGGAGCACGTCGGTGGTGCCCAGCCGGAGCCGGTGCAGCTCGCCCTCGAGCTGGCGCACCTCGGCCCGGACCTGCCGCAGTCGGGCGCCGATGACGCTGCTGATGGAGGCGACCAGGGTGAAGATGCCGATCTGCAGCAGCACCGGCAGGCCGAGCTGGCTCGGATAGGCCACCGTCACCTCGGCCAGGTAGGCGACGCCGGTGGCCAGGGCCACCAGCACGGCCGAGGCGAAGGGCAGGACCAGCGCGTAGCCCGAGGCCAGCGTGATGTAGAAGAGCGGGGGGAAGACGCTCTCGCTTCCGCCGGTGATGTGGACGATCCCGGTGATCAGGAGGATGTCCAGGACCGCCTGCCCGTAGACGAAGCCGGTGCCGGGCTCCTCCCGGCGGACGTGGCTCCACCAGTAGGCCGCCGGCGTGGCCAGCCCGGCCAGGGCCATCCCGCCCAGGGCGATCCACCGGACCTCCGAGGAGACGCCGCCCCAGAGCCCCTCGGCCGCCAGCGCGCTGCCGTAGACGCCCAGGCAGACGGTGAGACGGCCGGCGTAGATGAGGTAGAGCATGCGGGCCCGGTCGACGACCCGGGAGGCCCGCCGATCGGATCCGAGGTCGAAGAGCACGGCTCCCTGCATGCTCCCGTCCGGCCTGGAGGGAAAGGAGGGTGGACGGCGGGCGCGGCCCGGCCGCCGTCCCCCGCCGCGTCCCGGTAGCTACCGGCCGGTCTTGCAGAATGCAAGACCCGCGGGGGTCGGCACGGGGCCGGCCGGCCCGCCGCCCGGACCGGGAGGCCCCGGGCTCCGCCGCCCCCGCGTCGGCCGGCCGCCCGCCGCCGCACGGCTCACCACTCGGGGGGCTCGTCGAAGACGGCCACCCGGACGAACCGGCCGCC
>CAZJJO010000028.1:0-21522 GCA_964546375.1 uncultured Gemmatimonadota bacterium
GGCGGCGACGGGCGGGCGGGAGGCCTGCTCCGGCGGCTCCGGCCCCGCGGGCTCGGGGCCGCCGCGCTCCTGCTGGTCGGCGGGCTGGCGGTCCTGGGGCCGGTGGCCCTGCGCAACTGGGCGGTGAGCGGCGAGCCGTACCTCACCACCTCGCAGTTCGGCCCGAACTTCTACATGGGCAACAACCCCGACGCGACGGGCCTGCCCCGCCCCCTGCGGGTCGGACGCGACAACCCGCGCTTCGAGCGCAGGGACGCCGTCCGGCTGGCCGAGCGGGCCGAGGGCCGGGAGCTGACGCCGGGCGAGGTCTCGGCCCACTGGACCGACCGGGCCCTGGACTACGTCACCTCGGAGCCGGTGGACTGGCTCGGTCTGATGGGCCGGAAGCTCTTCCTCTTCTGGAACGACGTCGAGATCGGCGACACCGAGGACCTCTACACCCACGCGGACCACTCGCCCGTCCTCGACGTCCTGCACCGCGTCTTCCGGTTCGGGCTCCTGGCCGTGCTGGGGCTGATCGGCGTGTGGGTCACCCGGCGCGACCGACGGCTGTGGCCCTTCCGGCTCCTGCCGCTGGCCTACCTGGCCGGGGTCCTGCTCTTCTTCGTCCTCGCCCGCTACCGCCACCCGGTGGCGCCGTTCCTGGCGCTGTTCGCCGGCGCGGCGGTGGCCCGGGGGCCGACCTTCCTGCGCCGTGCCTCGCGGACCGAGGCGGCGGCCTGCCTGGGCGCGGCGGCGGCGATGGCGGTGGCCTCCTTCTGGCCCTCGGTGCCGGTGGACGAGCTTCGCTCCAACACCCGGACCAGCGTCGGCGCCGCCCTGGAGCGCCGGTCCGGACCCGAGGCGGCCCTGGAGCCCTACCGGCGGGCCCTGGAGATCGACCCCGACAACCCGACGGCGCACTACTACCTGGCCACCGCCCTCCAGCGCGCCGGGCGGACGGACGCGTCGCTGGAGCACTACCGGGAGGCCCTCCGCCTGCAGCCGGCCCGGCCCGAGATCCACAACAACTACGGGGTGGCCCTGCTGGCCGACGGCCGCCGCGAGGAGGCGGTGCGGCACTTCCGCCGCGCCCTGGAGCTGGAGCCGGCCTATCCCGACGCCCACCTCAACCTGGGCACCCTGGCCCGAGCACGGGACGACCTGGAGGCCGCGGCCCGACACTACCGCCGGGCCCTCGAGGCGCGGCCCGGCGACACGCGGACCCGTCTCCGCCTCGGGAACGTCCTCCTGGCGAGCGGGGACGTCGAGGCGGCCTTCGAGCACTACCGGACCGCCGCCGACGAGGGGGCCCGGGAGGAGATCCTGGAGCGGGTCACCCCGGTGGCCTGGCGGATGGCCGTCCACCCCGACACCTCCCTCCGGCGGCCGGACCGGGCGCTGGACGTCGCCCGACGGCTGTCGGAGCTGGAGGATCCGCCGGGCGCGCTGCGACTGCGGGCGCTGGCGGCGGCCCTGGCGGCCACGGGCCGCCACGAGGAGGCGGCCCGGACGGCGGCCCGGGCCCTCGAGCAGGCGCGGGCCGACGAGGAGACCGGGGCCGAGGGGACGTCGGGCGCCGGGACCGGCGAGGAGGCGGGCGCCGTGGCGCCGCTCGTCGCCGACACCGCGGCCCTGCGTCGCGAGCTGGAGCGCTACCGCCGGGGCGAGCCCCCGCCGCCCGGCGGCGCCGGCGGCGGCTGAGGCGGACGCCGCGGCCGGAAGCGGGGTCCTCAGGCCCTCCCGGCCTCGCCCCGACGCGGGGCCTCCTGCTCCAGCAGCCCCAGCAGGTATCGGCCGTACCCGCTGCTCTCCAGCGGCTCGGCCAGCCGCGCCAGCTCCTCGTCGTCGATCCAGCCCTGGCGCCAGGCCACCTCCTCCGGGACGGCGATCCGGAGGCCCTGGCGGCGCTCCACCGTCTGCACGAGGTTGGCGGCGGTCAGGAGCGCGTCGAAGGTCCCGGCGTCGATCCAGGTGTAGCCCCGGCCGAGCCGCTCGACCGCCAGCTCCCCAGCCTCCAGATAGCGCCGGTTCACGTCGGTGATCTCGAGCTCCCCGCGGTCGGACGGCTCCAGGTCGGCGGCGAAGTCCGGCGCCCGGCCGTCGTAGAAGTAGAGGCCGGTGACCGCGTAGTGGGAATCGGGCCGCTCGGGCTTCTCCACCAGCGACGTCGGCTCGCCGTCGTCGTCCAGGGTGACCACCCCGTAGCGCTCCGGCTCGCTGACCCACTGGGCCAGCACGGTGGCCCCGTCCCGCCGGCGGGCCGCCCGGCGGAGCACCCGCCCGAGGCCGTCGCCGTAGAAGACGTTGTCGCCCAGGATCAGCGCGCTGGGGGCGCCGTCCAGGAAGTCCCGGGCGATGACCAGCGCCTGGGCCACCCCCTCGGGCTTCGGCTGGACGGCGTAGGCCAGCCGGAGCCCCCACCGGGATCCGTCGCCCAGCAGCCGTCGGAAGAGGGGCTGGTCGTCGGGGGTCGTGATGACGAGGATCTCGCGGATCCCCGCCATCATCAGCGTCGTGAGCGGATAGTAGATCAGCGGCTTGTCGTAGACGGGCACGAGCTGCTTGCTCACCACCCGGGTGGTGGGACGCAGCCGCGTGCCCCGCCCGCCGGCCAGCAGGACGCCCTTCCGGGCCGCCCGCTCCGTCCCGCCCGCGCCGCTCACCCCGTCCTCCCCCGCCGCTCGGGGCGATAGCCGTCCTCCCGGACCCGGCGGATCCAGTCCCCGTGCTCCAGGTACCAGGCCACCGTGCGGCGCAGCCCCTCCTCGAAGTCGACCTCCGGCGCCCAGCCCAGCTCCTCCCGGATCTTCCCGGTGTCCACCGCGTAGCGGCGGTCGTGGCCGGGGCGGTCGTCGGTCAGCTCGACCCGCTCCCGGTGGCTCCGCCCGTCCTCCCGGGGCGCCAGCTCGTCCAGCAGGCCGCAGAGACCGTCGACCACCTCCCGGTTCGTCCGCTCCTCCCCGCCGCCCACGTTGTAGACCTCGCCGGGCCGCCCGTCGGCCAGCACGCGCTCCAGGGCCCGGGCGTGGTCGGTCACGTGGAGCCAGTCGCGCACGTGGCGGCCGTCGCCGTACAGCGGCAGCGGCCGCCCCTCCAGGGCGCGCACCAGCATGTGGGGGATGAGCTTCTCCGGGTGCTGCCAGGGGCCGTAGGCGTTCGTCCCGTGGGTGACCAGCGTCGGGAGCCCGTAGGTGCGGTGCCACGCGCGGACGAAGTGGTCCGAAGCCGCCTTGCTGGCGGCGTAGGGGGAGTTGGGGGCGTAGCGGGAGCGCTCGGTGAACCGGAGGGGCGCGCCCGGCTTCCCGGCGTCGGGGTCCCGGTCCGCCAGGTCCCCGTAGACCTCGTCGGTGGAGACGTGGAGAAAGCGAAAGCGCTCCCGGCGGTCCGGCTCCATCCCCCGCCAGTGCTCCAGCGACGCCTCCAGCAGCGTCACCGTGCCCGCCACGTTCGTCTCCAGGAACCGGGGCGGCTCCTCGATGGACCGGTCCACGTGCGAGGCGGCCGCCAGGTGGATCACGGCGTCCGGGTCGTGCTCGGCCAGGATCCGCCGGACCGACGCGCCGTCGCGGACGTCCGCCCGCTCGAAGGCGTAGCGGGGATCGTCCGCCACCCCGTCCACCGCCTCCGGGCTGCCGGCGTAGGTGAGCTTGTCCAGGTTCACCACCCCGGCCCCGGCCTCCCCGACCAGCCGCCGGACGACGGCCGAGCCGATGAACCCGGCCCCGCCGGTGACCAGGACGGTGGACGCCCCCGTGCCGGACGGCACCCGGTCAGCCCTCCGCGTCCCCGGCCAGGTCCTCGGGCATCCGGACGGCCACCACCCGTCCCCGTGCGGTGACCTCCCCCTCCGGGCCCAGGGTCTCCTCGACCACCACCTTGCGCTCGTCCCGCTCGATCACCCGGCCCCGGACCACCAGCTCGGGGCCCAGCGGCGTCGGCGCCACGTAGTCGACCTCCAGGCGCGCGGTCACGTAGCGCGGCACGCCCCCTTCGGGCGGCTCGCCCGACGCCGGGTCCCACCCGTCCGCGCGGGCCGCGGCGCCCGCCGCGGTGCCGGTGCCGTGGCAGTCCAGCAGCGACGCCACCAGCCCCCCGTAGACGTAGCCCGGCACGGCGGTGTGCTCGGGCCCGGGCGTGAAGCGGGTGACCGTCCGGTCGCCGTCGAAGCGGGTGCGGAGCCGGTGGCCGGCCTCGTTCAGCCGGCCACAGCCGTAGCAGCGGGCGGCGTCGTCGGGATAGAAGTCCTGGATCGCCGGAGCGTCGCCTTCGCTCATCGCCGCGCCCCTCCCGCCTGCGTCCCCCTCACCACCGGATCAGCGCCCCCGCCCAGGTGAAGCCGGAGCCGAAGGCGGTGAGGCAGACCAGGTCGCCCTCGTCGATCCGCCCCTCCTCCACCGCCTCGTGCAGGGCGATGGGGATGCTGGCCGCGGTGGTGTTGCCGTAGCGCTGGATGTTGTTGTAGACCCGCTCGTCGGGCAGGCCGAGGCGCTTCTGGACCGACTGCGAGATCCGGAGGTTGGCCTGGTGGGGGATGACCAGGTCGACCGCCTCCAGGCCGAGGCCGGCCTCCTCCAGCACCTCCTCCACCGCCTCGGGCATCCGCACCGACGCGTGCCGGAAGACCTCCCGGCCCTCCATCTTCGGCCGCGTGAGCCCCTCCTCGATGTACGCCTCCGAGACGAACGGGTCGTAGGCCGAGGCCGGCGCCTCCGTCCACAGCTTCTCCGCGTGGCGGCCGTCGGCGTGGAGCGACAGCGACAGGACCCCCGCCCCGTCGCCGTCCGCGCCCCCCTCGGCCGGGCCCAGCACCACCGCTCCGGCCCCGTCGCCGAAGAGCACCGCCGTGTCCCGGCCCTCGTCGGTCTTCTCCAGGCCCGTCGAGTGGACCTCCGTGCCCACCAGCAGGATCGTCTCGTACTGGCCCGCGCGGATCCAGGCGTCGGCCACCGACAGGCCGTAGACGAAGCCGGTGCACTGGGTGCGCACGTCGAGGGCCGGGATCCCCGGCACCCCCAGCTTGCGCTGGAGGAAGACGCCGGTGCCCGGGAAGAAGTGGTCCGGGCTCAGGGTGGCCAGCACGATGGCGTCCAGCTCGTCCGCCGCGAGGCCGGCCCGCTCCAGGGCCATCTCCGCGGCGCCCAGCGCCAGGTCCGAGCCGGCCTCGCCCTCCTCGACCCAGCGGCGCTCGACGATCCCCGAGCGCTCGCGGATCCACTCGTCCGAGGTGTCCATCATCTCGGCCAGCTCGTCGTTGGTCACCACGCGGTCGGGCACGTGGAAGCCGGTGGAGAGGACGCGGGATCGGCGCATGTCGAGAGGAGGTGGAGGTGGCTTCGGGCTGGCGCGAGCGCCGGGCCGGGCCCGGCGGATCCTTCCCGGCCCGGCGGGCCGTCCGGCTCCCGGGCCGTCCCGCAATGTAACGGGCCGCGCCCCCGCCGCGGGAGGGGCCGCGCGGAAGGCCGCCCCCCGCACGGGCGAGGCTCCGCCGGGGGCGGACCGTCGGGGCGAAGGGGCCGGGGGATCCCCGAGCGAACCCTGCGAATGCTTGCATTCGGGGTGAGCCGAGCGGACCCCCGGCCCCGCCGCCCACCGACCCGCCCGACCCCGGCGCGAGCTCTCCTCAGGCCACCGCCGCGCAGAGCCACGCCGCCCCGAACGCCGCGTAGTTCCCCACCGCGTAGCCCACCAGCGCCATCAGGATGCTCACCGGCACCAGCCGGTCGTCGTGGTAGGCCGCCACGATGGGGGCGCTCGCCGCCCCGCCGATGTTCGCCGCGCTGGCGATGGCCGCCGTGTGGACGTCACTCTTCAGCAGGCGCGAGGCCAGGACGATGAAGCCGCCGTGAATGAAGATCCACAGGTAGGCCCCCGCCACGAAGGGCAGGGCCTGTCCCGCCAGCCCCTCCACCGAGGCGCTGGCCCCCATCCGGGCCACGAAGAGGTAGACCAGCGCCATGGCCAGCTCGTGGCTGCCCGGGATCTCCCGCGCCGGCGTGAAGGAGAGGCCCAGCCCCATCGACGTCACGAGCAGGATCCGCCACGTGCTCTCGGTGAGCACCGGGCCGACCTCGGGAAGGGCGCCGGCGATCTGGCTCGCCACGTAGACGGTGCCGAAGCCGATGGCGATCAGGTAGACGACGTGCCGCATCGCCGGGGGCTCGTCGTCCTTCCCGCCGGCCAGCCCCTCGGCGCCCTCGGTGACCTGCTCCAGCCGCTCGGCCGTCACCCGGGTGAAGCGGTGGAAGGGTCCCGCCAGCTTCTTCGACTGGAGCAGGATCGGGAGCCAGACCAGGTACACCGCGTTGTCGGCGATCACGGCCAGGCCGAACTCCGTGCCGCCCGTGTCGATCCCCTCGGCCACCGCCGCCATGTTGCCGGTGCCGCCGATCCACGAGCCCGCCAGCGTCCCGAAGCCCTTCCAGGCCTCGGGACCCAGCCAGCCCTTCACGGCCATGAAGCCGATGGGGGCGCCGATCACCACCCCGGCCGTCCCGATCAGCATCACGCCCACGCCCCGCCCCATCACCCGCACCGTCGCGGGCACGTCCACGTCCAGCAGCAGGAGGACGAGGAAGAAGGGGAGGAGCACGTCGCCCATCCAGCCGTAGGCGGGCGACTCGTTGACGATGAGCCCGGTGTTGGAGAAGACCGCCGGCAGGACGTAGATGAAGATCAGCGGCGGGACGTACTCGAACATCGTCCAGCCGGTCTTCTTCTCGAGCCAGAACCACAGGGCGGCGTTGGCCGCGAGGACGAAGAGGAGGCCGGGCGTCGAGGAGATCAGGCCGTCGGGCATGTCCCCGAGGATTCCGTCCCCTGGCGGCGGACGCAAGGCGGGCGGCGGCGTACGTCAACGCGCCGCCCCCTCGACCTGTTCTTGCGTCGGTCGCGGGACGAGGGCGCCGCTCGCCGCCCGAGCCGCGAGCCTCGCCGCACGAGCCGCGAACCGCGAACCCCCGGAGCGAGGTCCGACGATCCCCCCGAACCCGGAGACGACGTCGCCGCGCAACACCCGGCGCGCCGCCGCGCTCGTCCTGACGGCCGCGACGCTCGCGGTCGGCGCCCCGTCCGGCCTCGCCGGCCAGGCCGCCGCCGACACCGCCCCGTCCGTCCGGCCCGCCGGCGAGGCGACGCTCGAGGCCGTCCACAGGAGCGGCAGCGTGCGGATCGACGGTCGGCTCGACGAGGAGGCCTGGCGACGCGCGCCGGTCGCCGACCGCTTCGTGCAGGGCGACCCGGTGGAGGGCGCGGCCCCGGCCCGGCGAACCGAAGTCCGGGTCCTCCACGACGACGAGGCCCTCTACGTCGGGGCCCGGATGCACGACGATCCCGGCGCCGTGGCCGACCGGCTCGTCCGGCGGGACGAGGACGGCCAGTACGACTACTTCGAGCTCCTGCTCGACCCGAACCTGGATCGGCAGACGGGCTACCTGTTCCGCGTGGCCGCGTCCGGGGTCCAGCGCGACGCCTACCTCTTCCGCGACAGCCGCACCGACGTCGACTGGGACGCCGTCTGGCGCTCGGCGGTCCACCACGACGAGGGCGGCTGGTCGGTGGAGATGCGGATCCCCTTCTCCCAGATCCGGCACGAGTCGCGCGAGGAGGCCCAGACCTGGGGGGTGAACTTCCGGCGCCGCCGGCTGGCCTCCGCGTCCACGAGCTTCTTCTCGCTCGTCTCGCGCACCGTGGAGGGGCGGGTCAGCCAGGCCGGGCGCCTCACCGGGCTCGTCCTGGCCGACGCGGGGCGCCGGCTCGAGGTCGAGCCGTTCGTGGCCGGCGAGCTGTTCCGCGCGCCCGCCGCGGCGGGCGATCCCTTCTTCGACGGCTCCGACCTCCGGGCCCGTGCCGGGATCGACGTCCGCTGGGGCGTGGGCTCCAACTTCAGCCTGGACGCGACGGTGAACCCCGACTTCGGCCAGGTGGAGGTGGACCCGGCGGTGGTGAACCTGTCGGCCTTCGAGACCTTCTTCCCCGAGAAGCGGCCCTTCTTCGTCCAGGACGCCCGGGTCCTGGACTTCGACCTCGGGGGACGCAACGCCCGGCTCTTCTTCAGCCGGCGGATCGGGAAGTCGCCCGAGCGGACCCGCCTGCCGGGGGCCGCCTTCTCCGAGGCGCCCGACCGGACGACCATCCTGGGCGCGGCCAAGTTCACCGGACGGACCGACGGGGGGCTCTCGGTGGGCGTCCTCGGCGCCGCCACCCCGGAGGAGACCGGACGGGCGTTCTTCGAGGGTCCCGGGCGGACCGAGACCTTCGTCGCCGAGCCCGCGGCCCGGTACGGGGTGGCCCGCGTCCAGCAGGACTTCCGGGACGGGGCCAGCCGCGTCGGGGCCATCCTGACGGCGACGCGCCGCGACCTGCCGGAGGACGGGAGCCTGGACGCCCTGCCGTCGGAGGCCTTCACCGGGGGGATCGACTTCGAGCACGCCTGGGGCGGGGAGAACCGGCGGCGGTGGTCGCTCTCGGGCTACGTGGCGGGCAGCCACGTCCGCGGCTCGCCCGAGGCGATGGTCGAGATCCAGACCAACCCCCAGCACTACCACCAGCGCCCGGACGCCGACCACCTGGCGGTGGATTCGGCGGCCACCAGCCTGACCGGGATCAACTGGAACCTGGTCTTCGCCCGCCAGAGCGGGGAGCACTGGACCTGGAACGCCTACCTGGAGCACGTGGGGCGGGACCTGGCCGTCAACGACCTGGGCTTCTACGACCAGGGCCCCCAGCTCGACTTCACCGGCGGGCTGACCTACCGGGAGATCGAGCCCGGGCCGCTGTTCCGGAGCTGGTCGCTGGGGCTGTTCACCTTCCACGAGTTCCGCACCGACATCTACGAGAGGCTGACCTCGCCGGCCGAGTGGCCCCGCTCCTACAAGAACGGGAGCGTGTCGCTGAACGCGGACGCGGAGCTCCACAACAACTGGACCGCGGACCTCAGCCTCGACTTCGGCCCGAAGAGCCTGAGCGACACGGAGACCCGCGGCGGGCCGCTGATGACCGAGCCCGCCTCCGTCGGCGTCGAGGCGGGGCTGCGCACCGACCCCCGGCGGACGGTCAGCCTGGGACCCTCGGTGGCGTGGACCGACCGGCTCGACGCCGCGGGGGGCGACCTGGAGCTGGGGATGGACGTGGTGGTCCGGCCGAACCCCGGCCTGGAGCTGAGCGTGCGGCCCGCGGTCGAGCTGCGGGACGACCCTTCCCAGTTCGTGGCCTCCACCGACGCGGTGCCCTACGAGCCCACCTTCGGCACCCGGTACCTGTTCGCCGACCTCGACCGGACCGAGGTGTCGCTGGAGACGCGGCTCAGCGCCGCCTTCACGCCCGACCTCAGCCTCCAGCTCTTCGTCCAGCCCCTGATCTCGGCCGGCGACTTCGTCCGCTACAAGCAGCTCGCCCGTCCGGCGAGCTTCGAGTTCCGGACCTTCGAGGAGGGGACGGCCGTGGACGCCGGCGCGGGCGTCGGGTGCTCCGGCGGCTCGACCTGCGTCCGGGACGGGGAGCGGTTCGTGGACCTCGACGGGGACGGGGCGGCCGACGTCTCGTTCCCCGTCCGCGACTTCAACCTCCGCTCGCTGCGCGGCAACGCCGTGGTCCGGTGGGAGTACCGCCCCGGCTCGACGCTCTTCCTGGTGTGGCAGCAGGACCGGCGGGCCGAGACGGCACGGGGGGACTTCGAGCTGGGGCGGGACCTGGACGGCCTCTTCGGCGCCGGGGCGGAGAACACCTTCATCGTGAAGGTGAGCCACTTCCTGGACCTGTAGGGCCGAGGGGCCGCCCCGCCGGCCCGGCGGGGCGGTCGCCGGCGGCGGGCCTCCGCGCTACGGCACCGCCAGCCGGACCACCACCGGGTCGTGGTCGCTGGCGGCCTCGTCGGCCGGGACGTCGGCGTTGACGTGCACCGCGTCCGCCTCCGCCCCCGGGCGCAGGCCCGCGGTCACGAAGACGTGGTCCAGCGCCTGGGCGTTGCCCAGGAAGTTGTAGGTGTAGCGCTCCCCGGCGGGCACGGTCCGCAGGAGGTTCTCCAGGATCCCCCCGCCCGACCCGGGCAGGAGCCGGGTCAGGTCGTCGGTGAACTCGAAGGTGTTCAGGTCGCCGGCCACGACGACGCCGGCCCCGGCGCCCTCGGCCAGCCGGCTCTCGACGTAGTCGTGGACCGCCCGGCTCTGGGCTTCCCGCTCCGCCTCGCCCGCCTGCTCGAACGGCTGGACGGCCCCGAACACCGGGGTGGATCCGGCCCGCGAGCTGAAGTGGTTGTTCACCACCGTGAAGCGGCGGTCCCCGAAGGCGAAGGTGGCCGCCAGGGGGTCCCGGCTCCCCTCGAACGCGGTCGGGTCCCGGGCCCCGACCGCCTCCAGGGCGTCGGCGTCGACCGCGGCCAGCTCCACCATCTCCACCCGGTCGGGCCGCCAGAGGAAGGCGTTCCGGATGTTGCCGCCGGGCGCCCCCCCGGTGCTGTTGGGGGCGGGCGGCACGTCGGCGAAGGCGTAGTCGGGCCCCCCGGCCCGGGCGACGGCGTCGACCAGGGCCCGGAGGGTGGCCGTGGCGTCGGTCGTCGTGTCCGACTCGCCGCCCCGGGTGCCGTTCTCGTCCTGGATCTCCTGGAGCGCCACCACGTCCGGCCCGCCCAGCCGCTCGGCCACGTGCCGTCCCAGCCGCTCCATCCGGTCCGCCGTCTCCGGCAGCGGGTTCAGGTTGAGCACGTTGTAGGTGGCCACGGTGACGTGGCCCGCGTCCCCGGACAGGTCGGTCGTCTCCGGGGCGTGGCCGGCCGGGGCGGCGACCTCCACCGGGCCGGTGGCCACCACGGCGTAGTGGCCGAAGCCGTAGCCCATCACGCCCGTGACGTCGGCCAGCTCCGCGCCCACCGAAGCCGTCGGGGCCGGGGAAGGCGTGGTGCCGGGCTCGATCTGGATCCGGATCCGCTCCGGGTTGTGGTCGCCCCGGTTGTCGGCGTCCGTCGCGAGCAGGATCCCGCCGCGGGAGGTGCGGGCCTCGTCGGGGGTGACGTGGGCGCCTCGCTCGGCCAGGGCCCAGATCTCGGCCTCGCCCGACCCGAAGCGCTCGGTCGGCGACGCCGCCACCGGCCGGACGACGGTGACGCGCATCGCCTCCAGCGACTCGTAGAAGTCGATGCCCTCGCTCCCGGGCTCGAACGGGTTGGCGGCGGCCTCGTCCGGGTCGGCGAGGTCCACCGGGAGCTCGTCCGGGCTGATCACGGTGACCTCGGGCGGCAGCCGCCCCTCCTCGCCCAGGCGGACGGGCTCCGGAACCGGCCGGCCGGTCGCCAGGACCTCGACGCCGGAGGCCCGCAGGACGGTGACCGTGAGGTTCTCGTCCCCCGGATCGCCCGGCGTCCGCTCGTCGACCGAGCCCGTCACCCGCACGCGGTCGCCGACCGAGGGCCGGCCCTCGGCGCCGACGACCAGGACGGCGTCGGAGGTGGCCGGGTCGCCGTCGCCGACCGGGTCCTGGAGGTGGAAGCCCGCCTCCCGGACCGCCGTCACCACCCCCGTGGCGGCCACCCGCTCGCCCACCATCGGCGACACGTGGGAAGCCCCCTGGATCGCGGGGACGGCCGTCGTGTCGGGGTCCGTCGGGCCGGGGTCCGGGGGCTCGGTCGGACCCGCCGAAGACCCGGCCCCGGCGCACGCCAGCGCGACGGTCAGGGCCAGCAGGCCGGCGGCTCCCGGCCGGAACGGGGTCACGGCCCTCCCCGGACGCGGCGGAGGAGAGGCGGCCGGCCGGGCGTCCCGGGCCGCAGGGTGGTCCCGACGGCCGGACACCCGGACGGACGGCGCTGGCGGGAGGCCGGATTCATGTCGCCGCTCCGTGCAGGGGGAAAACAGCGTTCGACGCGGGCCTCCAGAACATCACGCCGCCCGGGTTCGCGTCAACGGCGGCCGGCACGGTCCTTCCATCCGTATCATCGGACGGGACGCCGTCGCGGGAGGGCGGGACCCGGACCCGGGCCGGCCCCGTTCCCGGGGCAACAGGGCGGCGGCTCCGAACGATTCCCGCCATGGTGAAATCGCACCACCCGGTTGAACGCTGGCGCGACCCGAAGTGTAAAGAGGACGCCGGCGCCCGCTCCCCCCGGACGGACACTCACCTCGACCCTCGACCCGACGTCCATGCTCCGACTTCCCATTTTGACAGCTCTCCTCGTCCTCGTCCCGGCCGCTTGGTCGGCGGCCGCGGCCCAGGCGCCCGGCGAGACCCCGGCGGAGGGGGAGGACGTGCGCGTCGTCACCTACCGGGACGCCCTGCGGATGGCCGTACAGCGCAGCACCGAGGTCCAGCGTGCCCGCAACGACGCCGACCTCCGGGGCCTCGAGGCCACCCAGCAGGCCCTGGAGTTCCTCCCCAGCGTGGAGCTCTCCTCGGGCGCGACCCGCACCTTCGGGCGGAGCTTCAGCCAGCAGGAAGGCGAGATCCTCAGCCAGACCAGCGACTTCGTCGACCTGGGCGGCTCGGCGAGCCTCCAGCTCTTCAACGGCTTCGAGAAGTGGGCCTCGCTGGAGGAGGCCCAGCAGGCGGAGGCCGCCGGGCGCCTGCAGGTGGAGCGGGCCCGCCGGGGCGCGATCTTCCAGGTGGTGGATCGCTTCGCCGCCCTGCTCCAGAACCGCGAGCTGACCCGCGTGCGGGAGCAGGAGCTGGAGGTCCAGGAGGACCTCCTCCAGCAGGTCCGGGGGCTGGTCGACGTCGGGCGCCGGCCGAAGTCGGATCTCTACCAGCAGCAGGCGGCCCGGGCCGAGGCCCGGCAGGCCCTGGTGGAGGCGCGCCGCGAGGAGCGCCTGGCCGAGACCGAGCTGATCCGGCTGCTGCAGCTCGAGCCCATGGGCGAGTACCGGTTCGAGGCCGGGGGCTTCTCGGACTCGACGGCCGCGGCGCCGGACACCTTCCGGCTGGAGCCCCTCCTGCGGACCGCCTTCGACCGTCGCTCCGACCTGGCGGCCTTCCGGCGCACGGTCCGGGCCCGCCGGCAGGGGGTGCGGGCGGCCGAGTCGGGCCGGTGGCCGAGCCTGTCGGTCGCCTTCGACTACGGCACCGACTGGTCGAGCAACGCCCGCCGCCCGGTGCCCGGGACGGGCTCGGACCCCCGGACGGTGAGGGTGACGCCCGCCGACGGCGGCGAGCCCGTGACGCTCCCGGTGCCGGGGACCGGGACCTCTCCGGAGACGTTCCGGCCCGATTTCATGGACCAGATCCAGGACCGACGCGGCGGAGCGGTGCGCCTCTCGCTCAGCGTGCCCGTCTTCGACCAGCACCAGACGAAGACCCAGATCCGTTCGGCCCGGGTTCAGCTCGACAACGCCCGCTACGACCTGCGCGACCAGCGGCAGACGGTGGCCTTCCAGGTGCGCCAGGCGCTGCTCGACTACCGCTCCGCCCGGGCCCGGACCGAGGCGACCCGCCAGCGGCTCGAGGCCGCCCGACGGGCGCGCGAGGCGGCCCGACGGCGCTACGAGCTCGGGGCCGCCACCTTCGTCGAGCTGACGCAGGCGATCTCCGACTTCGTGGCCGCCCGGAGCGCGAACGTGCGTGCCCGATACGACCGGGCCCGGGCCCGGAAGCTCATCGACTACCAGACCGGGACGCTCGAGGTCGCGCCCGGTCGCCGACCCTGACGGCGGGGCCTTCACCATGCGGCAGCCCAGCACCCGAGACACCTCTCACCTCCTGCCCCTGGCCGCGGCCGCCGGCGCGGCCCTGGCCCTGGCCTGCGGCGGCCCGGGCGCCGAGGACGCCTCCGGCGACGGCCCCGGCCCCGGCGGCCCGGGAGCGGCCGAGACCGTGACGCCGTCGGTGGAGGCGGTCCGGGCCCGCGAGGGGCGGCTGCCCCTGCGCGAGCGGCTCACCGGCACGGTGAAGGCCGCCGGCCAGGTGGTCATCTCGCCCCAGGTCAGCGGCCCCGTGGTGGAGGTCATGGCCGAGAACGGCGACCGGGTGGAGGCCGGCCAGCCCCTGGTCCGGATCCGGGCCGAGACCGGCCGGAGCCAGCTCGAGCAGGCGCGGGCGAACCGGGAGAACGCCCGGGCCCAGGCGGAGCGGGCGCGGGCCGAGCTCCGACAGCTCGAGGCGCAGTTCGAGCGGACCCGGGCGCTGGCGGAGGACAGCCTGGTGAGCCAGGAGGCCCTGGAGACCCAGCGCTCCCAGGTCGAGGCCGCCCGGGCCAACTACCAGCAGATGCAGGCCCAGGTGGAGGCGGCCCGCGCCACGGTGGAGGAGCGGGAGGAGGCGCTGGACCAGACGGTGGTCCGCGCCCCCATCGACGGACGGGTCGGCCAGCGCAACGTCGAGGTGGGGATGCGGGTCGACCCGAGCACGCCGCTCTACACCATCGGCCGGCTGGAGGACATGCAGGTCGAGGTGCCGGTGCCCCAGGACCTGCTGGCCGACCTGGAGGCGGGCCAGCCGGTGGAGATCCGGACCGGAGGGCCGCAGGACAGCGTCATCGAGGCGGAGATCGCGCGGATCTCGCCCTTCCTGGAGGAGGGGAGCTTCACCGGCCAGGTCCAGATCGACGTCTCCAACCACGCCGGTCTCCTCCTGCCCGGGATGTTCGTCACCGTGGACGTGCTCCACGGTCAGACCGCCGCCACCACCATCGTCCCCAAGAGCGCCCTGTACGACCATCCGGCGCGGGGCGAGCGGGGCGTGTACCTGGTGGACCCGGACGGCGCGGACGTCCAGCTCGTGGACAGCGACAGCGTCGGCGAGCTGAGCGCGCCGCTGGAGGCCCGCTTCGTGACAGCCGACCTGGAGGCGGAGGGCCGCCAGCTCATCGGCCTCCGGAACGTCGAGCCGGGCAGCTGGGTCGTGGTGGTGGGGCAGCACCTGCTGGCCGACCGGGCCACCGAGGGCCCGGTGGAGACCCGCATCCGGCCGGTGGGCTGGGAGCGGATCGTGGACCTCCAGCGGCTCCAGCGCCACGACCTGGTCCGGGAGTTCATGCAGCGCCAGCAGCGGATGGCCCGCCGCTGGCGGGACTCGCTGCGCGCCGACACGGCCGCCGGCGCGGCCACCGGCTCGTCGCTGTGACGCCCTCGAGCGCGGCCGGGCCCGGCGCCGCCCCCCGCCCGGGCGGCCGCCGCGGGACGCTCCCTCGCGAGCGGCGTTCGCCCGCGCGCCCTCGCAGGACGGAGCCCCGCCACGACCGCGAACCCGACGGGAGGACCCCCCGATGTCGCTGACCGACCTCTCCATCCGCCGTCCCGTGGCGACGGCCATGGTCTTCCTCATCGCCGTCACCGTCGGCGTCGTCGGTTTCCGCTACCTCCCCGTCGACCTCCTGCCCCGCATCGAGTACACCCAGCTCGCGGTGTACGTGAACTACCCGAACGTGGGGCCGGAGGAGATGGAGAGCATCGTCACCGACCCCCTGGAGAACGCCCTGTCGGGCGTGCCCAACCTGGAGCGGATGACGTCGTCCTCGGAGGAGGGGCAGAGCATCGTCTTCCTGGAGTTCGCCCGGGGGACCAACATCTCCGAGGCCGCCAACGACGTCCGCTCCGCGCTGGACGAGCTGCGCGACGAGCTGCCGCGCGAGGCCGAGGCCCCGGGCATATGGAAGTTCGACCCCAACAGCCAGGAGATCGTGACGATCTCCGTCCAGTCGACCATGGAGCTCCGGGAGCTGACGCAGACCCTGGAGCGGGAGATCACCCAGCGGTTCGAGCAGATCCAGGGGGTCGGCTCCATCACCGTCGGCGGCGGCATCTACCGCGAGATCCAGGTCGAGCTGATGCGGGACCGGCTCAAGGCCGCCGGGCTGACCGCCGCCGAGGTCCAGCAGGCCCTGGCCAGCGAGAACGTGGAGATGCCCGGCGGCAACGTGTCCGAGGGGATCCGCGAGCTCTACGTGCAGACGGAGGGGGAGTACGAGTCCCTCGACGAGATCGCGAGCACGGTGATCACCCGGCGGGACGGGAACCCGATCCGGGTGCGGGACGTCGCGCGGGTGGAGGACGGCTTCGAGGACGTGGAGGACCTGGCCGAGCTGAACGGCATGCCCGTGGTGCGGCTGGAGATCCAGAAGCAGAGCGACGCGAACACCGTGGAGGTGGCCGACCGCGTCGAGGAGCGGGTGGCCGAGATCAACGCCTCCCGGGAGGACATGCGGCTCACGGTCATCAACGACCAGAGCACCTTCATCGAGCAGTCCATCTCGGCGGTCCAGAACGCGGCCCTCTGGGGGGGGCTGCTGGCGGTCTTCATCCTCTACCTCTTCCTCCGGAACGGGTCCACGACCTTCATCATCGCGCTGTCGATCCCGATCTCCATCATCACCACCTTCGGGGTCCTCTACTTCGCCGATTTGACGCTGAACCAGATGACGTTCGGCGGGCTGGCGCTGGGGATCGGGCTGATCGTGGACAACGCCATCGTCGTCCTCGAGAACATCGTCAGACTGCGTGAGAACGGGGAGGAGCGCCCCGTCAGCGCCAGCGTGGGCACGCGCGAGGTGGGCGGGGCCATCGTCGCCTCCACCCTCACCACCTCGGTGATCTTCCTGCCGGTGGTCTTCATGCGCACCACCAGCGGCCAGCTCTTCCAGTCGCTGGCGCTGGTGGTGGTGATCGCCCTGGCCGCCTCGCTTCTGGTGGCGCTCACGCTGGTGCCCATGCTGGCGAGCCGGTACCTGACGATCCGACCGCTGTCGGAGCGGGAGGGCGAGGACCCCTGGTTCGAGCGGGTTTTCCGCCGGCTGGAGGACTGGTACGCGGGCCACCTGGGCAGCGCCTTCGAGCACCGCAAGGCGGTCTTCGGCACGACGGTCGGGGCCGTGGCCCTGACGGTGGCCCTCTGGCCCCTCGTCCCGGTGGAGCTGGCGCCCGAGATGGACACGCGGAACATCGACGTCGAGATGGAGATGGGCCGGGGCACCAACATGGCCGTGGTCCGGCAGTACCTGGACGACCTGGAGGAGCTCGTCCGGCCGCACATCCCGGACGAGGGCGTGGAGACCGTGGCGACCGAGGTGCGGGGCACCGACGCCGAGGTGGAGATCCGGCTGGCGCCCGCCGGCGAGCGGTCGCTGGACCCCTCGAAGCTGGCCGACCGTCTCCGCCAGGAGGTCCAGGGACAGATCCCGGGGGCGGACATCCAGGTCCAGGCGCAGTCGGGCCTGTGGATCCTCCAGCGGATCTTCAGCGGCGGCGGCAACAACGACGACGTCGAGATCCAGCTCCGGGGCTACGACCTGGACCAGGCCCGGCGGCTGGCCCGCGAGATCCGGAACCGGGCCCAGCGGGCCGAGGGCGTGGTGGAGGCCCAGGTCCAGCAGGAGGAGGGCCGGCCCGAGGAGAACATCCGCTTCGACCGGGACAAGATCTACAGCCTGGGCCTGTCCGTGCAGGAGGTGGCCCGGGCCATCCAGATCTCGGTGGGCGGCAGCCGCGCCGGCTACTTCCGGGAGGGCGGCGACCAGTTCCCCATCACCGTCCGCCTGCGGCCGGAGGACCGGCTGACGACCCGGGACCTGGGCAACATCTCCGTCCGGACCCCGGACGGCGAGACCGTGCCCGTCTCCTCGCTGGTGGAGCGGAGCATGGGGCGGGGCCCGGTGGAGATCCGCCACGTCAACAGCCAGCGGGTCACCTACATCACCGCCAACCTCGCCAGCGGCGTGGCCCTGGGCGACGCCGTCGACAGGATCCGGAGCGAGCTGGAGGGGATGGACGTGCCCGAGGGCTTCTCGGTCGTCTTCGGGGGCGCCTACCGCGAGCAGCAGCGGGCGCAGCGGGACTTCGCCATCGCGATCCTCATGGCGCTGGCCCTGGTCTACATGGTGATGGCGGCCCAGTTCGAGCGCTTCCTGGACCCGCTGGTGGTCATGTTCAGCGTCCCGGTGGCCGTGGTCGGCGTGGTGCCGACCCTCCTGCTCACCGGCACCACGGTGAACGTCCAGTCCATCATGGGGCTGGTGATGCTCATCGGGATCGTGGTGAACAACGCCATCGTGCTGGTGGACTACCTGAACCTCATGCGCCGGGACCGCGACCTGCCCCTGGTCGAGGCGGCCATCGAGGCGGGCCGCCTGCGCCTGCGGCCGATCCTGATGACGACGCTCACCACGGTGCTGGGGCTCTTCCCCCTGGCGCTCGGGCTGGGCACCGGCGCCAGCTTCCAGGCCGCCCTGGCCCGGGTGGTCATCGGCGGGCTGCTGGCCTCCACCTTCATCACCCTGGTCCTCATCCCCACCCTGTACGTCAGCGCCCACCAGTGGGCCGAGCGGATCCGGGAGGCGGTCCGCCGGCGGCTGGGCGGCGGCGAGGCCGGCCAGGCGGCCCGACCGGCCGGCCCCTGAGCCCGCCGCGGGAGGACGGACGGAGCGACCGGCGCCCCCACGTGGTGGTCGTGGGCGCCGGGTTCGGCGGGCTGGAGGCCACGCGCTCCCTGGCCGACGCCCCGGTGCGGGTGACCCTGCTGGACCGGAACAACTACCACACCTTCTACCCGCTCCTCTACCAGATCGGCGCCGCCGAGATCGACGCCACCGAGATCTGCCACCCGGTCCGCAAGATCCTCCGCGGGCAGGCCGACGCCCGGTTCCGGATGGCCGAGGTCGAGCAGGTGGAGCTGGACGAGCGACGGGTCGTGGCCGGATCGCGGAGCTGGCGCTACGACCACCTGATCGTGGCCACCGGCTCGGACCCCCACTTCTTCGGCGTCGAGGGCGCCGCCGAGCACGCCTTCCCCCTGCGGGAGATCGAGCACGGCGAGGCGCTGCGGAACCACGTGCTCCGCCGCTTCGAGGAGGCCGAGGCGGCCGACGGGCCGCCCCGCGCGGGCCTGCTGGACTTCACCGTGGTCGGCGGCGGACCCACCGGCGTCGAGTACGCCGGCGCCCTGGCCGAGCTGGTGGCGGGCCCCCTCCGGAAGGACTATCCGGTCGTCCGGAGCCACCCCGTCCGCATCCGGCTGCTGGAGGCGCAGGACCGCCTGCTCACCAGCCTGCCCGAGGAGCTGAGCCGGTACGCCCGGCGGCGGCTGGAGGCCATGGGGGTGGAGGTCCGGCTCGGCGCCACGGTCGAGCGCGTCGAGCCCGATGTCGTCCGTCTGGCCGGCGGCGAGGCGATCGCCACCGAGACGGTGGTCTGGACGGCGGGGGTCCGCGGGTCGGCCGGGGCGGAGCGCTGGGGCCTGCCGGTGGGCCCGGGCGGCCGGGTGGAGGTGGAGCCCACCCTCCAGGTGCCCGGGCGGCCCGAGGTCCAGGTGGTGGGCGACCTGGCCGGCTTCCGGCGGGACGGCGAGCCGCTGCCGATGATCGCGCCCGTGGCGGTCCAGCAGGGCGAGCACGCCGCCCGCAACGTGGCCCGGCGGGCGGCGGGCGAGCCGGCCGAGGCCTTCGTCTACGACGACCCCGGGATGCTGGCCACCATCGGCCGCAACCACGCCGTGGCCCGGCTGCCCCGGATCACCCTCACCGGCTTCCCCGCCTGGGTGGTCTGGGTGCTGGTCCACATCGCCAAGCTCATCGGCTTCCGCAACCGGCTGGTGGTGCTGCTCAACTGGGCCTGGGACTACTTCACCTACGAGCGCTTCTCCCGGCTGATCCTGCCGACGGGGGACGGCCGGCCGGGGACGGGGCCTTGACGGGACGCCCACACATAAATAACTATTAATGTAACATGGACGACGAGACCCTGTCCGACCTGTTCGGCGCGCTCAGCGACCCCCGGCGCCTGCGGGCCCTGCGCTTCATCGCCCGCCGGGACCCGTCGGGACCGGAGCCGGGCGAGGCCGTGTGCGCCTGCCACGTGCAGGAGCACCTGGGCCTCTCCCAGCCGGCCACCAGCTATCACATGAAGGTCCTGCGGGAGGCGGGGCTGGTCCGGGGCGAGAAGCGCGGCCGGTGGGTGCACTACCGGGTCTCGGGCGCGGGGCTGGCCGCGCTCCGGCGGTTCCTCGACCGGCTGGAGGCGTCGGCCGCGGACGCGGAAGAGGCGTCCGCCGGGGCCGCGGCGCCGGCCGGCTGAGGGGGCGGCCCCCCGGTCCCCGGAACCGGAGCGGCACCCGGCGGCCGCCGGGCTCCGGTTTTTTCTTCGCGACAATACATAAATAGATTTACATCACTCGATGAAGGAGGTCGAGATGTCGCCGGATCCCTGCTGTGTCCCGCCCGTGCTCGGAGGCTCGAGAGCCGGGCCCGCGCGTCCCGACGGGCCGACCGCTCCCCCGGGGCCCGACGGCGCCCCCGCGGAGGCGGACGGCGACCGCGGGTGCGGGAAGCTCCCCGTGGCGGTGATCGGCGCCGGTCCGGTGGGGCTCGCCGCCGCCGCCCGCCTGGCGCGCCGCGGACAGCCCTTCGTCGTGCTGGAGGCCGGCGACGGCCCCGGCGCCTCGGTCCGGGAGTGGGGCCACGTCCGGCTCTTCTCCCCCTGGGACCTCTGCCTCGACCCGGTCGCCGGGGCGATGCTGGAGGAGGCCGGGTGGAGCCCCCCGCCCCGGGAGGAGCTCCCCACCGGGCGCGAGCTGGTCGAGCGCTACCTGGAGCCGCTCGCCCGCCTCCCCGGGATCCGCCGGTCCGTCCGCTACGGACACCGGGTGGTGGGCGTCACCCGCCAGCGCCGGGACCGGCTGAAGGGCGCCTCCCCCGCCGACCGGGCCGAGGCCCCCTTCCTGCTCCGCTTCGAGCGGGACGGCCAGCCGGGCCACCTGCGGGCCCGCGCGGTGATCGACGCCTCCGGCACCTGGACCCGGCCCCGGCCCCTGGGCGCCGACGGGCTCCCGGCCCTGGGCGAGGAGGGGGCGGCCGACCGGATCCGCTACGGCCTGCCCGACGTGCTGGGCGACGAGCGGGAGCGGTACGCCGGACGCCGGGTCGCGGTGGTCGGCGCCGGCCACTCCGCCGCCAGCGTGCTCCTGGACCTGGCCCGGCTGAAGCGCGAGGCGCCGGAGACCGAGCCGGTCTGGATCCTCCGGGGCGGGCGGCCGGAGCGGGCCTACGAGGGCTCGGAGGACGACGAGCTGAAGGCCCGCGGGAAGCTGGAGCGGCGCATCGGCCGCCTGGTCGAGGAGGGCGCCGTCACGCCGGTGGCGAACTTCGGGACGCGCGCCGTCCGGCGGACCGACGACGGCGTCGTCCTCGCCGACGGCGACGGCCGGACCGTCCGGGCCGACCGCGTGGTCGGGGTGACCGGCTTCCGGCCGAACCTGGAGATGCTGGCCGAGCTCCGGCTCGACCTCGACCCGCTCACCGGCGCGCCCCGGGCCCTGGGACCGCTCATCGACCCGAACGTCCACTCCTGCGGCACCGTGCCGCCCCACGGCGAGGAGGAGCTCCGCCACCCGGAGCCGGGCTTCTACCTGGTGGGGATGAAGAGCTACGGCCGGGCGCCGACCTTCCTGCTGCCCACCGGCTACGAGCAGGTGCGCTCGGTGGTCGCCGCCCTGGACGGCGACGCCGAGGCCGCGGCCGAGGTGGAGCTGACGCTGCCCGAGACGGGCGTCTGCTCGGCCGACGCCGCCCTCGCGGCGGACGCCGCCGCGGCGGGCGCGGAGGCCCGCCGGGCCTGAGCGCCGGCGCGGGTCCGGCGG
>CAZJJO010000029.1:0-20725 GCA_964546375.1 uncultured Gemmatimonadota bacterium
CCGGGAGTGGGTCGAGGAGCGGCGCCGGCTGACCGAGGAGTACTCGGACGGGCGGCTGGGCTACATCCACGTGGAGGGGATGAACTGGCCCAGCTTCGAGCGCTTCGAGCGCGAGCTCCAGGCCGCGGGCGACGGCAAGGAGGGCCTGCTGGTGGACGTCCGCTTCAACGGGGGCGGCTGGACCACCGACTACCTGCTGACCGTGCTCACCTATCCCCAGCACGCCTACACGGTGCCGCGCGGGGCCACCCCCGACCTGGAGGCCGACCACGAGGCGTTCCGGGACCACTATCCCTTCGGCGAGCGGCTGCCCCAGGCCTGGTGGACGAAGCCGGTGGGGGCGCTGGCGAACCAGAACTCCTACTCCAACGCCGAGATCTTCTCCCACGCCTTCCGCACGCTGGAGCTGGGCCCGCTGGTCGGCGAGCCGACCTTCGGCGCGGTGATCTCCACCGGCGGGGCGGGGCTGATGGACGGCTCCTTCGTCCGCCTCCCGTTCCGGGCGTGGTACGTCCGGGCCACCGACGAGAACATGGAGCACGGGCCGGCGGTCCCCGACCACGTGGTGCCGCGGCGGCCGGACGACCGGGCCGACGGCGAGGACGCCCAGCTCCGGCGCGCCGTCGAGGTGATGCTGGAGCGGATCGAGGCCGAAGAGGGAGGGGAGGGCTGACGCGACGGGCCGTCGGGGCGGCCGCGGGCCCGCACGGCCCCCGGCCGTCCCCCGCGCCCTACAGGACGGGGCTCAGGACCCGCCCCCGCCCGTGCTCAGGTCCGTCCCGAAGGCCGAGTTGATCTCGGTGGCCAGCAGCTCCGCCACGGCCTCGTGTCCGGCCCCGGAGAGGTGGACGCCGTCCTGGCTGAAGATCGGCCCGAACAGCGGAACCGAGGGGTCGCCGATGGTCGGGAAGGGCGGGATCAGGCCCTGGTCGCGCAGGTCCGTCAGCAGCGGCGTCGCGTCCACGAAGAGCCAGTCGTTCTCCTGGGCGATCCCCCCGATCGTCTGGTTGTACTGCTGCAGGATCCCGCCCACCTGCTGCAGCTCGGCCGCCGTGAGCACCGGGTCGTCGGCCAGGCAGTCGAGCTGGACGCTCTGGCCCGCCTGGGCGGCGGCGAAGAGCTGGCCGAACCCGTAGCCGAAGGGCACCGCCGACTGGTGGCCGGGCTGACCGTCCGGGAAGACGCTCTCGGGCGCGCAGTTGTCGGCCACGTCGAAGGTCGGGGGCCAGGCCGGGCTCTGGCTGGCCTGGAAGTAGGCCGCACCCAGCGACAGGAACGGGAAGGTGCCCCGCCCCTGGTCGTCGAAGGCCAGCAGGTTGGGGATCCCCACCAGCACGACGCCCTCGGGATCGATCTCGTTCAGGCGGTCGGCCAGGGCGCCGTACTCCTGCGCGAACTGCTGCGGGGGCGTGGCGACCGAGGGGTCGCCCGCCTGCAGGGCGGCCAGGAGGTCGTTGCCGCCGGCGAAGACGGTCACGAAGCTGGGGTCGGCGTCCTCGGCCGCCCCGATCTGGGTCCGGCCGCCCAGGATGAACTGCGTGAGCGGGTTGGCGTTCGTCCCTTCACCCGTGTTGCTCAGCAGGTCGCCCACCTCGGCGCCCGGCACGGCCAGGTTGTGCACGGGGCCGGAGGGCGGCTCCCGGAGCAGGCAGGTGTCCTCCGAGCCGCCGGCCAGCCGCTCGTTCGCCAGGATGTCGGTGAAGGGCGGCGGACAGCCCGGGGAGCGGAGCAGCGGCAGGTTGAAGCGCGTCCCCATGGCGTCGGCCAGCAGCCTCGGGTAGGAGGCCCGCTGGGTGCTGTCGTTGATGCCGCCGGACTGGAAGCCGGCCGTGATGCTGGCCCCCAGGGCGACGTAACTCTCGAAGATCTCGCCCCCCTCGGGCGCGGGCGGGGTCAGCGACGCGTCGTCGCCGCACGCGCCCAGCGCCAGCGGGAGCAGCGCCAGCAGGAGCAGGCCGGCCAGCCGGCGCGTCGTCGATCCGCGGGTCGTCGGGTCTCGGTTCTCCATGGCCGTCCGCTCCGGTCAGAAGTGCAGGGTGATGGTCGACGAGAAGAGGTGGGCGCCGAAGCCGTAGACGCCCCCGTTGAGGTCGGTCGTGGGCTCCACCCCCTCGGGCGGCTCGACGACCCGCCCCCGCCGGTCGGCCTGGCCCACGAACTGGTAGGCCAGATTCAGCTCGAAGCCGGGGGAGGGCGTCCACCCGACCCCGGCCGTCAGCTCGTGGCGCTTCGCCTCCGGCAGCAGGGGGGTGACCGTCTCGGGCGGCGCGGCCGCGTCGTGGTAGACGTAGCCGCCGCGCAGTGTGAGGGCCTCGGAGGCCTCGGCCTCGGCCCCGAGCCGGACGGCGTGGGTGTCCCGGTAGTTCTCGATCCGCTCCTGGTCGGGCGCCACCTCGAAGTCCAGCGGGATGACGTCGAAGTCCGACCAGTCCTGCCAGTGCCAGTCGGCCAGCAGGGTGAGCCGGTCGGTGGCGTCGAAGGAGAGGCCGGCCATCGCCTGGTCGGGCATGGTGATGGTCGTCGTCACCGTCTGGTCCCGCAGGACGCCCTGCGCGCTGAACAGGCCCGCCTGCTGGAGCAGGGCGTCCACCGAGGTCCCGGCGGGCCGGCCGAAGGGGTTGTTCGCCGGGAGCGTCAGCCCGGTGCTGACCGGCTCGAAGGTGGCGTCGCCCTCGTAGTCCAGCTCCACCGCCGTGGTGTAGCGGGCGCCGAAGTCGAGGCGGTCGGAGGCCTCGATCCGGAGCCCGAAGTTGCCGCCGATCCCGGTGGCGCCGCTGGCGTCCAGGTTGGTATCGGCGAAGTCCGTGTGGAAGGGGACGCCGAACGCGCCGAAGGTGGTCCCGGGGGGAAGTCCGAACCGCTCCGGGACGGGCTGCCTCGACAGGTCCAGCCGCTGGTTCAGCTCCACGGACCCGACGACGATGGTCGGGCCGCCGCCCACCGAGACGGCGTCGCTGAGCTGGTAGGCCACCGTGGGCTGGACGTAGATGGACTGGAGGCGGTTGTCGTAGCCGGCGAAGCGGCCCTCGAAGCCCTCCGCGGGCCACTTCGTCTCGAGCCCGTAGGGGACGTAGACGCCCAGCCCGAGCCCGAGCCGGTCGGTGGCGCCCCAGGTGGCGTAGAGGTGGGGCACGGGGATCGGGTCGTTGTCCAGCTCGGTGGTCTCGGACGTGAAGTCCTCGGTGAACTCGCCGTAGGCCGAGAGGAGCAGTCCGCCGGCCGAGAGGGTGACCCCCTCGGTCCCGGCCAGGGCCGCCGGGTTGAAGAGGACGGCCGAGCCGTCGTCGCAGGGGCTCGCGGTGCCGGTGCCGCCGCGGGCCATCTGGCAGCTTCCGTGCTCGTTCACGCTGAAGCCCTGGGCGCTCAGGCCCCCGGCCGTCAGCGCCAGCGCCAGCGCCGCGCCCGCCCCGGCGGCCACGGCCGATCGGGAACGGGAGCCGGGCCCCGTCCGGTCCCTCGCTCCGTGTCCACACCCGTCAGCATCCATGGTCCCCGTCCTCTCTGCGGTGGATTCGCGCCCCCGGAGCCCCGTCCGGGAGCCGGTCGTCAGCCCGCCCCCTCCCGCTCGCCGCGGAGCCGCTGCAGGAGGGGCACCTCGCGGATCTTCTCCTCGGTCAGCGCACCCCAGTCTATACCGGGGGGGCGCTCCCGGGAAACCTCCGTCCGGAGCACGCGGTCGGGCGTGGCCACCAGGTCCAGGCGGACGTCGTGGTCCGTCACCGGGATCCGTCCCTCCTCCAGCACCTGGAGCCCGTGGACGGTGGTGGCCACCGGCGTGTCCCGGTCCACGAGCCCGGCCTCGGCGGCCACGGCGTACTCCAGGTCGCTGAAGCCCCCGCCCTTGCCGAGGCGGGCGCCGGCCGGGTCGGCCGCGACGCAGCCGGACACCACCAGGTCGACGGGCTCGAGCGCTTCCACGGGCACCGTCCGGCCGTGGCGGGCGGCGCCCTTGATGGAGGTCGCCTTCCGGGGCGGGACGTCGAGGTCGTCGGGGTCGAGCAGGAAGAAGGGGTCCTCTTCGGCCAGCCGGGGGACGGCCATGAAGATCCGCTTGCCGTCCTCCAGCGCCCGCTGACGGACCGGCCACTGGGGCGAATCCGGGTTCGCCTTCACCGTCGACGCCGACGTCCAGGCTCCGGTGGAGCGGAGGCGGTCGGCGGCTTCCTCGGCGCCGGTGAAGTTCGGGATCCGACCCCGGGCGCCGGGGAAGCGGTCCACCCCTTCCTCCTCGAGCCGGGACCAGATCCGCTCCCGCAGGCGGGCCTTCCGTTCGAGAACCTCCGGGTCGCCGCCGGCGTCGCGCTCGTGCCGCATGCCGCCAAGGTGACGGGGCACGTGGGGGGGCGGCAAGCCCGGGCGACCGCGGTTGTTCCGAGGGGCGGGGCACCTATCTTGCCGGGTTCCGGGGACCCCGCCGGACCGCGGGTCCGAGGGTCCGCCATCCCGCGGCCGGGGGTCCCGCCCGGCCGCGGTCTTCTCCGGAGAGGAGGTTCCATGCAGCCATCGAGAGCCGCTGGCCGCGACGAGCGGCCTCCCGGCGGGGGAGGGGGAGGCGCGGCGGTCGGCCCGGCGGCGCGGGCGCCGTGGGCCGGCGTCGGGGTCGCGGCGGCGCTGGCCCTGGCCCTGCTCGGGACGGGCTGCGGGACCGACGGGCGCGGCGGGGGCGGGGACGCCGGGTTCGGAGCGGAGCGACTCGGCGTGATGGCCTCGGTTCCGCCGGTGGGCTGGTTCGTCGAGGCCGTCGGCGGCGACCTGGTGGACGTCGCGGTCCTGGTGCCGCCCGGGGCGAGCCCCGCCACCTACGAGCCGACCCACCGTCAGCTCCGCCGGCTGGACGGCGCCTCGATCTGGGTCACGGTGGGCCATCCGCGGTTCCCCTTCGAGGCGGCGTGGCGGGGGCGGCTCACCGAGGGCCGACCCGATCTGCGGGTGGTGCCCTCGGGCGAGGGCTGCCGCCGGGGCGCCGGCGACCCCCACCTGTGGATGTCGCCGGCCTGCGCCCGGTCCATGGTCGAGCGGGTGGCCGAGGCCCTGGTCGAGGCGCGGCCGGCGCACGCCGACTCCTTCCGGGCCGGTCGGCGACGGGCGCTGGAGGCCGTGGACGCCGTCGACCGTGAGCTCGGCGACCTGCTGGCGCCGCACCGGGGGCGGGCGTTCCTCGTCTTCCACCCGGCGCTGGGCTACCTTGCGCGCGACTATGGATTGGAGCAGATGAGCATCCAGCGGGGCGCCACCGAGCCCAACCCGGCCGAGCTGGACCGTCTCGTCCGGCGGGCCCGGGAGCGGGGGATCCGGGACGTGCTCGTCCAGCCGCAGTTCTCCCGCGAGGCCGCCGCCCTGGTGGCCGACGAGCTGCCGGGCGGACGGGTGGTGACGGTGGATCCGCTGGCCCCCTCCTGGCCCCGGGGCATGCGGTCGATCGGGCGGACCCTGGCGGAGGCGTTCGCCGACCGCCCGGCCGGGAGGTCCCCGTGACCGGCGACGGCGCCCCGGACGACGGGCCGCGGTCCGGCGCGCCCGGGCCGGCCCTGGAGCTGGAGGGGGTCACGTTCTCGTTCGGGCGGATCCCCGTGCTCGAGGAGGTGGACCTCCGGGTCGATCGGGGGGACTTCCTGGGGATCATCGGGCCGAACGGCGCGGGCAAGACGACCCTCCTGCGGCTGGCCCTGGGGCTGCTCGAGCCGGACCGGGGCTCGGTCCGGGTGCTGGGGGGCACGCCGGCCGAGGCCCGGGGACGGGTCGGCTACGTCCCGCAGCACGCCCGCTTCCAGGCGGACTTCCCGATCCTCGTCCGGGAGGTCGTGCTGATGGGCCGCCTCGGCGACGGGGACGTCGGACAGGGCTGGAGCGGGCGCGACCGCGAGGCCGCGGCCCGGGCGCTGGAGCGGGTGGAGATGGAGGATCTGGGCGAGCGGCCCGTGGGGTCGCTCTCGGGGGGACAGCTCCAGCGGACGCTGGTGGCCCGGGCGCTGGCCATGGAGCCCGAGCTGCTGCTGCTGGACGAGCCCACGGCCAGCGTGGACACGCGGATCGGCCGACGGATCTACCGCCTGCTGGAGGGGCTGACCGAGCGGATGACGGTGGTCCTGGTCTCCCACGACATCGGCGTCCTCTCGCGCGAGGTCCGGAGCGTGGCCTGCCTGAACCGCCGGCTCCACTACCACGGCACCGGCCGGATGCCCCGCGAGGCGCTGGAGGAAGCCTACGGGGGCGAGGTCGAGCTGGTCGCGCACGGTCCTCACCGGGTGCTGGACACCCACGGGGGGGAGGAGGGATGACGGAGGCGCTCGCCTCGCCCTTCTTCCGGCGGGCCCTGGCCGCCGGCCTGCTGGCCGCGGTGGCCGCCGGGGTGATGGGGACCTACGTGGTGGTCAAGGAGGCGTCGGCGGTCTCGGGCGGGATGGCGCACGCCGCGTTCGGCGGGCTCGGCCTCGGCTACCTGCTGGGCTTCAGCCCGATGGCCGGCGCGGCGGGCTTCGCGCTCCTCTCGGGCCTGGGCGTCGGGCTGGCCCACCGCCGCCTGCACCAGGGCCTCGACACGCTGGTGATGATGATGTGGTCGGTGGGGATGGCCGTGGGCATCCTGTGCGTCGCCGCGGTGCCGGGGTACGCGCCGGACCTGACGTCCTACCTGTTCGGGAACCTGCTGTTCGTCACCCCGCGCTACCTCTGGATCGCGGCGGCGCTGGACGCGGTGGTGCTCGGCGCCGTGTTCCTGTTCGGCCGCCAGCTCCGGGCCGTCGCGTTCGACGAGGAGTTCTCCGAGGTGGCGGGGGTCCCGGTGGACGCCTTCGTGCTCCTCCTGCTGGGCCTCGCCTCGCTGGTGGTGGTCCTGCTGATCCGGGTCGTCGGGGTGCTGCTGGCGGTGGCGCTGCTGACGATCCCGGCGGCGCTGGCCCGCCACTGGTCGGCGACCCTGGGCCGGATGATGGTCCTGGCCACGGTGGCCGGCGCCCTCTTCATCGCGTCCGGGCTGTTCGGCTCCTACGGCCTCTCGGAGGCCTTCGGGCTGGACCTGCCCTCCGGTCCCATCATCGTGCTGGCGGCGGGCGCGGGCTTCGGCGTCTCCGCCTGGCTCCGGCGGGCGGGCGGCCGGCCGTCGGGGGAGGCGGCGGCGTGAGGGTGGGCGGGCTCGCGGGACGGGCCGCGGCGGCGCTGCTGGCCGCCGCCCTGGCCGTACCGACCGCGGCCGCGGCCCAGGGCGAGGACCCGGGGGACGGGGAGCGACCCCGGGCCCGGGAGGCGGGCCTGGTGATCGGCGGGCTGGATCCGGGCCCGCTGAACGCGATCACGGACGTGGACGGGGTGCGGGTGGGGCACCGGACCCTCCGCAGGGGCGACTCGCTCCGGACGGGGGTCACCGCGATCCTCCCCCACGGGGGCAACCTGTTCCGCCGGAAGGTCCCGGCCGCGGTGGCGGTGGGCAACGGCTTCGGCAAGCTCGTCGGATCGACCCAGGTGAACGAGCTGGGCGAGCTGGAGACGCCGATCCTGCTCACCGGCACGCTGAGCGTCTTCCGGGCCGCCGACGCCCTGGTGGACACGATGCTGGCGATGCCGGGGAACCGGGACGTCCGGTCCATCAACCCGGTGGTGGGCGAGACCAACGACGGCTGGCTCAGCGACGTCCGATCCCGTCCGATCGAGCCCCGGCACGTCCGGGCGGCGCTCCGGGCGGCCGACGGCGGAGCGGTCGAGGAGGGGAGCGTGGGCGCCGGAACGGGCACACGGGCCCTGGGGTGGAAGGGCGGCATCGGCACGGCGTCGCGCCGGGTGTCGGTCGACGGCCGGACCTGGACGGTCGGCGTGCTGGCGCAGACCAACTACGGGGGGCGGCTGCGGGTGGCGGGGATCCCGGTCTGGCGCGCGCTGGGCCGGACCGGCTACCACGCCTCGCCGCCGGACGGGGGATCCGGGCCGGAGGCCGGCGGGGACCAGGGGGCCGGGGCCGCCGGCCCGTCGGGCGGGCCGGCCGACCACGACCGGCGCGGCGGGGGGTCGGTGATGATCGTCGTGGCCACCGACGCCCCGCTCGCCCACCGGGCGCTGCAGCGGCTGGCCGAGCGGACGTTCCTGGGGATCGCCCGGACCGGGTCCTGGTCCTCCCACGGATCGGGCGACTACGCCGTCGCGTTCTCGACCCGCCCCCACGGGGACCCGCCGGAGCGGGTCCGTGACGGCTCGACCCTGTCGTCCCTGTTCCGGGCGGCGGTGGAGGCCACCGAGGAGGCGGCCCTGAACAGCCTCTTCCGGGCCACCACCGTGACGGGCCGGGACGGCCACACGGCCGAGGCGCTGCCGCTGGATCGGGTGCTGGAGGTCCTGGAGCGGCGGGCGACGCCGGCGCCGACCGGAGCGGAGGACGCGCCGTGAGGGTGCTGATCGTCGGGGCCGGCGAGGTGGGCTCCCATCTCGCCGAGCGACTGTCGGCGGAGGACCACGACGTGGTGGTCGTCGAGGCCGATCCCGAGCGGGCCGAGCGCGTGGGCGAGCAGCTCGACGTGATGGTCGTCCAGGGCAACGGCGCCTCCCTCCGGGTCCTGGAGGAGGCCGGGATCCGGTCGACGGACCTGCTGCTGGCAGTGACGAGCAAGGACGAGGTCAACCTCATCGCCTCGCTGGCGGGTTCCCGGCTGGACGTCGGGTTCCGGGCCGCCCGTATCTCGAACCCCGAGTACTACGAGGCCGACAGCATCCTCTCGGGGAACGAGCTGGGCGTGGACCTGATGATCAAGCCGGAGCAGGAGTGCGCCTGGGAGGCGTTCCAGCTCCTGAGCAGCGAGGCCGCCAACGAGCTGGCCCGCTTCGCGGGCGGCCGGCTCCAGCTCATGGGGCTCCGGGTGCGGGAGGGCGCGAAGGTGGCGGACGCCACCCTGGCCGAGCTGGACCGGCGGCTGTCGGGGCGCCGGTACACCACCGTGGCCATCGTCCGGGACGGACGCACCGAGATCCCCACCGGGGACAGCCGCATCGAGGTCGACGACCAGGTGTACCTCCTCGGGGCGGCCGAGGAGATGGCCGCCATCCCGGCGCTGGCCGGCTACGAGAGCCACCGGCTCCGTCGGGTGATGATCGCCGGCGGGAGCCGCGAGGCTCGCTACCTGGCCGAGTACCTGGCCGAGCACGACGTCGCCTGCACCATCCTGGACCGGGACCGTGAGCGCTGCCGGGAGCTGGCCGAGACCCTGCCCGAGGCGCTGGTCCTGCACGGCGACGCCACCGACCTGGACCTCCTCCGGATGGAGGGGGTGGAGGGGATCGACGGCTTCGCGGCCTTCACCGGCCACGACGAGACCAACCTGCTCTCGAGCCTGCTGGCCAAGCACGAGGGCGCCCACAAGGTCGTCAGCCTCATCGACCGGGTCGAGTACGCGCCCCTGGTGTCCCGGGTGGGCGTGGACGCGGCGGTCTCGCCGCGGATGTCCACCGTCAACGCCATCCTCCGGTACGTGCGGCGGGGCGACGTCCGCCGCGTGGCCACCCTGAAGGGGACCGAGGCCGAGGCCATGGAGGTGGTGGCGGGCGAGGACGCCTCCATCGCGGGTCGACCCTTCCGCGAGGTGGACTTCCCCGATCGCGGGGTGGTGGGCGCCATCATCCGGGACGACGAGGTCCTCATCCCCCGGGGGGACGACGCGGTCCGACCGGGGGACCGGGTGATCGTCTTCACCTTCCCCGAGGCCGTGCCGGCGTTCCAGGAGCTGTTCACCTGAGGGGGCCGGGGACACGCCGATGAGGATCCGCCATCTGGTGCACGTGGTGGGCCTCCTGCTGATGGCGCTCTCGGTGGCCCTGCTGGCCACGGCGGGGGTGGCGGCGGTCTACGGCGACGGGGACGCCGGTGCCTTCCTGGTCACCGCCCTCGGCACCGCGGGGGTGGGAGCCCTCGCCTGGCGCTCCACCGGGATGGAGCGGGACCTCTCGGTCCGGGAAGGCTACGCGGTGGTCGCCCTGGCGTGGATCGCGGTCGGGGCGGCCGGGGCGGTGCCCTTCCTGCTCACCGGCGTCCTCGCCTCGCCCGTGCCGGCGCTCTTCGAGGCCCTGTCGGGGTTCACCACCACCGGGGCCACCGTCTTCGGCGACATCGAGTCGCTGCCGCGGGGGATCCTGTTCTGGCGCAACCTGACCCAGTGGCTCGGCGGGATGGGGATCATCGTCCTGGGGATCGCCGTCCTCCCGTTCCTGGGCGTGGGGGGGATGCAGCTCTTCCGGGCCGAGGTCCCCGGGCCCACGCCCGAGCGGCTCCGGCCCCGGATCGCCCAGACGGCGAAGCTCCTCTGGTACGTCTACGCCGGCCTCACCGCGGCCCAGGCGCTGCTCTACCTGGCGGGCGGCCTGTCGGTTTTCGACGCGGTGACCCACGCCTTCACGACGCTCTCCACCGGCGGCTTCTCTCCCCACGGCGACTCGCTGGCGGGCTTCTCGCCCTACGCGCAGTACGTGACGATCCTCTTCATGTACCTGGCCGGCATCAGCTTCGCGCTCCACTTCCGGGCCCTGAGCCAGGGGTTCCGGCCGTACCGGGAGCACGTCGAGTGGCGCTTCTTCACCGCGGTGCTGGGCGGGGCGGCGGTACTGACGTTCCTCGGCCTGTGGAGCCAGGGGACGGTGGCCGGGCAGGGGCTGGAGCCGACGGTCCGGGAGGCGCTCTTCCAGACCGTGTCGATCGCCACCACCACCGGGTACGTGACGGCGGACTACGAGGCCTGGACCACGGGCGGTCAGCTCCTGCTGGTGGCGCTGATGTTCATGGGCGGGATGGCGGGGTCCACCGGCGGCGGGATGAAGGCCGTCCGGATCCAGACCCTCTGGAAGCACGGGCTGACCGAGCTGCGCCGCAGCCTCCACCCCCGGGCCGTGATGGTCACCCGCCTGGGGAAGAAGGTCCTCTCCGAGGACGTGCTTCTCCGGGTGCTCGCCTTCGTGCTGCTGTACGTGGGTCTGTTCGCGGCCGGGGTGCTGGCCCTGGCGGCGATGGGCCACGACCTGGCCACCTCGATCGGGGCCGCGGCGGCGACCATCGGCAACATCGGGCCCGGCATCGGCGGCGTGGGGGCGGTGGACCACTACGGCTGGATGGGCCCGGCCTCCCAGCTCCTGCTGGCCTTCCTGATGCTGGTGGGCCGGCTGGAGATCTTCACCGTGCTGCTGCTCTTCCATCCCGACACCTGGCGCGACCGGTAGGCGACCGGTCGTCGAGGGTCCGAAGGCCGTCCCCCCGGGGGCTCAGCCCCGGGCCGCCAGCCCGTCCCGCTGTTCCCGCACCACCTCCCGGACCCGGTCCCGGAGCGCCTCCACGTCGTCCTTGCCCAGCCCCTCGACGGGGATCGGGTCGCCGATGGCCACCCGCGCCTCGGCCGGTCCGAAGACCAGCGAGCCCTTCCGGATCGCCTGCCGCGTTCCGTGGACCGCCAGGGGGAGGATCGGGGTGCCGGTCTGGACGGCCAGCCGGAAGGCACCGTTCCGGAAGGGGAGCATCTCCCCGGTCTTCGAGCGGGTCCCCTCCGGGAAGATGATCACCGGCACCCCGCGCTTCACCCACGCCTTCAGCGACTCGTAGGCCCGGTTCCGGCTCTCGCGGTCGTCCCGCTTCACCCGGACGTCCCCGGCCATCCGCATCATCTGGCCCAGCAGGGGGATGCGGAAGTTGGCCGCCTTGCTCACCCACTTCATCTCCCAGGGCAGGGCGCCCAGGACCACCACGTCGGCCAGCGAGACGTGGTTGCACACCACGACGTAGGGCCGGTCGCGGTCGGCCGGGAGCCGGCCCACGTACCGGGCGCTCCACAGCGGGGTCACCCGGAGGGCCGTGGCGGCCGCCAGGCGGAAGACCCGCCCGACCCACCACCGGCGCCGGTCCCACCAGGCGGTGAGCAGGAAGGTCAGGGTGACGACCGGGGTCCAGGCCAGCACGATCAGGGCCCAGAGGATCCACACCATCACGCTGATCGGGGCCCGGAGGGCGCGGGACAAGGGGTTCCCTTCGGTCGGTCGGGACGGTCGGCGCTCGGCTGCGGGGAAGGATGGGAGCCGTCGCCCCCCGGGGCAAACCGCGCTCGACGGGGAGCGGCGGGGATGGACGGCCGCCCCGGCCGGGCCGCTGGACGACCCCGGCGGGACGGCCCATTTTGGGAAGCCGTGCGCGAGCCGCCCGACGCCGGCCATCGTCGTGAGAGGGGATCGATGAGCGAAGACCCAGGGGAAGGCTTCCGCCCCGCGGACCATCAGCCCGACCTGCCCATGGACCGCCTGATCGTGGAGGAGCGTCCCGACGACGAGGCGGTCCCGCTGGACGTCGTCTTCGTGGGCGGCGGCCCGGCCGGGCTGGCGGGGGCGATCCAGCTCGCCCGCCTCGTCCGGGAGGACGACGAGCTGGAGGACCTCGAGATCGGCGTGCTGGAGAAGGCGGAGGGCCTGGGCGAGCACTGCCTCTCGGGCGCCGTCGTGGACCCGGGGCCCTTCCGGCGGCTCTTCCCCGACGTCCCGGAGGACGAGCTGCCCTTCCGCGGCCCGGCCCCCGACGACCGGGTCTACCTCCTCACCGAGGACCGCCGGTTCCGCCTGCCCACGCCGCCCACGATGCGCAACCACGGCAACCACGTCGCCTCCATCTGCGAGGTCGTCCGCTGGATGGGCGAGCGGGCCGAGGACCTGGGCGTCAACGTCTTCACCGGCTTTCCGGCCGACTCGCTGCTCGTGGAGGAGGGCCGGGTGCTCGGGGTCCGGACCACCCCGGCGGGGCTGGACCGGGACGGCGAGCCGGGGAGCGGCTACTTCCCCCCGACCGACGTCCGGGCCCGGGCCACCGTCCTGGCCGAGGGCACGAGGGGGAGCCTCACCCAGGCGTGGCGTCGGTGGCGCGGCGTGGGAGCCGAGAACCCGCAGATCTACGCGCTGGGCGTCAAGGAGCTGTGGGAGGTGGAGCGGGCGCCCGAGGCCATCGTCCACACCCTGGGGTGGCCCCTCCCGGACGACGCTTTCGGCGGGAGCTTCCTCTACCCGATGGCCGACGACCTGCTGGCGGTGGGCCTGGTGGTGGGGCTCGACTACCCCGACCAGCGGCTGGACGTCCACCGGCTGCTTCAGCGCCTCAAGGAGCATCCCCTGGTGCGGCCCCGCCTTGAAGGGGGCGAGATGGTGGAGTGGGGCGGGAAGACGATCCCCGAGGGGGGCTGGTGGTCGCTGCCCGAGCGGCTCCACGACGACGGGCTGCTGGTGGTCGGCGACGCCGCCGGCCTGGTGGACGTCCCGTCGCTGAAGGGCATCCACTACGCCGTGCAGTCCGGGATCTTCGCCGGCCGAACCCTCCACGAGGCCCTGAAGGCGGACGACCTCTCCCGCGAGGGGCTGTCCGGCTACGACCGCCGGCTGCGCGACAGCTTCGTCGCCGAGGACCTCCGCAGGACCCGCAACATGCGCCTGGCCTACAAGGAGGGCGGCCTGTGGGGCGGCTCCCTCAGGGCGGCGGTGATGACCGCCACCCGGGGCGCTTTCCCGGGCGGGCGGATCGAGGCGCCCGAGGACGCGGCCGAGCCCCGTCGACCGGGCCCCGAGGAGCCGCCGCCCGGGGGCGAGCTCGCGGTGAGCAAGGAGGACGGCGTCTACCGGTCCGGCAACACCACCCGGGACGACATCCCCTCCCACCTGGTGGTGGGCGAGACGCCGCCGGAGGAGGTGGCCGAGTTCTACCGCCACATGTGCCCGGCGGGGGTCTACGAGGTCGAGGACGGGGAGCTCGTGGTGAACGCCCCGAACTGCATCGACTGCAAGGCCACCGACGTCCTCGGGCCCCGCTGGACGCCCCGCGAGGGGGGCAGCGGCCCCGGCTACCAGCGGATGTAGGGCCCCGCCGGCCGTGAGCGCCCGGGAAGCCTACCGAGCCGAGCACCGGGGCGAGCTGTTCAACCGGCTCCTCCCGTTCGCGAGCTACCTCTGGACCAACCTCACCGCGGTCCTGGGCTTCCTCCTCTTCTTCGTCTTCAACCGGACCGAGGTGGTGGGCCGGGAGCGGGTGCCGCAGGAGCCCAACACCCTCCTGCTGAGCAACCACCAGTCGATGATCGACAGCTGGCTGGTGGGCCTGGCCGCCTACTACCCGCAGTCGTGGTGGAAGCCCTGGCTCTGTCCCTGGAACCCGGCCGCCGAGGAGAACTTCTTCTCCAACCCCCTGATGGCACTGCTGTCGGACCTCTGGCGGGCCATCCCCATCCGCGAGGGCCGTCGGGACATCCGGGCGCTCTACCGGATGACCCGCGCCCTGCGGGACGGGGTGATGATCCTGTTTCCGGAGGGGACCCGGACCCGGGACGGCTCCATCGGCGACGGCCAGCCGGGGGCCGGCCTGGTCACCCTGGGCACCCGACCGACCGTGATCCCCGTCACCATCGACGGCATGCAGGAGGTCCTCCCGGTGGGGAGCCGCTTCCCGCGCTTCGGCAAGCGGGTGGTGGTCCACTTCGGCGAGCCGGTGGCCTACGAGGACCTGAAGGACGAGCCCCGCTCGAAGGAGACGGCCCAGGAGCTGGTGGACCGGGTGGTCGATCGGCTCCGGGAGCGGCTCCCGGAGGTGCGCGCCCGCCGGACCGGCGGCTGACCCGCTCGGCGCGGCCCGTCCGCCCGGAAGGGCCGGGGAGCCTCGTCACGGTGGCAGGCGCCGCCGGCGCGGGCGGCGATCCGGGCCGCCGCGCCCTGCAAGAATGGCAGTTTCGCCCCCCTCTCGCCGGGCACGCCGGTTGCACCCACGATCCCACGCGTGACGGCGCGACGCCGTCCCGAGCACAGGGCGGCGCCGGGCCGGGAGCCGAAGCCGGCCCGGCGCCCGAGACGAGACGAGGCACCACCACGAGACGAGGAGGTGACGACGATGCTGCCGACGACGCGAGGCACCCGGGGCGCCCGGCGCCTGTCCGACCTGCGCCACGAGATGGACCGGCTCTTCGACGACATGTTCGACGGTCGGACGGCCGGCCGGAGCGCCGCCGGTTGGACGCCGGCCGCCAACCTGCTCGAGACCGACGACGCCTACGAGGTGACCCTGGAGATCCCCGGCTTCGACCGGAACGACCTCGAGGTCACCATCGACCAGGGCGTCCTGGCCATCACCGGCCGCCGAACGGCTGACCACGACCAGGAGGGCCGGACCTACCACCTGCGGGAGCGGGCCACCGGCGAGTTCCGCCGCGCCTTCTCCCTGCCGAACTCGGTGAACGCCGACGAGGTCGGCGCCACCTACGACCGCGGCGTGCTGCGGGTCCACCTGCCCAAGCAGCCCGAGGCGCAGACCCGGAAGATCGAGGTGGACGTCGGCTGACGGACGCTCGCCGACCGGAGGGCGGGAGGGGTCGGCCTCCGGGGCCGGCCCCTTTCGCTATGTCCGTCAGGCGTCCAGCTCCACGCCCTCCCCCCGGATCACGGCCTCGATGTCGGGCAGCGCCCCCTCCAGAGTCTCGCGCTCGATCACCAGCGGCGGCGCGAACCGGATGACCTGTCCGTGGGTCTCCTTGGCCAGGATGCCGCGGCGCATCAGCTCCTCGCAGAAGGGGCGCGCGGTGCCCGACGACTCCCGGATCACGACCCCGATCATCAGCCCGCGGCCGCGCACGTGGTCGACGTGCTCGCTGTCGATCGCCCGCAGCCGCTCCATGAACCAGTCGCCCAGCCGGCGGGCCCGGTCCGGCAGCTCCTCCTCGACGATCACCCGGAGGGCGGCCTCGCCCACCGCGGCCCCCAGGGGGTTGCCGCCGAAGGTGGAGCCGTGGTCGCCGGGCGAGAAGACCCGCATCACCTCCTCGTCGGCGAGGATCGCCGACACCGGGTAGACGCCGCCGCCCAGGGCCTTGCCGACGATCAGCACGTCGCCCCGCACCCCGTCCCAGTCGCCGCCGAACAGCCGGCCCGTCCGGCCCAGCCCCGTCTGGATCTCGTCGTTGAGCAGGAGGACGTCGTGCTCCCGGCAGATCTCGGCGCAGCGGGCCAGGTACCCCTCGGGCGGCACCACCACCCCGCCCTCGCCCTGGATCGGCTCCACCAGGAAGCCCACCGTCCGCTCGGAGACGGCCGCCTCCAGGGCGTCGGCGTCGCCGAAGGGGATGGTGGTGAAGCCGGGCGTGAACGGCCCGAACCCGTCGCGGTACTGGGGCTCGGTGGAGAAGCCCACGATCGTCGTGGTCCGGCCGTGGAAGTTGTTCTCGCAGGCGATGATCTCCGCCTCGTCCTCGGGGACGCCCTTGTGCCGGTAGCCCCACTTCCGGGCCGCCTTGATGGCCGTCTCCACGGCCTCGGCCCCGGTGTTCATCGGCAGCGCCTTCTCGTAGCCCGTCACCCGGCACAGCCGGCGCAGGAAGCCGCCCATCCGGTCGTTGTGGAACGCCCGGGAGGTGAGCGTGATCCGGCCGGCCTGCTCCTCCAGGGCCGCCATCACGTCCGGGTGCCGGTGGCCCTGGTTCAGGGCCGAGTAGGCGCTGAGCATGTCCAGGTAGCGGTTGCCGTCCACGTCGCGGACCCAGCATCCCTCCCCGTGCTCCAGGACCACGGGCAGGGGGGCGTAGTTGCGGGCGCTCCATCGCTCGGCCTCCCGGACGCGCTCCCGGGTCTGCGGTCCCGTGCCGGTCGTCATGCGGGCTCCTCGTATGGCGGTGGGAAAGGGGCGGATCGAGGTCGGAACCCGACGTTAGAGCGGTCGCCGCCGGGGCCGCAACCGTCCGTCGGGGCCGCGGCCCGGAGGACCGCGGCCTCCGCGATCCGGGCGGCACGGGACCGGACCCGGGGGTACGGGGGTGGACACGGGCGGCGGAGGATCGCATCCTCACCGCGCGCCCGGCCGCCGTCGCATCGGCCGGGCGGACCGACCTGCACCGCGCGCCGTCACCGGGGAGCCGACCATGAGCGCCACCGTCTACTACCTGCTGGTCACCCTCCTGCTCGTCGTCCTCATCGGGGGCATGGCCGCCGGGCTCGCCCTCGGCGGGCGTCTCGAGGAGCTGGACGACTGAGCGACTGAGCCGGCTCCCGGCGTCGCGGCCGACGGCCGATCGGCCGGCGACCGGAGGAGCGGAACCACCGGAAGGCGCACCTCGTTGCATCGACATGGCTTGCACGGGATCACCTCGTGTGTGAGTGGAGGTGAAGCGCCTCCGAATGGTGGACAGTCGGGCGCCCGAGACTTATCTTTTCGGCTCCGACCTGCGAGCCGGCACGGCGGCGACCGTCCGGTCGCCCCGACGCTTCTTCAGGAGCTTCCGAGGGACGCGTATGACCAAGCACTTCTACGACGACGAGGGGCGGCGCTGGAAGGCCTGGCGCGCGTCCCGGGACGTGTACTGGCCCGATCCGGACGAGGAGGACGGCGAGACCGAGTACGAGGCGGTGATCTTCGTCTGCTTCTCCGATCCGCAGCAGCCCCAGCGTCGGGTGCATCTGCCGGCGGGGGCGTTCGAGGACATGGGCGCCGACGAGCTGAAGTCCGAGTTCCGCGACGCCGAGAAGGAGGCCGCCGCGGGCTGAGTCGATCTCCGCCCCGTCGGATCCGCACCTCGACCCCGGGAGCGGACGTCCCGGGGTCGAGGTATGTCCCCGTCCGCCGCGGCGCGGAGGCCGCGGGAGGCTCGCCGCGCGGCGGCCGCGTTCGCCGGGGGGCCGCCTCCCCCGACCGGCTCCCGACGAAGAGGGCCGCGACCCCGGACCCATCGGGCCGCTCCGGGCCCGTCCGACTGTCACGGTTCTTGCACGTTCCGGAGACCGACCGGGACCGCTGACACCGACAGGGAAAGGCACAGGAAGATGGCCGAGAAGATCGTGGCGAAGGGTCTGGAAGGGGTCGTCGCCTCCGAGACCGAGCTGAGCTTCATCGACGGCGAGGAAGGGGTGCTGCTCTACCGGGGCGTGAACATCCACGAGCTGGCCGAGAACGCCAGCTACCCCGAGGCCCTCTTCCTGCTGTGGAACGACCGTCTGCCCGACGGCGACGAGCTCTCCTCCTTCCGGAGCCGGCTGGCCGAGGCCCGGCCGCTCGGCGAGCCGGTGCTGGCCACCCTGCGGGCGCTCCCCGACGACACCCCGGCCATGGCGGCCCTCCGGACGGCGGTCTCGGCCATGGGCAACATGGACGACGAGGCCGAGGACAACTCGCCCGAGGCGAACCGCAGGAAGGCCCTGAGGCTGGTGGCGAAGATCCCCACCGCCATCGCGGCCTTCCACCGCCTGCGGGAGGGGAGCGATCCGGTGGATCCGGACCCGGAGCTCGGCCACGCCGGGAACTTCCTCTACATGCTGCGGGGGGAGCGGCCGCGGGAGGTGGAGGCCCGGGCCCTGGACACCTCGCTGCTCCTCTACCTGGATCACGGGCTCAACGCCTCGACGTTCACCTGTCGCGTCATCGCCTCCACCCTCTCGGACCTCTACTCGGCGGTCACCGGCGGCATCGGCGCCCTGAAGGGGGAGCTGCACGGCGGCGCCAACGAGGCCGCCATGCGGATGCTGCTGGAGATCGGCGACCTCGAGTCGGCCGAGGGCTGGGTCGACGAGGCGCTGTCGCAGAAGAAGATCATGGGCTTCGGTCACCGGGTGTACCGGACCGAGGATCCGAGGGCGACCCATCTCCGGCGGATGGCGAAGGAGCTGACCGAGTCGCTGGGCGAGCCGAAGTGGTTCGACATCGCCCGCCGGGTCGAGGAGACGATGCTCGACCGCAAGGGCATCAACTGCAACGTCGACTTCTACTGCGCCCCGGTCTACTACACGCTGGGCATCCCGCTGGACCTCTATACGCCGCTGTTCGCCGCCGGCCGCGCGGGCGGCTGGTCGGCCCACGTGATGGAGCAGCACGCCGACAACCGCCTGATCCGGCCCCGGGCCGAGTACGTCGGGGCCACCGACCGGCCCTTCGTCCCGCTGGAGCGGCGGTAGGGCCGACCCGCCTCCTCCGGCCCGCTCCCGGGCCGTCCTCCGCCCCCGCCTCCCGAGCCCCTGCGAGGGTCGGGAGGCCGTGATAAGTTCGGGCCTCCCCCGTTTCGCCGCCGACGGACGCCGCCCCGGACCCGCCGGGCGGCCGACCGCGGCCCCGGGGTTCGCGCCGCGATCTTCCACCTCCAGCCGAGGGACCGTCGAGATGCCCAGGTACGACTACGAGCACGCCGAGGTGCCCCCCGAGGGCGAGGCGATCCGGATCACCGACGAGGGCCTGGACGTTCCGGATCGGCCGATCGTCCCCTTCATCGAGGGCGACGGGATCGGCCCCGACGTCTGGGGGGCCGCGGTCCGCGTCTTCGACGCCGCGGTCCGGGCCGCCTACGGGGGACGCCGGGAGATCCAGTGGATGGAGGTCTTCGCCGGGGAGAAGGGCAGGGAGGTCACCGGCGAGTGGCTGCCCGAGGAGACGCTGAACGCGGCCCGGGAGTTCCGCGTCGCCATCAAGGGCCCCCTGACCACGCCCGTGGGCGGCGGCATCCGCTCGCTCAACGTGTCCATCCGTCAGGAGCTCGACCTCTACGCCTGCGTCCGGCCGGCCCGCTGGCTGCCCGGGACCCCGTCGCCGGTCCGGGAACCCGAGAAGATGGACGTGGTGGTCTACCGTGAGAACACCGAGGACGTCTACTCGGGCGTCGAGTGGGAGGCGGGCAGCGACGAGGTCGAGCGGGTGCGTCGGTTCCTGGTCGAGGAGATGGGGGCCGAGATCCGTCCGGGCAGCGGCATCGGGGTCAAGCCGATCTCGGAGTTCTGCACCAAGCGGCTGGTGGCGATGGCCGTCCGGGACGCCATCGCCGACGGGCGCGACTCGGTGACGCTGGTCCACAAGGGCAACATCATGAAGTACACCGAGGGCGCCTTCCGGGAGTGGGGCTACGAGGTCGCCCGCGAGCGCTTCCCGGACCGCACGATCACGGAGGACGAGCTGTGGGAGGAGCACGACGGCGAGCGCCCCGAGGGCAAGGTGGTCATCAAGGATCGGATCGCCGACCAGATGTTCCAGCAGGTGCTCCTGCGCCCGGACGAGTACGACTACATCGCCCTGCCCAACCTGAACGGGGACTATCTCTCGGACGCCACGGCGGCGCAGGTGGGCGGGCTGGGCATGGCGCCGGGCGGCAACATCGGCGACGAGATCGCCTTCTTCGAGGCCACCCACGGCACGGCCCCGAAGTACGCGGGGATGGACAAGGTGAACCCCACCTCGCTGATCCTCTCGGGCGTCATGATGCTCGAGCACATGGGCTGGGGGGAGGCCGCCGAGGCGATCGAGGACGCCGTGACGGCGACCATCCGGGAGAAGCACGTGACGTACGACCTGGAGCGTCAGATGGAGGGGGCCACGAAGGTCGCCACCTCCGAGTTCGCCACCCGGATCGTCGAGCACCTGGAGGGGCGGGCGTGATCGACCCCGCTTCCCGATCCCGATCCCGGGCCGGGAGGGCCGGTTGAGCCGGGAGGACGGTCCGGAGCGCCGGATCGAGGCGAGCGCCGGACCGCCGGCCGAGGCCGGGGTGGACCTGCTCGCCGTGCCCGTCGGCGGGGAAGGGCGGCTCCCGGAGGGCGCCGCGGCGGCCGACCGCTGGCTGGACGGGGCGCTGGCCCGCTGTCGGGAGCAGGGGGCGTTCCGGGGAAGGGAGGACGAGACCCTCTTCCTCCCCACCGGTGATCCGGACCGCCCCCACGTGCTCGCGGTGGGGACGGGGAACGGCGCGGCGGGCCACGCCGAGCGTCTGCGCCGCGCCGGCGGCCTGGCGGTCCG